>CAYSMO010000116.1:0-4613 GCA_964432125.1 uncultured Bacteroidaceae bacterium | reverse complement strand
TACAACTGAGCCCAAATCCTTTGAAAACAGACCGAAATTGTTGATATGATGAGTCTATGGAAGCATTAATTGAAAGAATATTTTTTTTGGCATGTTCTTTTCAATGTAACCAACAGAATTGAAACAACTAAATTTTTTTAAACCCTTAAAAAATTAAGCTATGTATTTATTTGCAGAAATTTTAATCAGTATTGTACTTGCTTTCGTTGTAGGTGCTTTTTTCTACTATCTATTTAAGTATTCAGGCCCTTGGGGTAGTTTTTGGACATTTATAATAATCCTGGTTCTAGCGGGGATTGCTGCATCAGCCTGGATAGAACCCGTTGGTCCTGTTATTTATGATGTTGCCTGGGTGCCGATATTGGCAGTTGTCATACTGTTCGCCCTTCTGTTGGCCGCTGCTAGTCCACCACGACAAAGTACAAGATACCCTGAACGTGAAAACATCCCGGAAACCACAGACGAGGAATTACCAGTACTTGCCATAAGCACTATTTTCTGGATTTTTCTGGTTGTTCTCATGATAGCGGCTATAGTTGGACTATTCAGGTAATCTGAACTAAAATTAAAACCTCATGTTTAAAATATTGGATTTCACAAAGAACAACCTGGTAGCCTTCAAGGTTAAAGGTAAAATTGAAAAATCAGATTACGATAAGCTTAAAGCTCTCCTGGAAAAAAATGCCAGGGAGTATGACACACAAAAAGTATATCTGGAATTATCCCCCGATGATATTGAGGGTATAGAACCCAAAGCTCTATGGGAGGACTTTAAGGTTTTCTTTAAACATATTAGAAAACTTGAAAAGCTGGCCATTGTAGGAGATACCGGCGTGGTCGAGAAGACAGCAAAGGTAACCAAGCCTTTCATCTCAGGTGAAATAAAATATTTCACTGAAAAGGAAGCTGTTAAAGCAAAGGAATGGGTGCAAAACGATTCTGATTAAGGAGATCTGTTATCTGTTACCTGTTTTCTCCCGTTGGTTAACAGTTTTTTGTGGCGGTTACTTTCCGATACAGAAAAATATAAGATGATGTTCAATGTATGGGGGGGTAGTTATGAGCAGATAAGATGCCTCAATAGTAAGAACAAATATTTTTCTTACTCATTATTACTATTTCAGACAATCATTGAAGTTTTTTATTGAATTTATTCATTATAGGTAATAAATATATTACCTTTGTATGTATGAAATACAATGAACTATTCAGGCTTCTTAAAAAAGATGGTTGGTTTATAGTAAGGAAAAAGGGTAGTCATGTAATCATGCAGCATCCAATTAAATCTGAACAGCTAACAGTACCTAACCATTCTGGTAAAGAGGTAAAACATGGTTTATTGTCAGCACTGCTGAAACAGGCAAAAATTAATACAAGAAAAAGATGAAAAAGTCAAAAATCAGAATGACAATAACCAAAGAGAATACAGGGTATAGTGCTAACGCTATGGTTGACAATAACTTTATTGCAACCGAAGCCGAAACCTTTGAGGAACTTAAAGCAAATGTATTGGAGGCTGTCAACCTTACATTTGAGGAAAAAGGGTTAGTTTATACTATTGATGAAATCATATTTGAATACGACTTGGAAAGTTTCTTTGACTTTTACAAGGTTATCAATGCAAAAGCACTTTCAGATCGTATCGGAATGAACCAGAGTTTGTTGGCTCAATATATTAAAGGGAAAAAGAAACCCTCTGCTTCACAAACCAAACGTATTTTGCAAGGCGTTCAGCAAATAGGGCGTGAACTTTCCGAAGTTCGTTTTTTACTTTAAGGTTACCATTGTTTGTTCATCCATTACTTTCCGATACAGAAGTTCTTGAATATGTTTCCAAGTATCTCATCTGTAGTCACTTCACCTGTAATTTTACCAAGATGGTGAAGCGTTTCGCGGATGTCCTGTGCCAGCAAGTCCTGGGGAAGTGTAGAGGCGAGTCCGTCAAGGACTCTTTCCAGGCTTGCTGACGCGGCATTCAGTGCGTTGAAGTGCCGGATATTGGAGATAACAACGTCCTGGTGTCTGGTGCTGCCAACATTGACCGCATTGATCAACATTTCTCTCAATTTTTCGATATTTTGTTGGTTTTTTGCGGAGATTCTGCAAGCCTGTTCATGGTCTTTTAACAGCTGATCATCAAATACATTTGGATCGCCTATATCCGATTTGTTGATCACCAGGATCAACTGCCGTTTTCTGCTGCCCATCTGTTCGCGGATGGACTCCAGCGACTGCAGGATCAACTTCTGTCCATCAGATGCCTCAACAAGTAGCAGTACCACGCTGGCCTGATCAATTTTCTGGTAGGTCCGCCTGATACCCAAATTCTCAATGGTGTCGGCTGTCTCCCGGATACCGGCCGTATCTATAAAACGGTACATAATACCCTCAATGACCACCGTGTCCTCTATGGCATCCCTCGTTGTCCCCTCAATTTCCGAGACAATCGCCCGCTCCTCATTCAACAGGGCATTGAGAAGGGTCGATTTTCCTACATTCGGACGGCCGACAATGGCTACGGGAACACCGGTTTTGATGACATTCCCCAGCTGAAAGGAGTCTTTCAGATGGTCGACCAGTTCCTTGACCTCAGTTACCAGCTTTTCCAATTCATTGCGGTCTGCAAATTCAACATCCTCCTCACTGAAATCCAGTTCCAGTTCAATCAATGAAATAAAATGAAGTAATCTATCTCTTAACTCTTTGATCTTTTGAGAAAAACCGCCCCTTATTTGCTGCATTGCCACATCATGGGAGGCCTTTGATTCTGCCGCAATAAGGTCGGCAACCGCTTCTGCCTGTGAGAGGTCCATTTTACCATTCAAAAAGGCCCGTTGTGTAAATTCACCCGGCTTTGCCGGAGTGGCACCATAAATAATCAGCAACTCCATGATCTTCTGCTGTATATAAGAGGATCCATGACAGGATATCTCAATGATATCTTCGCCGGTATAGGACTGTGGTGCCCTGAACAGGCTAACCAACACTTCATCGATCATCTCTTCGCCTTGTCGGATCGTGCCAAAATGTATGGTGTTAGCTTGCTGTTCAGAGAGTATTTTTCCGACAGTTGCCGGCAGGAAGATCTTTTCCACGACCGTAAAGGTATCCGGACCGCTGATTCTGATAACAGCAATGGCACCTGTCCCGGATGTTGCTATGGCGCATATGGTATTGTCTGAAATCATTTTACAAAGGTAGTAAAAAGGTGGTCGCCTCGCCTATTATGGGAAAATCCCGTTTATAAGCGGTCTGGCAATTGTTAGTCTTGAAGATTTAGAAGAATCCGTCTGGAATAATAAGATTCTGTTCGGGATATTCCAATTCTTTTTATATTTACCTGCAAAATCAATCAGATTATGCAAAGAAGAAACTTTCTAAAAACCGGGGGGATCGCTGCAGTGGCAGGTACCGGTATGATCTCCGCAGGCTGTGGACCGAAAAAATCCGGTTTATTGGGCGCAACGCAGATCCAGCATGGTGTTATATTTTCCCTCAAACATGAAAAGGGGAGTGCAGCGGCAAATAAATTTCTTGAAGACGGTCGCAGGATCCTTACCGGAATTCCAGTGGTTCAGGATTTCCAGGTTTTCAGTCAGGTAAGTCCTAAAAACGAGTATGACTATGGCTTTACCATGGTTTTCGACAGCATGGACGATTACCAGACTTATAACGACCATCCTGATCATGTCTCATTTGTTGAAGATCGCTGGATGAAGGAGGTGGTACAGTTCCTGGAAATTGACTTTGAAGTTTTTTAGCGTTCAAGATAGGTAACGGTAAAATAACTTTCATCAGTTTCAGTAATATCGATTTGATCCATTTTCATCCTGGAGCTTCGCCCGTTCTGGAAATTTTCGGCCACCATATCTGTTACCATGTATTTTCCGGCGGAACTATCCAGTAGTTTAAACTCCGCTGTTTCAATTCTTTTGATCAGCGCATTATCGTAATCGAAGTACTCCGATCGGCGCGCAATATAATCATTTTTTCCGATCCATCTGACCGATCGGCTGTATCCGTACTCATCCTCTTTATTCATGTTTATTGGGATGGATTCTATTTTCCAGCATTCAGTTTCATCTATCTTTTCCGAACCGAGTAAGGTATATTGAAAATCCTCCAGCGACGGAGCTGTCATATCGGCATTGCTGAATTCCGATCCCATGAAGGAATTGCTCTTCTCACGGCTGACGATCCGCCTGGTTTTTCTAAGGGCAGGGAGATAGATCCACATATCATCCGGTCTGTTCTCATAATCATAGATCAGAATACCGGTTCCCTTCACCTCTGCCGGTGAGATGAATTTAATGATCCGCTTCTCCGTATCGTCATCAAAGGTCTTCGAGGCCATTGTGTTCTGACGTATTCGCTCGTTCCCGCGACTATCAGTAATCGTCAATGTTGAAACAGCTTCAAAAGCGGATATTTGCACTGCATCACGACTTTTTTCTATGATGTCAGCCGGTTTCTGGCCTGATCCCGAAATAACAAAAATGAGGAAGATAACTGCTGTAAGTATAGTTTTCATTGTGACTAATTTTTATAGAGATTTTCTGTTTCAATAATGAACCCCTCATCATTGGATGTCGATTTTTGGCTTCGCCGAGCTA
>CAYSMO010000115.1:2837-8501 GCA_964432125.1 uncultured Bacteroidaceae bacterium | reverse complement strand
CCCGGAGATCACGGCCGTATCATATCCAAACAGCAAACCGCCAAGCGTGGCTACCAGCGTGATCGCCATGATAAACCTCTTATTTCCTTCGTTTTGATTCATGATTTAAAAATAATTTATGAAGATTATTCAGCTAAATATATTTAGTATTTGTCTTTGTATGTTGGAAAAGACTTAAAAGTTCAATATTTATAAGATGAAACCAACTAATTGTTTGTCATTGGTTTTGCCTGTCTACACGATCATGTTCGGTATCTTTGCAAATGACTAACCCGATTCATGAAAAAATCCAGGATAAATGTATATCAATCATTTTCAAATACCAAACTTAACGTAAAATTTACGCTAAGTGTCTGTGAAAATTTCAGGACAGACACACCTGCTGCATGTAAAAATTGTGCTTTAACCCACGCTTTTTTTATCTTTATAGCTTATTATAACCACAATCTACTGGCGAATTAAATAAACAAGTATGAAAATATTGACCCATCTCACAAATATTAGCCTTGCTGCAATCACCCTCCTTACCTCCTGCAGCAGCAGTGAAAAGGATCTTCCACCGCCCAACATTGTTTGGATTACCTCGGAAGACAACTCCATGCACTACCTGAAAATGTTCGACGAGGACGGTGCCGAAACTCCACATATCGCCCAGCTGGCCGAACACGGACTGATCTTCAGGCATGCCTTCTCGAATTCCCCGGTCTGCAGTGCCGCACGCTCAACGATTATCTCCGGCTGCTACGGTCCGCGCATCGGTTCAAATTTCCACAGGAAGATACAGATCGTTCCGATGCCCGCCGGACTCGAGATGTTTCCGGCCTACCTGCGTTCAGCCGGCTACTATACCACGAACAACTATAAGGAAGATTATAACATTATAAAAAGCGACAGCGTATGGGATGAATCGTCGGGAAAAGCCACCTGGAAAAACCGTGAGGAAGGACAACCGTTTTTCCATGTGATCAATATTACAATCACGCATGAAAGCAGGCTCCATTTCACCGAGGAGGAGATGCAAAACACACCGGTGCAGACCGATGCTTCATCGTTTGAGGTCTTTCCCAACCACCCGGAAACGGAGTTGTTCGAGTATACCAATGCCTTTTACCGCGGTAAGATCATGGAGATGGATCGCCAGGCGGGAGAGGTGATCGCGGAATTGAAGGCTGAAGGCCTGCTCGACCGGACGTTCATTTTTTACTATGGCGACCATGGTGGCGTGCTGCCGGGGAGCAAAGGATATATTTACGAGACCGGATTACACGTGCCGATGGTGGTGCATATCCCGGAAAAGTACAAGCACCTGGTCGATTTCAAACCGGGAAGCGATGTGGAGGGGTTTGTGAGTTTTATTGACCTCGCCCCTACCGTACTGAACCTGGCCGGAGTTGAGATCCCGGAGGAGATCGATGGTGTGCCGTTTCTCGGGAAAGGGGTAAAAGCCAAAGAGGTGAATAGCAGGGATGAAACCTTTGGATATGCCGACCGGTTTGATGAGAAATATGACATGGTGCGGTCGCTGCGAAAAGGGGACTATAAGTATATCAGGAGTTACCAGCCGTTTAATTATGACGGATTGATGAACAATTACAGGTACATCCAGCTTGCCTACCAGGAGTGGCTCGAACTATTTAAGCAGGGCGAACTCAATGAGGTGCAATCACAGTTCTTCAGACCACGGTCGCCTGAGCTGCTGTTCGACCTCGCGGCGGATCCTCACGAAACGACAGACCTATCGGGCGATCCCGCGTATAAAGAGGTGCTGGAGGAATTGCGGGGAAGGCTGAATGAATGGGCTTCGGGGATGCCCGATCTTTCGTTTTATCCGGAGCACTACCTGATCGAGAATGCGTTTGGTAATCCGGTTGCTTTCGGGCGCGCACACGCTGATGAGATTGCGCGTTATATGGCTATAGCTGACCTGCAGTTGCAGGATTTTAATCAGGCGAAAGAGGGCATTCTTGTTGCGTTGGATTCGGATGATCCGTGGCAGCGGTATTGGGGACTGATCGTGAGCAGCACCTTCGGGGTGGCCGATGAAACGCTGGTGGAACGGGCCCGGGCGATCGCCTCGGGCGATCCGCAGTTACTGAACAGGACGAAGGCAGCGGAATTTCTTGGATTAACGGCTGTGGAGGATCCGGTGGAGGTGATGACCGCTGCGCTGTCGGCTTCCAGTGATGCAGCCGAAGCGACGCTGATTATGAACTCCATCGTGCTAATGCAGGACGGTAAGCCGGGGTATGAATTTGATATTCAACTGGATATGATCGATGAATCGATTCGGGATTATGTAGAGGTGAAGGCCAGGATAAAGTATTTGGTTGGCCGTTAGCAATTAGAGTCCATCATTCGAGTCGAGTGGCTGGATCATAAAGTTCGAGAACAAGCATAACTCAGTTATCGGACTTTAAGGACAGTCAATTATAGAGATTTTTAGCCTGGATTATGATATAGCCCTAATCACTAAGTTTTTCTATTGCTTTTTGTATGCTATCACGGTTTTCATTTGTAAGCCCGCACTCTGTAGCTGTTTCTTCCCATGTATTTATAGCATCCTGAACCTCTTCTATAATCGAATTTGCATTTTTCATCCCAAAATGTGTTGCTAATTTCATCAGCTCTTTTCTTCCCGGTTTTTGGCTTTCCCCGGCTACCATTGTACTGCGAAAACCATAGTTAGAATTGGAGAAAGTTAGGTCGTAGGCAGGAGCAAATTGCCATTCTTCTTTGGCATTCATAAGAAAAGAGAAGTTTTTACTATGATCATCATGGTTATGGCTGAATACATTGAATGCTGCTAAACGGAATACTTTTTGGTATGCATTTACGTGTTTTTCCAATTGAAATGCACAATCCATTAAATGTCCATAGTCCATGGTACTTGCCCTGAAGTTGTCATGCATGAGACCGGAAGCAGTGTGAACATGTAATCTTTTGTTTTTTATCCGGTCAAATCGTTTGGTGCCAAAATATGTTTGTCCTGATTTTCCTTCGAAAAGTTTGCATTCACTCATTTCGATACCTGCTTTTAATGCCATTTTGTGATAAGCGTATTCAATTTTGGCAATTTCAGGATTATCAGCTGATGAGCGGAATTTGATTATCCAATTCTCAAATCCATCAGGCAGTATTTCTACTCCATGAATTATTTCATTGCTGGTTGGATTGTATCCAACAAATATTTTTGGTCTTGCCCCACCTGATGAACCTCCAAGTGCAAATAATTCTTCAATAATATCGGAGCTTGTTCCTTGAAGTATCCGGCTCATCTCATTGGCAATTATGTCCAATTCGATTTTGTCTGATAATTCTTGATTATTTTCAATTTTCGGATGGTAAATCAGTGAGCCCATGCCTCCTGAACCAACATATGCCAAGCGGTCCAGAGGGGTAATTCTCGCAATATTTATTCCTTTTGAACTTAAGGTTCTATCAAGTAATAAACGTCCCCATCCATCGGGTAGGGAATCGTTAAATAATCCATATAAACCATCAAATGGTTCTTTGCCGATTGAATGAATTTCCTCATTAAAGGGAAGTTTTATTGGAGATAGATTGAGTCCGGTATAAAGAAAATCTAAATTATACCTGAAGTAAACTTTATTAGCAGAAAGAACCAATTCACCAACATCATGCATTTGGCCTTCTATGTCAAGAGAAACAAATAATTTATTGATGTTATTCATTGTTCCTGTTTGTTAGTAAAAAGCTTTTTAACTTCATTTAAATCATCAACGGCTTGGAATACAGTATTAAAATCCTCAAGTCGACCTAATAAATGAGCCAATTTCAAAAGTGATTCTAATGAGATTTTACCTGTGGTTTCAAAACGTTTCAGGCTACCTAATGATACGCCTGATCGTTCCGCCATTTCAACTTGTGAAAGCTTAAGTTTCTTGCGTAACTTTATATGTCTTTTGGCGATTGATTCACTAATTTCTAATGGAGTTGGTTGTAAAGAATACATGATATAATAGTTAAAATATTAACCAAATATAGGTAAATATAAGCAAAATAGCTAATATATTATCTTATATGTATTTTTAATAGAAACCTGTGACTGTATATTTCAATAATGAAAAGCTACGGTGATCGGAACTAACCGACCAATGTAAGCACAGTGTTTTGTTGCCAGTCTACTTACTTCCGGCTAACTCCTTTGCGGTGTTTTTTCTTAGCGCCCGTCTTCTTTTTGCTGTCGGATTTATAGCTGTCCTTTTTCTTGTAACCGGAATAGCTGTTTAACGCCTCGGCCTCTTTCCAATCTTTGATGGCAGCACCGCGCTTTGCATTTTCTGGTTTTCCCTCTGAGATCTCTACCTTCACTTTGGTGCCATCGTGCCTGATATCGCGACTGAATGACCTGAAGACCAGATCCTCGTGCTGCTTCTCAACTTCAAAGAAGGAGAATCCCTTCATGATATCGATCTTGCCAATCTCGATCTGGCGGTTGTTGGTGGTATCCATCAGGAGACCAATCAGCTTTGTCGGATTAACATCGTTTTTACTTCCAAGGTTAATGTAGAAGCGGGAATAGCCGCCGACCTCTGTTTGTTCAGGCTGTTCGCCGCGATCTGTTCTCACAGTACGAACATCGCTCCTGTTTGCTTCTCTTCCACCCCGGCTGACAGCACCTCTGGTCCGCCTGTCTGTCTGTCCGCTCCTGCTACCAGTGCGATCCGTTCTCCTGTCATTTCTCTCATTCCTGTCACCGCGCCTGTCAGCCTCGACATTCAGATCGGGCGCATTCTTGTAGTAGTCCAGAAACCGGTTGAACTCCACAGAAACAAACTTTTTAATCAGCTCCTCCTTGCTCAGCCACTCCAGCTTTTTGTAGATCTCCGGTAGAAACTGGTCGATCTCCTTGTCGGCTGTCTCCACCTTCTCCATATTGCTCACCAGGTTGAATAGCTGCTTCTTGCAGATCTCCTTCCCGCCGGGAACCATCACCCGTGTAAATTTCTTTTTCGTAATTCGCTCGAGCTCCCTGATCCTTCCATTTTCACGGGTATGAATAATGGTGATCGAGGTGCCGCTCTTCCCTGCCCTGCCTGTTCGTCCGCTGCGATGAATATACGCCTCCAGATCGTCGGGCAGGTTGTAGTTAATCACATGGGTCAGGTCATTCACATCCAGTCCGCGTGCCGCCACATCGGTAGCCACCAGCATTTGCAGCTGTTTTTTCCTGAACCGGTTCATCACATAATCGCGCTGTGCCTGCGAAAGATCGCCATGCAGCGCATCGGCATTGTACCCGTCATTCATTAATTTCTCGGCCACATCCTTTGTCTCCTGCCTTGTCCGGCAAAAGACGATGCCATAGATATCGGGATGCATATCGGCGATCCGTTTCAGCACCTCGTACCGATTCTTCGCCTGCGCCATATAGTATTCATGCTCCACATTCTCGGCACCGGCATTTTTCGTGCCGACCGAAATCTCAAGCGGATCGTTCATATATTCATTGGCGATGCGGTAGACCCCTTGCGGCATGGTAGCGGAAAAGAGCAGCGTCTGCTTTTCTTTTGGCGTTCCCCCGAGAATGGCATCGAGCTCCTCCTTGAAACCCATCTGAAGCATCTCATCGGCCTCGTCGAGCACCAGCCAGCGGATTTTTTCGATCTTCAGGATCCTGCGCTCGATCAGATCGCGCACGCG
>CAYSMO010000115.1:0-2737 GCA_964432125.1 uncultured Bacteroidaceae bacterium | reverse complement strand
ATGAGGTGTGGAATCACTTTCTCCTGGATGGGCGTCGGTTCGGTGAAACCCAATTCACTGACTGCTTTTAAGATGGGATCATCCAGTCCCATTTCATTAAATAATATCATTTTTTTTAAAATTTTGTGGAGAATCTCCCGAAGATTAGGTCCTTTGCTTACCGGCAACTTTGGTCCAATGCTTTCAGGGATACCCTGATCCATTACTCTAACCTTATGGGGTTCAATCCATTTATGTTTATGTATTCCGATCCGAAAAGGCAGGAGGTGATAAAGATGATCGGATTTTACCCCGTGGCCGGGAACGCTTATAGCGGTATACAAAAACTCGGATCGCCGTCTTCCTCTTTAAATCGAGGCGCAAAGATACGATAATTATTTGAATATTCTATTAGAATTATTCTGGCTACAGACATGTCGCCCCGCTGGGGCTAGGGGTTCCTTGAGACATTCAGGCTACAGACATGTCGCCCCTGGCGGGACTTATCAGCTTCGGTTGAACCGTTCCTGCTACAGACATTTTGCTCCTAGCGGAGCATTTACAGCTCCGTGAGGAGCGACATGTCTGTAGACCGATGGCACACATGGAACACACCAGCCCCAGCGGGGCGACATGTCTGTGATTTTGTCATATTGGCATGCTTTTGCTAATAAGCATGTCGTATTGGCATGCTTGGTACCTGAACGACTGATGCAACCAAAACCAACCAAATTTATTTTATACACTGATTTACAATGCCTTAAAAACACAGACCAACTCAATCCCCGCTCCTTTGGCATTTCATTTGATCATAGGTCAATAGAATTTAAAAATAATGTTTAACTAAAATTAAAGGAGGAATAATTATGACACTCGCAAGATTATCAAACAACTATGCTCCATCATTTCCTTCATTACTCGATAGATTTTTTGAAGGTGATGTAATGGATTGGAACAATTCGAACTTTGCAAGCACCAACTCAACGCTGCCGGCAGTGAACATCAAAGAGGATGATAACGAATTCATGCTGGAAGTTGCGGTACCGGGAATGAAAAAGGATGATTTTCATCTGAATTACGAAAATGGTCGTCTCACGATTTCTTCAGAACGCAAGAATGAGACAGAACAAAAAGAGGGAGAAAAAATCACCCGCAGGGAATTCAGTTATCAGTCATTCCAGCGCTCATTCACTGTACCTCAGAGTATAGTTGATGCTGATAAGATCAAGGCTTCATACAACGACGGCATACTGAATATCAGTCTGCCCAAGAAGGATGAGGTAAAACCAAAACCCCCGAAAGAGATAAAAATCTCTTAATGGGATTCGGAAAGGTTGAATAACCGGAATGCCAAAGATTTAATATCTTAACAAGCACAACGGCATTCCGCTCAGAATTCACCAGAATTAATTTAGAGACTGTCACGAGCTGACAGTCTCTTTTTTTTTACCTGGGTACCAGCTTAACGATGCTTCCGGGCTTTTCCACCGCAACGTAAATATATCCATCCAGACCCTGCTTCACATTTCTTACCCTTCCAAGTCCCTCTACCAATCGCTCCTGGTGAACCACTTTATTGTTCTCCATCTCACACCGAAGCACATACTTAAACCGCAGCGATCCAACCAGCAGGTCACCCTCCCAGCCCGGGTACACATCACCCTCAATAAAATCCATTCCACAGGGAGCGATCGACGGATCCCAATAGATCACCGGCTGTTCCATACCGGCACGCGCAGTATCTTCGGTAATGATCGTGCCGTTATAATTAATTCCAAAAGTAATCTCCGGCCAGCCATAGTTCCTGCCGGGCAATTCAATGTTCAGCTCATCACCGCCGCGCGGACCATGCTCATGAGACCAAAGATCGCCTGTCTCAGGATGCAGTGCAAGTCCCTGGATATTCCGGTGACCGTAATTATAGATCGATTTCACAGCATTCGGCCGGTCAACAAAAGGATTATCGGAAGGGATGGCACCATCATCCATCAGCCGGTGAACCGTACCCGAATAATTGGTTATATCCTGCGCATTCTCCTGCCTTCCCCTGTCACCCACCGTAAGGAACAGATACCCCTCCCGGTCAAATTCAATCCTCGACCCGAAATGTGGACCTCGCTTTTCTGCAGGAGTTGCCTGAAACAGTACCTCCTGATCGACCAACGCATTGTTCTTCAGCCTGGCCCGCATCAAAGCCGTGCTCCCGCCATCGTCAATGGTTTCGCCGGCATAATAGGAATAGGTAATGTAGAGCCATCCGTTCTCCTCATAATCGGGGTGCAGTTCAATATCGAGCAATCCTCCCTGGCCATACGCATATACCGGGGGAACGCCCGAGATCTCCGTCCGTTTTCCATTGGCACCGATACGGTAGAGTATTCCCGACCGTTCAGCAACCAACATATCTCCGCCGGGAAGCCAGGTCATCCCCCAGGGAATATCCAGGTTGTCGACCACTGTAACAGCCTCGTAGGAAAACGATTCAGACCGGTACACTTTACCCTTTCCGCTCTGGGACATTGCGGCCGGATCCTCTCCCCTGTTGATGATATAATTGGCCAGGTTCAGGATGTCATCATCAGACATTCCCCGCCTGAAGGCCGGCATACCGATGTCCTCCATACCGTAACGTATACTGGTGAAAGCCGATTCAACCGTTTTCTCTTTGATCCAATCCTTTTCCAGGAATTCGTCGGGATTGAAATGGCAGCCGATGCAGAACTCTTCATACTGACGCTCGGCTTTTGCATATGGATCC
>CAYSMO010000114.1:0-8593 GCA_964432125.1 uncultured Bacteroidaceae bacterium | reverse complement strand
GGTGTATTTCCCGGCTTGTAAACCGTAAGAAGCACTCCGGTAAGTGTTAAAAAAACCGCGGATGCTTTTAACCAGGTTAACCTGTCGGTTGGATCAATGATCATTGAAAAAGCAATGGGGAATACCACTGACATTTTACTGGCAACTGTTGTAATGGATATTCCGGCTTCATTGGACGAACGTGCGATAACGAAAAAAAACACGATAAAGAGAACCCCTATGATCACTGAAATGGGGATCCACGGTGCCTCAAGGATCGCGGCTAGTCTGATTCCATCTGCGTTGATTAGAAAACCCAAGGTGCTCGCCGTTAGATAATTGATTATGATTACAGGAAAGGAGGTAAGCTTCTTCTGTCCAATCATTTTAAAGACAAGGAATATTCCAGTGGCCGATAAGATGGATAAAACCAGGTAAATCATAGATGCAGCTATAAAACCATCTCCCCCGGGAGACCTGATTCCGGAATTAAACTTTCAATTTCTTATCCAATTCATCAATCTGAATTCTAAACCTTTTATCGGTTTCGATCAGATTATTCACTGTTTTACATGCATGCAATACTGTTGCATGGTCTTTACCTCCGATTTGCGATCCGATCGTTGCGAGGCTTGATTTTGTAAAACTCTTCGCAAAATACATAGCAACCTGTCTAGCCTGAACAATCTCACGCTTTCGGGTTTTGCTCTGCATCTGCTCCAGTCCGATATTGAAAAAGCTACATACTACTTTTTGAATGTAATCGATCGAAATCTCTTTATTGGTATTCTTAATGAGCTTATCGATCATCTCCCTGGCGAGGTCGATGGTAATCTCTTTTTTGTTCAGGGTTGATTGGGCGAGAAGAGAGATAAGGGCTCCTTCCAATTCCCTGATATTATCGGTGATATGGGTGGCGATATAGTCCAACACATCTTCAGGCATCTCAATGCCATCATTGTAGGTTTTTTTTGTCAGAATCGCCATCCGGGTCTCGTAGTCAGGAGGCTGCAGATCGGCTGATAATCCCCACTTGAACCTGCTAATTAAACGCTGCTCCAACCCCTGCAACTCCACCGGTGGCTTGTCTGTCGTCAGAATCAGCTGTTTTCCCGACTGATGAAGGTGATTAAAAATATGAAAGAAGGTGTCCTGGGTTTTTTCCTTCCCTGCAAATTCATGTACATCATCGATAATCAGCAAATCAATCATCTGGTAAAAATGAAGAAAATCATTTTTATTGTTGTTTCTGATGGCATCCACAAACTGCGTTTGAAACTTGTTGGCGTTCACATACAGTACGGTTTTATCGGAGAACAGATTTTTCACCTCGATACCAATTGCCTGCGCCAGATGTGTTTTCCCTAATCCACTGTCACCATATATCAATAAGGGATTAAAAGCAGTTCCGCCCGGATTGTTGGCAACTGCGTATCCGGCAGAACGCGCCAGTCTGTTGCACTCGCCTTCAACAAAATTCTCGAATGAGTTTCCGGGATTCAGCCGGGGGTCAATATCCAGCTTTTTGATCCCTGGAATTACAAAAGGATTCCTGATCGCATTATCAGACGAATCAAGCGGAATCTTTACCGGCAGGTTTTTAATCTCCCGGTTGTTCTTGGCAGGAAATTTAACGGTATAAGGCTTGTTGTTGTTGTAGGAGTTGTTTTGCATAACAACATTGTACTCCAGTTTTGCCTCATTGCCCAGCTCCTTGACCAGTACTTTCCGAAGAATATCTATGTATTGCTCTTCAAGGTACTCGTAGAAAAACGGACTGGGAACCTGAATCGTTAATACATCCTTGTCAAGCTTTAGCGGAATGATTGGCTCAAACCATGTTCTGAAACTGATTGAAGGAACATTGTCCTTAATTACATTTAGGCAGCTGTTCCAAACACGTTCGTGCATTCAACGTTGATTTAAATATTCGAAATAAGGGTTAGATGTAGCAAGAACAAATATTGTGAAAAAAAAGTAATAAAAAAAGTGTTATCGCACTTGATTTATTTAATAATAGTATATGCACTTTAACATCAGTTGTTTATAAATTAAAAAAAATGAAATAAAATGTAAAAACCTCAAAATGAGCCAAGTAAACTTTCCCAATCTTAAGAAATTGTTAATTAATTCTTTAGCCGACCCAATTCAATTCAAGGTTCAGCTTAATTAACATTGGAGAAAAAAATTTCGTCACATAATATGGTCTGATCATCAAAAACAAAAGGATGGTTTTTCCATATTTCGAAAATTTACCAGCCAGAAAGCGAAAAAACTATCTTCCAATGAGGGAAAAATTGACATATTTTTTCGGATTCTTATTGAGGTCGGTCACGAGCGAATCCAGATCTGTGATGAGTTGTCCGATCTGCTGGTACAGGCTGTCTTCATAGATCAGTTTACCAATTGTTCCCTCTCCTTCTTTCATAGTCGAGGTTATCCCAGCCAGGTGTGCACCCACATTGTTTAGTTGAGAAATCATTGAATCGAGGTTTCCATTATCCAACCTGGTGGTAATTCCTTCAAGATGCTTCATTGTATTTTTGATCGATTCATTTTGGGAACCAATGCTTTCGGTTATGGTTTTTATATTCTCAAAAGATTTTGCAAGATCTCCGTTTTCGGATAATTGCCGATCGAGTGAACCGGTTGCTTTTTCAATATTGCCGATCATCGATCCGAGCGCCGGGTCGTTTAGGATATGGCTGAGCGCAACGCCCACGGAGTCTAGTGTCTGAACGGCAGCATTGATGTGGTTGATCAGTGGTGAAATCTCGGAGAGAAGTGATGCAACCATATCATCTGCCAGTCTGCTTTTCAGGGTGTCGCCCTCTTCAAGAAAACTTTGTTCTTCTGACTGGATGATCTTTACAGCTTTTGACCCCAACAGATCGGCATTGTAGATCTCTGCGATGCTTTCGGTCCTGATCCTGTAGTTTTTATCGATCTCCATATACAGGGTAAAAGGGACTACGGCCTCCGTATCAAAGATGATTCTCTCAACGGTTCCTATCTTGAAGCCGTTCATCATTACCTTGGCCGAAGGTTCCAACCCATCCACCTGGTCATAGCTGGCAATAAGAATATAATTACTGCTGAATATATTCCTGCCTTTCAGGAAATTAATTCCCCAAATAATTACTAAAACAGTAACCACCCCTGTAATGCCAATTTTTACTTCACTGGAAATTCTCATCTGTATACATTCTATTTATAAAAATTCTTTTCGGCCTGCCGACAGGTAGGTTTCATTGCATCCCTGAAAAAGCAATTTCCAATGATGAGGATAACATGATTACCTGTTTATTTCAATAAGTGCTTCATTTAATGGTACTACCTCACTATTTTTCACAGCGATTACAAATGCTCCCGGAAAATCATTCTTCACATGGCTGCACTTTTCAAGGGCATCGTGATAGGAAAGGTTATTGCCAATGGCATATTTATACCATTTCCCCTGTTGAATTACAGATACATTTTTGTACCCCTTGAAAGCTGAGGGAACCGGATCTATCATGCTTTTCGATGAGGCAATCTGTACCTTAAAGCGAACCTCCCCGGTGTATTGATCACCTTTATTATTGCTTTGTTCACCCTTTTCGGACATGTTGCCAGTTAACAACTCCGTTCGCACCTCCTGTTGCTTAGCTGCAACCGCCTCGTCGATGGTGAATTTACTATTCTCCTCAATGCGTTGTTTGTATCTTTTAAATGCGCGATAGATAGCCGAGGCAATCAGATCCTGCCCATACTCCGTCATCAGGAATTTTTCCTCTTCCGGGTTGGATATAAACCCTGTCTCGATCAGCACTCCCGGCATGGATGTCTGCGCCAATACAAGTAGTCCCTGCTGTACAACACCACGGTCCTTCCGCTTACTTCTGTCGCGAAACTGGTCCTGAACATAAGAGGCGAACTCAATACTGTGCTTGAGATAAGTGTTCTGCATAACGGAGAAGATAATGTAAGACTCCAGCGAACTGGGGTCAAACCCCTGGTACCTGGTTTCATAATCCTCCTCAAGAAGGATCACGGAGTTTTCCCTCACGGCTACATCAAAATTTTCGCCGGTTCTGTGCAATCCAAGCACATGAGAGGAGGTACCAAAAGGAACCGTATTGGAATTGGCATTTACATGGATGGAGATGAAAAGATCAGCCTCCGCCCGATTGGCGATTGCTGCACGCTCGTGTAATTCAACGAATACATCACTTTTCCTTGTGTACAGGACTTTTACATCTTTCAAATTCTCCTCGATCAATGCTCCAAGTTTAAGTGCAACACCCAGTGCAATGTCTTTCTCTTTAGCATTTCTTCCAACTGCACCCGGGTCCTTGCCACCATGACCTGCATCAATAACAACCGTTCTTATCGAATTCTTTATTTCATCAGCAGGAGGTGGAGTGGCTAACACCTGGGATTGAAAACATAAAAACAGGAATATAAGAAACATCCCGACCGGTCGTTTAAGATATCGTGGCAATATATTTGTTGCTATCATTATTACAAGGAATTTCATTAGATTTGCACACCTTGTTACATATACAAAAATAACAGATATTTTACTTTGCAGAATACAGTTCTAAAGATAGTTATCAATATTGTTTTAACTCTGCTTTCAAGTGCATTATTGTATGCACAGGAGCCTGACGCTGATGCGGTTTCGCCTGATACCGATTCTTTATCAATGAATATTGATAACAACATCATTAATAAAGGGTTGCAGGATGATGATTCAACCCTGACGTCAATAGATACGCTCCAATTCGCTGCTGATTCCATACAACATGCTGCTGATTCCCAACAGCCAGTTACTCCTGTGCTTCAACTGCCAGACTCTCTGCAGGCAATTACAGATCCATACCTTTCTCAGGATTCACTGGTATTACAACCAGATACGGTCAGTAGGTCAGAATTGGGAAGTGCCATTTCGGACCAGGTTGACTATGATGCTTCCGATTCACTGATTTTTTCTATGGACGGTGGAACTGTTGAAATGTATAACCAGGCAATCGTTACCTATGGGGATATTAACCTTCAGGCGGGATATATTAAATATGAGATGCAGAAATCGGAGGTAACCGCCTACGGTATTCCGGATTCAACAGGGGAGATTACTCAAAATCCAATTTTTACTGAAGGGGAGGATAGCTATGAGGCAAAAGTGATCAGGTACAATTTTAAGACCCAAAGAGGTTTTATCGAGGAGGTGATCACAGAGCAGGAGGGGGGATTCCTTCACTCTTCTGAGACAAAGATGCATAAGAGTGGCCATATTCATATGAAGGATGGGAAATATACAACCTGCGATGCAGAGCACCCCCACTTCTATGTGGCCATTACCAAAGGAATCTCCATGCCTGGCAACAAGATTGTGGCCGGACCTGCTTACCTGGTTGTGGAAGATGTACCTCTCCCGATAGGATTGCCTTTTGGTTTTTTCCCCAACTCAAGAAAAGAGACCTCCGGAATTCTTATTCCTCAATATGGAGAGGAAGAGCGGCGGGGGTTTTACCTGCGCGATGGTGGTTACTATTTTGCATTGAACGATTATATGGACCTGCGCGTATCGGGCGATATCTATTCCAACGGAACGTGGGGTATCAGGGCAGGAAGCAATTACCGCTGGAGGTACAGGTTTAACGGTGGAGTCAATATTCAGTTCTTTAACAATATAACGGGATACAAGAATGTGGAGGGATTATACAGTAGATCACGCGACTATTCCATTAACTGGAGCCATGCACAGGCCAGGGAGGCTAACCCAAACAGCAATTTCCGTGCTTCTGTAAACCTTTCGAGCTCATCCTACGATCAAAACCACACCAGGAATATCAATAATGTTGTTACAAACACCAAGCAGTCAAGTATTTCATACTCTAAAAACTGGCCCAACAGTCCGTTTAACCTGAGTGCTTCACTCAACCATTCTCAAAACAGCAATACGGGGAGTGTTAACATGACCCTCCCGAAGGTCTCCCTGAATATGGGACGGGTTAACCCATTTGAAAGAAAGCGCAAGGTAGGACCTAAAAAATGGTATGAGGATATCCAACTAAGCTATAGCAGCTTAATGGAAAACAGAATAAATACGAATGATTCATTGTTGTTCACAAAGCAGGTATGGAAGGATATGAACACTGGCTTCAGACATGAAATACCACTGAGCCTGAACATCAAGCCCTTTGGTAAAGTCCCTGCTCTTCAAAGTCTTACCATCACCCCAAATGTTAGCTATAAGGGAATGATCTATACGGAACAGAAGGAGAAGATCATTACAGGTTATACTGAAACACTGGCAAATGGCGATACTGTTTATTCCCCCGTTGTCCTGGATACTACATTCAACAGGCTTAGTTATGCGCATTCATACCTGCCCCGCATTAGTGTTGGTTTATCTCCAAAGGTGTATGGAATGTACCAGTTTACCGGCAAGGGAAGACTTCAGGCGATCAGGCATATGATGACCCCTTCGGCCAGCTTTTCATATGTGCCGGATATGTCAGGCATTCAGCCCGAGTATTACAGGGAACTGTACGACTCAGTGAACAATAAAACCCTGGATACCTATTCAATCTATGAAGGTCAGCTTTACGGAACGCCCACATTTAACGGTGCATCCGGTTCGGTGAGCCTTTCCCTTCGTAACAACTTTGAAGCGAAGCTGGTTTCCAGAAATGATACGGTCGATGAAATGCAGAAGGTGAAGCTGCTGGATAATTTGAACTTCTCCACCAGTTACAATGTTTTTAACCAGGACAGCCTCTCTCCTTCATGGTCTCCTATAAATATGAATGGTGGTACCCGGCTGTTCAATAATAAACTTTCCGTCTCATTCCGCGGTGTGCTTGATCCTTTTGGGTATGGCGATACACGAAACAGAACCACAGAACCGGTTTTCTTGCAGACGGGTAAGCTTGCCCGGCTTACCTCGGCAAGTATTTCAATGGGGACGTCGTTCAGCTCCAAGGGTACCGGTAAGGGTGATAGTTCCACAGGTGACGAGGAGGGAGATCCGCTGCTTAATTCAGCATTTGATAATAACGGTGGTGAAGATCCGTCTGCCGTGTCCGGATATGAAACCGGTATCAATGATTATTATGGCGATTATGTCGATTTTGAGGTTCCATGGTCACTGAAGCTCGACTACTCTTTCAGCTACAGGAAACCAAAGGAGGAGTCTTCTATCGTGCAGACCGTCAGGGTTTCTGGTGATCTCAGTCTGACTCCGAAGTGGAAGATCGGATTTAATACCGGGTATGATATCTTTTCCAAACAGTTCACAACATCCAACCTGAGCCTCTACAGGGACCTTCATTGCTGGGAAATGCGAATCTCAGTTGTGCCGTTCGGAAGATATAAGTCCTACAACTTCACGATCAACGCCAAATCAGCGATCCTTTCCGACCTGAAATATAACAAGAGAAAAAGCTGGCAGGATAATTTTTAACGGCTGAATGCATGGTTAAAAAAAAAGCAGCTGCGATTGACAGCTGCTTTTCTGAAAATTGTGTTTTGATTTACTCGGAGATAATCTCGAAAGGAACCTCCACTTCAACTTCACGGTGAAGTTTTACCGTGGCAGTATACTTGCCAACCTCCTTGATCAGCTCCTCCTTGATCGATATATTCTTCCGGTCAACCTCAAATCCTTTATTTCCTAACTCTTCCGCGATCTGAATCGTGTTGACTGAACCGAAAATTTTCCCTTTGGTACTCGTTTTCGCTCCTATGGTAATCGAAACATCTTTCAGTTTGTCAGCAAGTTCAATGGCAGCATCCTTTAACTGGACCTCCTTGTGAGCACGCTGACGAAGATTCTCTTCGTGGACCTTTCGGTTTGTTTTGGTCGCATTAATTGCAAATCCCCTGGGGATCAAATAGTTTCTCGCATATCCATCTTTTACCGCAATGATATCATCCTTGTGACCCAAATTCGGCATGTCTTGTCTTAAAATAATTTCCATGATTTCTCCTCCGGATTATTTCATTAAATCAGTTACATAAGGTAGCAGGGCAAGATGACGGGCACGTTTCACTGCAACGGATACTTTTCTCTGGAATTTTAATGAGGTGCCGGTTAATCTCCTTGGAAGGATCTTGCCTTGTTCATTAAGGAATTTTTTTAGAAATTCCGGGTCTTTGTAATCAATGTACTTGATCCTGTTTTTCCGGAAGCGACAATACTTCTTCTTCTTAATCTCAACTGTCGGCGGTGTAAGGTACCTGATTTCTGAATTCGCTTGTGCCATAATCTATTCCTCCTTTACTTTTTCGGTTTCTGCTGCTTTTCTGGCTCTCTTCTTCTCTGCATACGCTATCGCGTGCTTTTCCATTTTCATGGTGAGAAAACGAATAATCCGTTCATCACGGCGAAACTCAGTTTCTAGTTTACCAATAAAATCACCTTCAACCCTGAATTCAATCATGTAATAGAATCCTGTGGATTTCTTCTGGATGGGATAGGCCAACTTTTTAAGGCCCCAGTTTTCTTCGTGGACCACCTCGCCCTTGGCGGAATTGATCAGGTCCTTGAATTTTTGAACCGTTTCCTTCATCTGAACTTCAGACAAAACGGGAGTTGCAATGAAAACGGTTTCATACTGATTTAACA
>CAYSMO010000113.1:0-8615 GCA_964432125.1 uncultured Bacteroidaceae bacterium | reverse complement strand
CTACTGGCGTCCATGGAGGCCCCACTACTGGCACTATTATTACGGATACCACTATCACTGGCACGATCATTACTACAGGCACTACCGTCATTGCGACCGCTACCGGAGCAGACACTATGTTACCTACTATCGTCCGCACGTACGTGTCCATAGCCCGACAGTTGTTGTAAATATTAACAAGGGGCGTTACAGGACCACCTATTCACGTCCAGAGCAAAGAGTTGCGGGAGAAAAACATTATGCACGAACCGCTTCTACCAGAACTACCAGGACCAGTAAGAGCCATACGGCAGTATCGGCGGAACGAAATACCCCCACCCAAAGGAGCACCAATGTACGGACATCGACTTCGCGGTCAGGACAGCAGAGCAGACCGGCAGTAAGAACATCTTCACCGAGCACCAGTCGAAGCACCAGTTCAGCCGTACAAACCAGGAGCAGTTCAAACAGCAGACCAGCGGCGAAAGCAAGCAGCAGCCCTGGCAGCCGCAGCAGCAGTACTGTAGAGCGATCACGCAGTAAGCAAACCCCCGGCAGCGCTACCGTTTCCAGAAGCAGCAGTAAAAGTGCCAGTCAGGCGGTAAGGAACAGCAGCAGCAGAACCACCAGTAATTCAGTAGCTCAGCCCAGCAGCAGGACAAGTAGCAAGGCAGCTGTAAAGCCTTCTGGCAGCAGCCGGAGCAGCAGATCTGCCGTTCAATCCAGCAGCAGAAAGAGCACTCCTTCTGTTCAGCGCAGTAGTAGCCGGAGCAGCAACAGGACCGCAGTATCCAGTAGCAGCAGCAGAAAGAGCAGTCCTTCCGTTAAGCCCAGTAGCAGCCGGAGCAGTCGGAGCAGCACGGTTCAACGCAGTTCGTCCGGATCAGGCAGGAGCGCAGCCAGGTCATCCGCCGGAAGCAGTCGGACGAGCAGTTCCAGCAGCAGATCATCGCGCAGGTAAGGCCATAACCTCCGGATTTTGCTACGAAACAAACACTTCCTCGCCAGGGCTTTGTAAACAAATAGTCCTGGTGAGGATTTTTTGGTTTTATTACGGGTGACATTTTGAAGAATATACTTTCAATTATATATAATAAACCGTCAAATGGCGTATCTTGGGCTGTGGTTTTCAACGTAAACTTACTTATACCATGAAAGCGGGAAAACAAATCTTAGCAGCTTCCACGTCCGGAAGATACTGAGGTATGGGAGCCTGTTCCGGAGATTGTAACTCCTGGGGAGGGAACGCGGCCCCCATCCGACGCGATCATTCTTTTTGATGGAACGGATCTTTCCAGGTGGGAATCTCGCAGCGAAGAGCCTGCTCAATGGGAGGTAAGTGATGGTATCACGACAGTGGTGCCAAAATCGGGGAGTATTCAGACGAAGCAGTCTTTTGGCGATTGTCAGCTGCATATTGAATGGAGGACCCCGGAAATTGTTGAAGGTAAAGGACAGGGGAGAGGCAATTCGGGCATATTTCTGATGGGAAAATACGAGATTCAGGTGCTGGACTCATACAATAATCTTACTTATCCGAACGGACAGGCAGGGTCCATATACAAACAGCATATTCCGTTGGTTAACGCTAGCAGAGCGCCCGGTGAATGGCAATCATACGATATAATCTTCACAGCTCCGGTGTTTATTGATGATGGCGGGGTAAGAAAGCCAGCCAGGGTAACAGTCTTTCAAAATGGCGTTTTAATACAGAACCATGTAAAGATCCTGGGAGAGACTGTTTTCATTGGAGCTCCCGGGTATGAGCCTCACGCGGAAAAACTTCCGTTGAGCTTGCAGGATCATAATAATCCTGTCAGCTATAGGAATATTTGGATAAGGGAGTTATAACTTTTTTACAGGCTGAGCAGATTATAATAAGAGCGGGAGGTTATACTTACTAATGCTTTATGGCGGATTGGGTCTGTTGCTGCAGTAATTCTGAGAAGTTGCCAGCAATGTTGTAATGTTGAAAAGGCCAAATGTGCGTTTTGAAAATGTAAAAACCTTTATTCACGGAAATACAGCCCTTGCAATGGGAAATTATTACTTTACCACAACAGGTGGTGATGAGGTAAAAGTTGAATACAGTTTTGGATATGTTAAGGACAAAGACAATAATCTGAAGATTGTTCTTCATCACTCTTCCCTTCCTTTCCAGAAATAATCAAGTTAACAAAAGCATACCGGATCATTAGATTCCGGTATTTTTTTGCCCTGTGTTGACAATAAAATCTATAGTTGGTTAATCTTCCTGTTTTTATATCTTGTTAGCATCTATTCAACGAAGATTTCATTCCTGTTTAGAAGAGGTCAAAACCCCTTTTGCCTCTCGGTTGGTTGGAGGAGAAAATCAGCATGTCCTTGGGGAAGAAATCGGGTTGTGCGGGGACGATGATGGAGAGAAACTCATCATAGGCGGTATTGATCGCGGGACCAAAATTTGCAGGGCATGAATTAATAGGGGTTATGATTCCATCTTCCTGAAATCTGAAAATAAAGGTATGGAAATAATCTGAGTTAACGCAATTCAAATGATTCGGGCATTACCTCGGTAACTTGTTGGTCAAACTTCCGATAGCTCTGTTGCCGTTGCCTGTAGGAATGCCAATGTTCAGGTCGCCAAGTTCGGCGCGTGCCTGCTCAACAACCTTCATCAGCTCTTCGACCTTTTCAGGATGGTATTTGAACACGTTGTACTGCTCGCCCGGATCCCGCATCATATTATACAATTCGGGTTCTTCAATGGTCATCCGAATACGTTTTCCCCCGACGCCATCCATTCCGGGTTCAGTATCATACGATTGCCAGGTGTGGGGCATCACCAGCTTCCAGTTCCCCTTACGCACTCCGTTCAGGTTGTTTTTCCCGTGATAGTAGAGGAGGGTTTCTCTCGGATTACTGCTGAAATCGCCCATAAACAGTGCGCTGATATTGACACCGTCGATTTTCTTTTCCGGCAGTTTTCCCCCGGTGATCGCTGCAAAGGTCGGCAGCAGGTCGATGGCACAGCCCAGTTTGTTGCACACCATTCCTGGCGGAACTTTTGCGGGCCATTGTATAATGAAAGGAACACGTTGTCCGCCTTCCCAGCTCGTGGTTTTCCCCTCCCTGAGTCCACCCGATGAGCCGGCGTGGTTGCCATAATTGAGCCAGGGACCATTATCGGTCGTAAAAACAACGATGGTATTCTCTTCGATCCCGTTTTCTTTTAATGCAGTGATAATCTCTCCCACCGACCAGTCAATCTCCATCATCACATCACCGTAGAATCCCTGATCACTTTTTCCTCTGAATTTGTCAGACACACCCAGTGGAACATGTCCCATGGTATGAGGTACGTACAGGAAGAAGGGTTGATCCGCATTCCTGTGAATGAAATCAACAGCTTTTTCAGTATACAGGGTGGTGAGTTTATCCTGGTCGGCCATACTGGTAATGTAGCTGGCTACCTCATCCCCTTCAATAAGAGGTAATTCTGGAAAAACGTTCTTTCTATGTCCCTCCGGATATTTTTCTCCGGTTACATTATCCCGGGGCCACATATCATTGGAATAGGGAAGTCCCGTATATTCATCGAACCCATGCTGCAGGGGCAGGAACTCCTTTTGCCATCCCAGGTGCCATTTTCCGAAACAGGCAGTAGCATATCCCTGGTCTTTGAACATTTCGGCCATGGTATATTCTTCCTGATTAATTCCTATTTCATGACGAGGAAAAAGTGCTCCGTAAAATCCGATTCTGTTCGGATAGCAGCCGGTCATCAGTCCGGCACGTGATGCGCTGCATACCGGTTGAGGGGAGTAAAAATTGGTAAATTTCATACCCTTGGCGGCCAGTTGGTCAATATAGGGGGTTTCCCATCCGGTAGCACCGTAACATCCCACATCGCCATAGCCCTCATCATCAATAAATATAACGACTACGTTCGGTTTTTGAACCTCGCCGGCTCCTTGTTTGCTGCTCCGGTTGCACCCCGCGATCAGCATGAATAGTATAATTGTAAAGGAGATGGTTTTCATGAGATGAACTTTTTAAATTGAACATATCTCATAAAAGTAGTAAATAAGTTTTAATATCGCTTACAGCTTTCTGAAAGCCAGGGGTAAATCATATAAGCTGACGCGGGATTTCGAAATCTTGTAATTGATCCACGGAATACTAAATAGTTGCGCTGCTATTGAAATACAGCTTTCTTACATACCCTGCACAATCGCATGTTAATATGTGAGAGTTGGACCAGTTGTCATTGTAATTATACAACTTTTATAACCGGATAATCTTTCTCAGCAGGGGGTCCCATTTTGTAAGGCACTTCTCCCTGTAGGAGATGTCTGCCATGGCGATGGTCACGCCCACCTCGTATGCTTTTTCAATGTTCGCTGAGGGGGTGCCTCCGTTCCGGATGCAGTCGATCCACTCCTTCAGGTGGAGGTGGTTGACATCATAGATGCGGCCACCGATATTGGTTGAGACAAGTCCCCTGTCTTCGTAGTACCTGGTGGAGGCGGAACTGACGGCATCGACGGCGCTTGTAGTGAGTGAGCCCCGTTTTATCTCGATCATGGGTGCCGATGGGTTCACCAGTCCGCGTTTGATCATATCCCCGTATTTTTCCGATTGTCCATCTGGGGTGACGGTCAGGTCGCCTCCAACGGCCATCCAGGCATCCTGACCGTAAATTGATCGTGGCCGGTATTTGGATGAGGTGAGGTTGGCGCTGTAGGTGAGGGTATATCCTTTGTCGGGGAACTCGAAATTGGTATGCAGTACATCGGGGATATCTCCAAAATCGGTGTAGGTATATTGTCCGCCGGTTGCCACAACGGTATCGGGAATTCCTGTTCCCAACAGTTGGTTCATCGCATCAAACTCATGGGAGAACAATTGTCCGTACAGTCCGGTGTCATAGTCAAAATACCGTGCCCAGCTGTAGAACCGTTTGATGCTGAACGGCACATCGGGTGCGTTGCCCAGCCACTGTTTCCAGTCGATGGATTTCTCATCGCCCGGTTTGGGTTTGCCATTTTTATAGAGGTGCCTGATCCATGCGCCCTCCTCAGAGTTACGGTTGGTGGTGGTTTCGAGGTGAGAAATATTGCCAAGCATTCCGCGATCGAGAATCTCTTTGGCCTGCTGGAAAACGGAATTTTGCGGGTACTGGTGGCCCGCCTGGAACACCTTACCGCTGTTGTTTTTGACTGCATGATAGAGTGGCTCGATCTCCTCTTCCCTCCTGATAATTGCTTTTTCGGTGTAGATATGCTTTCCTGCCTTTGCCGCATCGATGGTCATCCAGGCATGGTGATGGTCGGGTGTGGAGATAATCACTGCATCAATGTTTTTATCGGCCAGCATATCGTCGAAAGTTCTGTACCTTTTTACGGGATGTTTTTTGGCGATCTCACCACCGGTAAAGATATCGTGCTGTGCAACTTCCAGTCCCCGTTCAGCATGCATATCGAACACATCACAGATCCCGGTAATGGCAACATTGAGGTTTCCCTGGCTCATATGCGCATCGAGTGATCCTGAGGCCGCCTTTTTTTCGAATTCGCTTTTCTCCATGAAGCCGAGGGAGGCGGCCAGCTGTCCACCCCGCACCCCGAATCCTACAATACCGATTCTAAGGATATCTCCTTCGGAAGCAGTTACAGGCTTTACGCTCGACATCAGGTCGCTGAGTCCGAGTTCATCCACGATCTGCTTTTGCAGACTGTGTTTGTTGTCGTAGTTGGTCTGCCTGAGCACCTGGGCTCCGAGCAGTCCCAGTACCGGCAATCCGGCAAGCGCCTTCAGTACTTTTCTTCTTCCGGGAGAGGGGTTGTTTTGAGATGGATTTTCAGCCTGACCGCTCTTGTTCTCCTTGTTATTATTGCTCTCTGATGCCATTGTTATTTCTTTTTCCGTTTATTAATCAGGCTGTCCAATCCATAACATTGTGCAGATGGGAAGATTGCAAACAGCAGCATTGCGACAGCTTCGATCAGTGTTTTATTCACGATCAGGTAGTTTCCTTCGAGTGGTATCGCGGGACCCATACCGATAAAGGGGGGGGTCATCAGGTAGTAGAGCATCAACAGGGCTGCGCCGGTAAAGGCGGCGATCCGGGTATACAGACCGAGTATGAGGCCGAGACCGATGGCGATGAGTCCCCAGGTATTCATTGCATCCACCATATTCAGCACGCCGGTGTTGGAGATGATCCAGTCGGCGAATCCTGAGAGGATCCATTTCGATTCTGCCAAAAAGCCAAGTGCTGACCATTCCGGGTGAAGCAGTTTGAAGAGTCCCTCATAGAGGAGGTGCCATCCGATGAGGAAGCGCAGGGCAACCAGGATACCTGTTTGCCATTTATGATTGTTATTGTTGTGCATATTTCTTTTTAATAGTTGATGTATTAATGTTTCTATCCAGCCACTCCTAATTTAGTGCCACACACTATTTATAGAACGAGTTATAGTTCGTTATCTGACAAAAGGAAAATCTCAGGTAAATATATGAGCGTTCATATAATAAAATCTAAGTTTTTTCTAAAAATCAGATTTTAATTCAGTGTCTGTATGAAAAAAACGAACGAATGCCAAAAATAGTGTTTACAGAGCGTATCTCAAAACCGGTGCTGTTTATTTTGAGCGCTTCTAAGGAACTGCAGCAGACGGAAGTTTTTCACATCACGGAGGTGAGGTTTTTCCAACTAATGATTTTCCCTTGTTCAATGGTATGGTTTTCGTTGCCTCCATAAACGATTGTTGGTACCACTGATGCATCATTTGAAATTTTCTTATAATAATTCAGATTGTCAAAGAAACTCATTGAGGAGGTACGAGCAGATTTTATTTCAACAGGAACAAGTCTTTCTCCCTGATCGATGATACAGTCAATTTCACTCCCCTTGTGATCTCTCCAAAAATAGCAATTGTTTCGCAGGCCCTGGTGGAGTCTGTTTTTTATTAGTTCGGACAGAATGAAGTTTTCGAACAGACCACCAAGGAGATAGTGTGATTTAATTTGTTCCACAGATTGTATGTCGAGTAGTGATGATGCAAGTCCTGTATCATAGAAATAAAGTTTCGGCATTTTTACGATCCGTTTGTTGAAATTTTTGTGATGCGGTTGAAGCAAAAAAATGATGAAACTTGCTTCTAATACTGAAATCCATGCTTTCACAGAATTTACACTGATGCCGACATCATTGGACAGTGCGGTTAGATTAAGGAGTTGACCTGTGCGACCGGCGCATAATTTCATAAACCGTATAAAGAGATTCAGATCCTGTATATTTTGTAATAACCGAACATCACGTTCAATATAGGTTTCCAAATAGTTAGGATAAAAATCCCGGGGATCAATTTCTTTATCATAAATCCTGGGATAGAAACCCTTGAACAACAGTTGTTCATATTCGGAGTGTTCTATTCCAGCTGAAAGTAATTCACTGTTTCCAAGTGGAAGAAGGTGTAAAATTGCCACCCTCCCGGCCAGAGACTGAGAGATTTTCTCATTCAGCAGAAAACTTTGTGAGCCTGAGATAATAAATTGTCCCGTGATCCCTGAGATATCTGTAATAGTCTGGATGAATGAAAACAGTTCGGGCACACGCTGTATTTCATCTATCATCATTTTTTTATCTGAGTTTAAAAATCCCCTGGGGTCATTTTGAGCAAGCAGTCTTATATCGGGATCTTCCAGTGAAGCGTACCTGTATTCTGGAAAAGCAGAGCGAATAAGCGTTGTTTTCCCTGATTGCCTTGGTCCGGTCACGGAAACGACCGGAAATTTAGTTGACAATTGAATGAGTTTATTTTTTAATTCTCTCTGAATCATTTCACAAAAATAGCAAAAAAGTACAAATATGCAATTGAAATGCAAAATTGTACTAAGTTGAAATGTGAATACGTATCTGGGTTCAATACCAGGAACGTTTTGAGAAATTCACCGGTGACTTCTGAAGGGATCACTCCAACAGTTCCCAGCAGACCAATTGTGCATCGCTGCGGGCGTAGATCTTTCTTCCTGCAAAGGCCGGATGGGCCCAGTTGACGCCGCCGCGTGGATTGGGTGATACCTGCACCGGCTTTACCAGCTCCACCCTGCCCAGATCGATAAATCCTTGAGGTGTTAGTTTTCCGAGTACGAGCTCCCCTTTCTCGTTGAAGGCCCAGATCTTTTCGTTTTGTGTAACAAAATGGGCATTGGCCCAGCGGCCGTAGGGTACCAGCGTGCTGTCTGTCCAGATGCGGTCGCCGGTAAGCAGGTCGAGGCACCTGAGTTCGCCGTAACTGTCGATTCCGTATACATAGTCATCCTGGATAAGCGGGGTTGAGATGATGCAATGGAGCGCATCGGTCTTGCGCTCGCTCTCGCCGGTACGTTTCCAGACCAGGGATGCTGCGGGTGAATTTTCGTTCAGCTTTACCAGCATGGATCCATCGTAGAAGCTGCTCAGGAAGATGTAGGGCCATGAGATAACCGGCATGGCGATATTGATCACCCCTTTTTTGCGTTCGTAGGGAATTTTCCAGTACACCGCGCCTGTTTCGGGATTGAGTCCGGCCAGGTTATCGCCGGTCCAGCAGACCCAACGCGATCACCGTAACGGTGCTGGATACTACCACCACCAGTGTGCGGGAGGT
>CAYSMO010000112.1:0-8643 GCA_964432125.1 uncultured Bacteroidaceae bacterium | reverse complement strand
AAGCGGGCGATTACATAGGGCATAGCGTCTGGAATTGTCATTGCAACTGACCATCGATCCGTGCACTATCGATCACGTTCACCTCAAAATTATAATAGCGGCTGATCTGATTTTTGATGATGGGATAATGGGTACAACCAAGTATCAGTGTATCGATACCGTCGAGCTCTCGTCGCGAAAGATAAGAGCGAACAACCGCATTGGAGATATCGTCGAAAACGAATCCCTCCTCGATCATGGGAACGAAAAGAGGCGTAGCCATGGAGCTGACCTTCAGCGAGGGATTTATTTTCAGCAGTCCGTCGCGATAACTGTTCGAGTCAATGGTGGCCCGGGTGCCGATCACCCCCACCTCATTCACATCGGATGCGCCGGCCACATATTCAATCACCGGATCCACCACATTCAGCACAATCGCCTTTTCGCCCACGTGCTTTTTCACCTCCCTGTATGCATTGGCAGAAGCAGAATTACAGGCGATCAGAATAACTTTACAACCCTTTTCCAACAGGAAATCAGCAATGCCCGTTGAATATTTTACAATGGTCTCTTTCGATTTATCGCCATATGGCAAATGGGCCGTATCGCCGTAATAGAGCAATTGCTCACCGGGAAGGATAGAGCTGATCGCATGGGCCACAGTAAGTCCGCCCACGCCTGAATCAAAGAGCCCTATCGGATGATCGGTCAAAATTAATTACTGTGTGATTCGCGGTTGTGTTAGTTCGTTCGGATCGTAGGATATTTCGAAACGTTCCATCAACATCGGCACCAGGTTCATACTCCTTTCTTCCGATACATAGATCGGATTTCCGGAGGATACATCGAAAACATACACCAGCTTATTCTCCTCCGCCAATTCATTGATGGCTGTGATTACCTTGTTGCTGATCGGTCGCATCAGCTGCTGTTGCTGCTGCTGCATATCCTGTTCAATCCGCTGCTGAAACTGCTGTGCACGAACCTGAAGCTCCTGAATCTCTTGCGCCTTCACATCTTTGAGCAGTTGCGGAACATCAGCATCATTATTAAACTCTTCGATCTTTCTATTGATCTCCACAGCCAACTTCTCCAGCTCAATGTTGTAGGAGCTGTCGGTCTTTGCCAACTTTTTCATGGCTTCGCCATATTCAGGCATTTTTGAGAGAACAAATGAAGAGTTCACGTGTCCAAATTTTGCTGACTGTGCCATGGATCCCGCAGCGATGAGCACCATTCCAAGTGCAAGGGTTGCTTTTCTTACTAAATTCATTATTATCTGTTTTTAAAAATATCCGTAAAAATAAACTTTTAATCTTACTTGTATCCCATCTTCTTCAAAATTTCGTCGCTCATGTCGTACCTCGGATTGGAATAGAGGATGGAGGCTCCACTGGAGGTGTCAAAGATGATCGCATATCCCCCCTCAGCAGTAAGCTCTCTAACCGCCTTATAAACCGCGTCTTGTATTGGCTTCACAAGCTCTTCACGCTTCTTGAAAAGGTCACCTTCCGGACCGAAATATTGTTGCTGAAGTGCCTTCACTTCATTCTCTTTTTCGATGATATTCTCTTCCCTTTCCTGTCGCATCTCGTCCGATAGCAATACACGCTCGGCCTTGTAGGATTTGTACATCTCTTCGATCACCTCATACTCCTTTTTAATCACCGATTCCCAGTTTTCAGATAGGTTGTCGAGCTCCTCCTGGGCAGCCATGTATGATGGAATGTTTCTGAGGATATAATCTGAATCGACAAATGCAAATTTCTGGGCATGGGTGGATGCAGTAAAAACGGTGGCAAGGATTGCCAGAGCCAGTATTTTTTTCATGGTGCTTATATTTTTGTTTTTCATTTTTTTGTTTTTCATTTTTTCAATCCTATGTTGTAATTACAAACATTGTACCAAACGTTTTACATACATGCCTTCTACAGACATGACGCCCCCAACGGGGCTAGACATTTCGCCCCAACGGGGCTGGAACCGCTTCGTTGCATCATTCTGCTACAGACATGACGCCCTCTACAGACATGGTGCCCCGCTGGGGCTATACATGTCGCTCCTATCGGAGCTTTACCAGCTCCGTTAGGAGCGGCATGTCTGTAGCACGAACGGCACACATGGAACACCCAGCTCCGTTAGGAGCGGCATGTCTGTAGGGTATGTCTGTAGCAGATTGCCAGTACGGTACCTTAATCAATACATATTAGAACTGTTGTCCGATCGTAAAGTGGAATTGTGATCCACTTACAACACCGGATCCTTCATACGCCTCATCAAACCCATATCCCCAGTCAACACCCAGCAATCCGAACATCGGCAAAAAGGCCCGGAGGCCTACCCCTGCTGAACGCTTCGCCTGAAACGGGCTGAAATCCTTTATGCTGTACCACGCATCACCCGCCTCGAGGAATCCGAGCACGAAGATGGTAGCCGACGGATTCAGTGAAACAGGATACCTGAGCTCGAGGGTCATCTTGGTATACACGTTACCCGACTTGCTGCTATACTGTGTATTTGGAGGCACCACCTCGCCATTGATAACCCACGGTGTCAGTGAACTGTTCTCATATCCCCTCATCGCAACGGTCTCCCGCCCGTAGAGGTTATATCCGGTAAGGCCATCCCCACCCACGTCAAAGCTCTCGAAGGGCGACGGACCGATATCCGGGTTATACATTCCCAGGTAACCGAAGTGCATCCTCGTGTACAATACCAGCTTATCCACCAGCGCTTTGTACCAGTCGCCCTTGAACATCCAGCGGTGGTACTCCACCCATTTATATTTAAGTTCATCCGGTGCGTTCGCGTAATCTATTGTATTGTTAAACAACGAGTATGGCGGTGTAAGCTGCAGGCTCAGACTGAGGTTCGATCCCCTTCTCGGGTAGATCGGCTGGTCTGTTGAGTTCCTTCCAAGTGTAGTGTTCAGGCTTAAATTGTTGAAGTTGCCATTTTCAGCGATAAACTGATACCTGTAGTCTTTTAGCTGGTAACGCTGAAAGCTCAGTGCGTGCTGCAGTGTAAAAAAGTCGTCGGGCCAGTTGAGTCTCCTGCCGAGCCCGAGCGATCCGCCGGTAATTTTCATGTATTCATCGGGTATATCTGTATCGCGAAACCCATATTGGAGCCTCCTGAAGGAGGTGGGATTCTGCTTCGAGTGAAACGCCGAAACGGAGAAGGAGTTTCTCTTCTTCCCGCCCAGCCAGGGCTCCACGAAGGAGAAGTTATACGACTGGTAGAACTGCCCGTTGGTCTGCGCCCGCAGCGAGAGTGTCTGTCCATCGCCCGAAGGTACCGGCCGCCATGCCCCCTTCTTGAACATCCTTCCTGCGGCAAAATTGGAGAAGCGGATTCCCGCGGTAAAGATGAGCATTCCCCCGCCATAACCGCCCGACACTTCGAGCTGGTCGTTCGCCCGTTCGATCAGCTTGTACTCGATATCAACGGTGCCATCATCGGCATTGGGAATCGGATTCGGTTCGATCTGTTCCGGATCAAAATGTCCGAGCGATGCGAGCTCCCTCACGGAGCGGATGATATCCTGCTTGCTGAACAGGTCGCCCGGACGGGTGGATATCTCCCGCCGTGCCACATGTTCGTTGGTCTTGGTATTGCCCGAGATGATCACACGGTCGACCGTGGCCTGCTCCCCTTCCCGGATGCGGATCTCAAAATCGATCGTGTCGTTCTCCACGCTCACCTCAACGGGAGTCATATCGAAAAAGAGGTACCCATTGTCGAGGTAGATGCTGTTCACCGCATCCTCATCGATGAAGAGCCGCTCCTCAAAGATACTCTGATCGAACACGTCACCCTTTTTGATTCCCAGGACCGATGAGAGAATTTCAGAAGGGTACTTGGTATTGCCGATCCATTCTATATCGCCAATATAGTACTGGTTTCCTTCAAACAGGTTGATGTAGAGGTTCACCCTCTTCTCCTCCTCAGAAAGCCACACCATACTGTCGCCCAGCACCCTGGCATCACGGTATCCGTTCTCGTTATAGAACGCTACCAGGCTCGCCTTGTCCTCCTTCAGCTTCTCCGCGATCACCTTGGATGATTTAAAAATATTGAGGTTGACCTTTTTTGTATTTTTCATAACCCGCCTGAGGCGCTTGTCGGGAAACACCTCGTTCCCGGTAAAGAAAATCTCATCGATTTTGATCCGGTCGTTCTTATCCACCTTGATAATCAGCTCTACCATATTTATACGCACGCTATCGGCCCGCTGTTCGATCTCAACCTCAGCATTCAGGAAACCCTTATCGATAAAATGGTCGACCACAATCCGGCGGGTATTATCGAGGATGTCGTTGGTAACCTGCTGACCGTTTCTCAGGTTGATCTTTTCGAGGATATCCTGCGATTCCGACTTGCCCACGCCTTCAAACTCCACGCGCAGCATTCGCGGGCGCTCAAGCAGGTAGAGGTCGATCCACACCTTGTTGCCCTCGATCTTGCTGGCGGTGATCTTGGCATCGGCGAAGAGTCCCTGCTCCCAGAATTTATTCAGCACCCTGGTTGCATCATCGCCCGGCAGGGTAATGGTATTTCCAGGCTTGAGTCCGGAGAGGCTGATGAGCACCTCTTCCTGGATAAACTTAATGCCACTCACGGTCACCTCCTGGATGATATATTCTTTGGGATTGCTGTAATTGAGAACCTTCAGGGAGTCGTACTGAAGGGTCAGCGAATCTGTCTGCGCGAGCACTCCCGTAACAGATCCTGTGATGAATAGTGCAAGAAGTAATTTCCTCATGTGTACCTTAATTATTAACTGTTGTTGTCCCGATCTGGCTCTTCACCCGTCCGAACCGCCTCTCCCTTCTCTGGAAATCGATAATCGCCTCATAGAGGTCCTTTTTCCGGAAATCGGGCCACAGAACAGGGGTGAAATAGAGTTCTGTGTAGGCCAGTTGCCAAAGCATGAAGTTGCTTACACGCCGTTCGCCGCTGGTACGGATGAGTAATTCAGGATCAGGTATATTACAGGTATTAAGGTAGGTTTCAAACAGACAGGTATCGATGTGGTCTGCATCAAGAGCGCCCTTTTTCACATCCTCAACAATCCTCTTCACTGCTGCAGTGATATCCCACTTTCCGCTGTAGCTCAATGCGATCACCAGGTTCAGTCCCGTATTTTCAGCGGTATATTCGATGGCAGTCTTCAATTGCGTTTTTACACGCTCGGGGAGGTCACTGATCTCGCCGATAGCAGAAAGCCGAACGTTGTTCTTATGCAGATTTTCTGTTTCGTTCTCGATAGAGCTGACCATCAGTCCCATGAGCGCATCGACCTCAGATCGTGGCCGGTTCCAGTTCTCTGTTGAAAAGGCGTAGAGCGTAAGGTACTCCACCCCCAATTCGCCGGCGGCTTCCACCACCTGGCGGACCGACTCAACACCGTTTTGATGACCGAATAAGCGCATGTTTCCGCGGCTCTGCGCCCACCGTCCGTTACCATCCATAATGATGGCAATATGACGCGGTAATTTATCCTTTATAATCAGTTCCTTAAGATCCATTTCAGCTACTTGCAATTAATCGTATGCATGACACTCTTCCCAAAATTTAAATATCTTATATGTAACAAATACCCCTGTAAAGAAGTACCAGTCATTGTTTCCAAACGGTGCAATAACGTCGTCCAAAGGTGGGTTTGTAAACCCATCCACCTCATCGCTAAACACCTTCCTCGCACTGGCCTCAAACCCTGCGCTCAGCCATCGCCCCAGGTTCACCTTGTAACCCAACCCGAACGGCATGGTGATGTGCGACCGTGTCTGCGACCCCAGACTTCCGGAGCCTGCAACCTTCAACCCATACCCCAATCCCGCGAAAACATAGGGACTGGCGACTGTTTTCCTGTTGGCCGTTCTGTATGGTTTCCAGTTAAACTCAAAATCAAGGCCCAAATCTACGAATTTTGCATTAAAATCCGGTGCCGATCCGGGAGGAATATATCCTTCATAGTTCGGATCGCTTCCACTTAGGCTGTGATAAAAGGCGTGTGCGCGGATTGAATTGTGCAGATTGAAGTTGTACCTGAAAATCGGTCCGACCGCAAACGACGGCATAGCATAGTGTACAGAAGGATTGAGGTCGCCCATGTAGTAGGAGGTACCGGCAAAAATTCCATAATCAGATTTCTCTTGTGCCGATAGGTTAAAAGAAGTTAAAAGAAAAACAGCGCCCCATATTAAATGATAAAAGGTTGTTTTAATACCTTGTGCCATACCTGCTGAATATTGGACGTCCCCTCCTGTCATTTCTGATTTTGTATACTGCCTTAACACTTGTTATGATATACCTGTCATTGTATTGTGACCACTGTGTCTGGTATCCGTCGATCAGGTCTGTAAAAGTAAATCTTCCTCCCACCTCCACTGCAAAGTCGAAATATGCATCGACTGATCTCCGGAAACCGATCCCTGCAGGTATAACGGCTCCCCAGTGCAAATTATTACTATAGCCGGGATTTCCGAACACCTCTTCGCCACTGGCATCTCTTACAGTGGCTTTGGTAAGTATCCCTCCGGCACCTGCAAAAACGTACAGGTAAGAGCTCCCATAGTTGTTTACCATGCCCCGCCGGTTGAATGTGGCGGTTGAAAAAGTCCTTCCTCCGCCAAGAAATGTATATTCGGCCCGCACCGCATGCTCAAAACCATGTGTGGTAAAACCCAATGATCTGTCGCGAATCTCCGGATCTGAAGCACCGATCATCAGGTAGTTCAGTTCGAGCTTTACGGAGAGATCTTCCAGGATCAGATACCCGGCATGTGTGCTGATATTGAATCGGGTATCGATAGGATTGAAAGATGTAAAACCGAAATCGGGCGAGCCGATATCCGTGAAGGAAGTAACGGTACCGAGTCCAATTCCCGCTTCATAGCGCCTCAGTTTCCAGCGCTGGGCCTCAACTGTGGAGGGTATCAGCAGCGCCCCGAGGAGTATATAGATCCAGAAATGTCTGTTCATTTTCGCTATTTTAGCATTCTGCAAAGATAAAAATAATGAATTAATTGTGAAAACTAACTGTTTTCGGTAATTTAATTTCTTTTATCGATCCCCCACATCAGTTTATTGCGCAGGGTGCTGAAGAAGCTGATCTTTTCAATCCGCACCATCCTGAGGGTTTTTGCCGACCGTGTAACCGTGATTTTTTCTTCAACGGGGATCTCTGCTGAACGCGAATCGAGCGCCAGCTGGTACATTGGTTCGCGGGTTTCGACGGCGAAATGCAGCTTGGCCTTCCCCGGCAGGACCAGCGGCCGGTTGGTAAGATTGTGGGGAGCGATAGGCGAAAGCACCATGGTATCTGCTTCGGGGACGACGATTGGTCCGCCGACACTCAAATTATACGCGGTCGAGCCTGTCGGTGTAGAGAGGATCAGTCCATCGGCCCAGTAAGAGCATAGAAATTCGTCGTCGACATGGACCTGCATGGTGACCAGCGACGCCGAGTTCTTGTAGATCCGCACCTCGTTGAGCGCCAGGTTGAGGTCGGGAACAGTATTGCCCGAAGAGGTAACCTCCAGCAGCATCCGCTCCTCGAGGTCGTACTTCCCGTTGAAAATGCTATCGAGCTTTTCCTGACTAATGTATGCCAGGAAGCCGAGTCGGCCGGTATTCAGTCCCACCACGGGAACCGATCTTTCACGGACGATCGAGAGCGTCTCGAGGAAGGTGCCATCGCCGCCTATTGAGAACAGGAAGTCGATATCTTCCGGCAGGTCACGGTACCCATCAAACAGTCCGGCTACCTTCGGTTGGAGTCCAACGATGTTCCTCATGTAATTGTAAAAGGGCCGGTAGAGGACAACGCCGGCATTCATCGATTCGAGCCGTGCGAACAGGATAGCGACATTTTCGCGGCAGGAGTCATGAAAATTCCTGCCAAAGACAGCAACCAGCATAATCAGAATTTAAGATAATTTAAAAATTCGTCGAACCGGTCCTGGTAGAAATCGTCCAGATCGGGTGTGGTCATATAGGAGGCCGAAACCGTATAGCTGTATCGTTCAAAGGTCCGGAGGATCGCTGTGATATCGGTTGTATTCATCTTCATGGTTATGCTCAGCTTCTTCGAATCGGGCATATTGGAGATATAGAGACTGAGTATCTTTGCGTTGTTGCTCTCTACGATCCCTGAAATCTCGGTTAGCAAATAGTCGTTCTCGTTCATCTCCAGCACGACGATCCCTCCCGGATGCTGCAGGGCCGAGAGGTTGGCGAATTCACGGGTAAGGTCCTCCTGGGTTACCACCCCCATGTAGTTCGCATCGCTGTTCAGCACCGGCACCAGGCTCAGCTTGAGTCGCGACAGCAGCTCGATCACCTCGTAGATATGTTGCGAATCCTCCACGTACGGACGTTGCAGCGAGAGGGCATGGTTACCGATAGACTCAGTGTTGCTGTTCAGGTCGTAGATATCCTGGTCGGATATCAGTCCGAGGAACTGTTTATGGTTGACAATAGGGAGGTGCTTCACCCTGAATATTTCCATCCAGGTGAGCGCCTGTTCGCCCGTGTCTGAGGTCTTCAGCGCAGGGACCACATCTGATATCAGGTTCTTGGCCAGCATACGGGACAAAGATAAGGGAATTATGTGGAAAGAAAAAGGGGTGCGGGGAGGCGGGGAGGCGGGGTGCGGGG
>CAYSMO010000111.1:0-8646 GCA_964432125.1 uncultured Bacteroidaceae bacterium | reverse complement strand
CTCTACGCGGGCGAGCTGTATGGGCAGCACGATGGGACCTTGAAAACCTTTCCAAACCGGTTATTTTTACCGGAGCCCAACTCCCTATAGGAACATTACGAACGGATGGAAAGGAAAACCTGATCACCGCCGTAGAAATTGCCGCATCCCTTGAGAACGGACGACCGGTCGTCCCAGAAGTGTGCATCTATTTTGAAAGCAAGCTCTACCGTGGCAACCGCACCACGAAAGTAAATGCCGAACAATTTAACGCTTTTCAGTCGGCCAATTACCCCTACCTGGCGAAAGCAGGGGTTAACCTGGTTTTTAACCGGGAATTCATCATCTACCCATTAAAACAGGAGCCACTCATCGTACACCGCAATTTCTGCGATCAGATCACCATTATAAAGTTATTCCCCGGTATCAATAGAAAATATATGGATTCAATCCTGGGCATCGAAAACCTGAAAGCAGTTATACTCGAAACCTATGGAGCCGGTAACGCACCCTCGGAAGAGTGGTTCATGAAAAGGATCCGGCGTGCCGTGGAGAAGGGAATTATTCTTCTGGATGTCACACAGTGCAGCCGGGGAAGTGTTGAGCTCGGACGGTACCATACAAGTCAGACACTCCTCGAAGCAGGCGTTGTGAGTGGCTATGACATTACCACTGAGGCTGCTACAACCAAATTGATGATCCTTTTGGCCCAAAATATCAACCCCACTGAAATTAAAATGCTTTTAAATAAATCTCTTAAAGGAGAAATAACCGTACACTAATAAAATTTTTATTTTTTTTTCGTATTTTGCGCCGCGATTGTCTATACAATTCAGTAATTTAGCAAATCGAAAGTTCTTTGGATAAATGGTATTGAAGGGTGCGAACCCAAACATTGTCAGGAGAGGTGCAGGAGTGGCTGAACTGGCACGCCTGGAAAGCGTGTGTACCTCAAAAGGGTACCGAGGGTTCGAATCCCTCTCTCTCCGCGAAATAGTCAGATTAAAACGATTAATAATTAAGAAGTTAAACAAACATTAACAACAATGAAAAAACTATTTGCATTAATAGCAGTTTTCGGGATGCTTATGATGGGAGCATCTGTATTTGCCCAGGAAGATCCGGCGACAGAAGCCGCTGCCTCTGATGATACCACCGAGATGGCTGAAGAAATGACCCCAGCTGAGGTTGAGCAGACTGCAGTTCCTAAAGAAGAAAAACAGGGTGGTCTGAGTGTATTGCATACCAATCTCAAAACCAAGTTTATTGAAGGTGGTGCCGGTTTTATGGGTGCTGTGCTGATGACCCTGATCTTTGGTCTGGCACTCGCGTTTGAAAGAATTATTTACCTGAGTCTTGCATCAACAAACACTGAAAAACTGCTTGAGGCTGTTGAAGCAGCATTGGAAGAGGGTGGTATCGAAGCCGCTAAGGATGTCTGCCGAAACAACCGCGGTCCCGTAGCAAGTATATTCTACCAGGGACTTGACAGGGCTGATCAGGGCATTGACGTTGTTGAAAAATCAGTCGTCTCCTACGGCAGTGTGCAGATGGGACTCCTGGAAAAAAATCTTTCATGGATTTCACTGTTTATCGCAGTAGCTCCCATGCTTGGGTTTATGGGTACTGTAATCGGTATGATTCAGGCCTTCGACAAAATCCAGGAACAGGGTGATGTATCACCAACCGTTGTGGCAGGTGGTATCAAGGTTGCCCTTATTACAACTGTAACCGGACTGATCGTTGCTATTATTCTCCAGTTCTTTTACAACTACTTAATCTCCAAAGTGGATTCAATTGTGAACCGCATGGAAGATGCATCCATTTCCCTTGTTGATATGCTGGTAAAGCACAATCTTAAAAAATAAAATAACAGACTATGTCTTATTCTAAAATATCATCAATCACATTAATCGTGGTTGCAGTAATCTCACTGATAGTCATACTGTTCTTTTATGCAAGTCCAAGAACCGTCGACATCATTGAGCTTGAGGCCCGCGTTGAGCAGCTCCTCACCGAAGGGGCACTGCCAGAAGAGCCTGAACCCGGAGTCGCTGTTGATGTTGACACTACAGTTGTTGACAGCATTTCCGCTGAAGGTCTTAAAGAAATGGCTGAAATAGATACAGTAGCAGTCACGGAAGAAGATTCGGCAGCCGCTATAGCCCTGCAAGAAGAGGAGCCGATCGTCGAGGCGACTCCAGAAGAGATCGACCTAAATGACTATCTGAGTACCTGGGAATATATGGTGTACAAGCGAACTGATTATGCCCTGGGATGGGCCTATATCCTGCTGCTAATTGCAGCTATCGCGGCACTTACTTTCCCGCTGATAAATATTGTAACCGATGTAAAAGCAATCCTACGCCTCCTGATGGTCGTTGGAGCAGCTGCCGTACTGGTGCTGGTATCCTATTTTGCGTTATCATCCGATACACCCATCAACATTCTTGGTTATACCGGAACAGATAACAGTGATCCGGTAACACTGAAATGGATCGGAACCGGACTGTTTTCCACATACATCATTTTCGGTATTGCATTTTTATCAATACTCTATTTTGAAGTTGTTAGTATATTCAAATAATATTTCAGGGTTTCCCGTTATTTATAGAAACGGGAATTCCCTTTAAATTGGAACCCAATGGCAAAAAGAGAATTACAAGAGATTAATGCGGGATCGATGGCAGACATTGCCTTCCTGTTGCTGATCTTCTTCCTGGTTGCCACTACAATGGATGTTGATACCGGACTTACCAGATTGCTTCCACCCATCCCAGAGGAAGAGGAGGAGATGGAAGTTCAGGTCAAGAAAAGAAATGTCCTTGTAGTACTTATAAACAGGAACGACCAGCTAATGGTCAGAAACGAATTTGGTACCAGGGTGGATGAGCTGAAGGATATAACTATGGAGTTCTTTACCAATCCAAACAATGACCCGGATCTACCCGAAAAGGAAGATGCGGAGATTCAGTTTCCCCCGGGATCATCGCCGTTGATCCCGGCCGACGGACTTTGGAGGGGGAAAGTCTCCAAAGGCGTTATTTCATTGCAGAACGACAGGTCAACAACCTATCAGCAATACCTGATGGTACAAAACGAACTGGTCGCTGCTGTGAATCAACTCCGTCAGGATTTTTGTAAATTGTATTTCGACAAAGATTACGATCAGCTTAATATGAACAGTCCAACAGAAAAGGAGATTTCCGAAGCGATCCGGAATATATACAAAATGAACATTTCAGAGGCAGAACCAAAAAATATAGGAGGGCCCAGGTAATGTCTAAATTCAAAATGAAAAAAGGAACGGGAACACAGAAGATCAATACATCTTCACTTCCCGATATCATCTTCATGCTGTTGTTCTTCTTTATGGTATCAACAACCATGAGAGAAACAGAGGTGCAGGTGCAGGTAAAACCAACTGAAGTTTCTGAAGTTAAAAAACTTGAACAGAAGAAACTTGTCAGCTACATCTATATTGGACGACCAATGAGACAGCTGCAGGCGATGTATGGTTCTGAGCCGATGATACAGCTGAATGATAAATTGGTAAATGAGGAAGGAATTCCTACCGAATCAGTGCAGGATTTTGTTCTGTTCGAGCGCGAAAAACTACCTGAAGTGGATAAACCCAGGATGGTGATGTCGCTCAGAATTGATCAGGATATTCCAATGGGCAAGGTGGATGATGTTAAGCAGGCACTGCGACAAGCAAAAGCATTGATCATCAACTACTCAGCGCGTAAAGACCATAAGGAACAAGGGCGCTGATAAATTATATTAAAACGTTTTTTTTTAATAAGCCATTCTTACGGATGGCTTATTTTTTTTTCTTTGGTCTGAATGTGCTCCTGTAGTGATAGACTGTTCGCAAAAGAAAAAAAATGACTGCCATACCCACCATGCCAACTGCGATAAACCTAAATGCGCCAGGAAATTCAATCATCGCTACTAACGACAGTAAAAACAGAAGTGCTGTCACAATGCCACTGATTAACACGGCATTTCTGTAGATCCTATCTATCTTGTCTCCTTTATCACCTTTCATACTGCCACTATTCTGGATCGTCGACAACGAGCTTATATCCCTTACCGTGCACGTTGATAATCTGTACCCTGGTATCCTCTTTCAGATATTTCCTCAGTTTGGTTATATAGACATCCATGCTTCTCGCATTAAAGTAATTATCGTCGATCCATATTGCCTTCAGTGCAAAATTTCTTTCAAGCACCTCATTCATATTATTGCAAAGCAGCTTCAACAAGTCAGTCTCCTTGGTAGTAAGTTTCTGAATTTTCTCGCCTAAAACCAGTTGCTGCTTTTTCACGTCAAAAATATAGGATCCAATCTCCCAGCTATTCTTCTCCTCTCCCATTTTACCCTTCGTTCTTCGTAAAATCGCCTCGATCCTGAATAACAGCTCCTCCATACTAAAAGGCTTGGTTATATAATCATCTGCTCCCCGACTGAATCCCTCCAACACATCATTCTTCATCGATTTCGCTGTAAGAAAGATAATGGGAATTTTACTGTTCATAACCCTCACATCGGTGGCAAGTGAGAAACCGTCTTTCACCGGCATCATCACATCAAAAATGCATAAATCGTAATGGTACTGCTCAAAATACCGAAAGGCCTTATCACCATTGGTTACCCAATCGGTTTCGAAATTTTTTGCCTGCAGGTATTCCTGTAGCAAAGAACCCAGGTTTTCATCATCTTCAGCCAACAGGATGCGAATTTTTATCTCTTTCATGACATTTTCTTTTCATGTATTGGTATGGATAGTTCAAATTGTGTTCCCTTATCTAATTCACTCGACAGATTAATTGACCCCCCATGCTGATCTACAATGAGTTTCACATAGCTTAAACCAAGCCCGAATCCCTTCACATCATGAACATTGCCGGTCGATACCCTGTAAAAACGGTCAAATACCTTCTTCTGGTTATCCCTGCTGATCCCTACACCCTTGTCCTTGACAATGAAACTGAAACGCTTCTCATTATTCGTCATATGAATCGAAATGTCGGGAGCTCCCCGGCTGTATTTTACCGCATTATCAAGAAGATTGGTAACCACATTCATGAGGTGAACCTTATCTCCGCAAACGGTATCGTAAGTCGATTCGTCTATTACTTCAAGCTTTCCGTTCTGATTTTCTACCTGTAATTTGAAATTCTGAACGACAGTCGTAATAATCTCATTCATACTGACTTCATTTTTCTTTAATACCAGATGCCCCTGGTCAAGAACCGCCATCTGCAATACGCGCTCCACCTGGTAACCAAGTCGCTTGCTTTCAGCCTGAATAATCCGGGAAATATGTACGGAATTCTTTTTTTCATCAGGGATACTCTGATCATTCAGCATCTGGGAAGCCAGGCTTATGGTCGAAATCGGGGTCTTCAATTCATGGGTCATGTTGTTCACAAAATCATTTTTTACATCCGATAACCTTTTCTGCCTGAATATCACGTACAGAGCAAACGTGAAGAGGATAATCATCAGGATCGTTAGTACCAAAGTGGAAAAGACAAGAAATCCGAGTGAGTTCCTGACCAGCTCTTTCTGACCAGGGAAATACAGGTAAAGATAAGTCTCTTCATTGACGATTTCATCACTTAATAACAATGTCCTGAAATAATAGCAGTCTGTCTCTTTCTCAAAATTTTTTGAAGAGTAGATCTCCTTTCTTCCATCCCTAATCACGGTGTATTCATAATCCAGGTTGATGCCACGATCAATGAGATACCTGGCCAACACCTTCTCAAGTTGCGCCTGGCCAATTCTTTCATCAAATGACACATTTTCCAATAACATCTTTTTCATGATGGTTGCGACCATAACCTGCTGCTCCTTTAGTGAAGTCGCAAGCTTCTTTCTGCTCTCCTCATCCTGGTATCCTGTAATATCAATCGTGTCCAAGACCTTACCATCCTGATGAGTGATAACAATGACTGAATCACCAACAATTTCAGCCATCTCCCCCTCCTCTTCGGTCCCAAATGGAATGCTGCTATCTACTCCGCTATCCCAATGAATAAAGGGATTCTTTATGTCGGGATCAACAAGCCAACCAAAATCCGACTCCTCCGATAGCTTCTCTTCGATAATATCATTCATCCTCTTCCTTGTATAGTATTGGTCGAGCTGACGGGAGACATCGGTTAGGGTAGAATTGACCAACTGTTGAAATTGCCTGTCCTTTAACTCAACTGCACTTTGTATCCACCTGATCTGTATGAAGATCAGCCCCAACAAAGTCAGGCTGAGTGCAACAGTCAGTATCCATAATACGCGTTTGCTCATAACACAAATATAGGGCTACTTTAGCAACCACAATCACAAGCTTAACAATCTTTAACATCTGTTAAGAGTTGCTAACTGTTTTCTGTTGTACATTTGTTATGTCATCAGATTGTCGTATTCGAATAAGCTGAAATCAGCGATCAGACATTAATACAGGTTTAGGTTTAGGGTGCGTTTAAGGGGTTGTTAGCATAAAGCAGGCAGCCCCTTTTATGTGCTCCCTACCAGAGATATAGCCTCTCTCGTTCCCTTATCTTCCGAAGATCCACCGGAACACACATCCTTATACCCTCTGTTTTAATGATTCTGCCGATAAGATCGGCGATCTCGGTAGTTGCCACATCACCCTGGATATGCAAAACATAATCAATATTTTTCAGGTCTGACAAAAAATAACCCGGGGAGGGCCGGTTACTGATCAATCGGTATGTAACCATTTTATTTTCATCAAAATAAGTAAATAAAGAAACCTCCTGCTGTTGGTTCATTTTGCTGTTAAAAACAACAAAGTCATCTCCTTTTGCAAATGATGTGCCCAGCTGCTGATTGATCAGCCAGCATAGCTTATAATCAGGTTCATCGGATGCAATGCCCAACAGGCATAAATCCTCATCGAAAGCAACCGATAGTTTGTGTTTTTTTGGATTCACCTATGATTGATTATCTACGTAAAGGTAGAAAAAAGAAAAACTATAAAGAAATGTGCTTCAACGCAATACTGGCTGCTTGCTGTTCTGCTTCTTTCTTTGAATCGCCTGATCCGGTTCCGCGCTCTACCTGTTCAATCTGAACAGTAGACCGAAAAGCAGGAATCTTACCGACCATATCAACCTCTTCGTGACTAATAAAGACAACCTCCTTCTTGGTCTTCTGCGCCCATTCAATCAGCTGACTCTTATAATCTGAGTCTTTCTTCTCTAGACCAATCAGGTCGATGTGTTTACGGATCATCCTTTTTTCGAAGAATTTGGTTGTTCTGTGGTAGCCCTTGTCAAGATAAATGGCACCGATGAGTGCTTCAAGGGCATTACCGTAGAGGTGCTTTGAACTTTTAACGACATGAGGATGAGAAGACAAAAGGGTTGGGATTCCCATTTGTATTGCTACAGTATTCAAATGTTTTCGCTTGACAATACGTGCCCTCAGTTTGGTCATATACCCCTCATCGGTATGGTCGTATGTATGGTAGATAAATTCTGAAGCTACAGCCCCCAACATCGCATCTCCAAGGTATTCCAGCCGCTCATTATTCACAACCGATCCGTCATCAAGCCTAAATGAGACAGACCGATGCGTAAAGGCAACACGGTATAACGACATCTTTCCAGGTAAAAACCCCAGAATACCTATAAGCTTATAGTAAAAGTCTTTGTCTTTTCTGAACAGATAAAAAAGGAAAGTAACAACCCCCCGTAACATCTAACCTTCAAATTTTCTGAAGATTGCAGATGTGTTATGGCCACCAAATCCGAAGGTGTTACTCAAACCAACTTTCACCTCCCTCTTTTGGGCTGTATTGGGGGTCAGATTCAGCTTTTGATCAATAGCAGGATCTACATTTTTCAGGTTAATGGTTGGCGGTACAATGCCATCCCTGATCGCCAGTATCACTGCAAGTGCCTCGACTGCGCCGGCTGCACCCAGCAAATGTCCAGTCATCGATTTTGTTGAGCTGATGTTCAACTTGTAAGCATGCTCGCCAAATACGCGGACAATTGCCTTGGATTCAGAAATATCACCCAGTGGTGTTGCCGTTCCGTGAACATTAATATAGTCTATCTCTTCGGGAACAATCTTTGCATCACGTAAAGCATTTTTCATCACCAATACTGCACCGTCGCCTTCAGGATGTGGTGCCGTTAAGTGGTGTGCATCGGCCGATAATCCCCCTCCAATAAGCTCGGCTAAAATCGGTGCGCCCCGTCTTTTTGCATGTTCCAGCTCCTCCAGTATAAGACCGGCTCCTCCTTCACCCATTACAAAGCCATCCCGGCTTGCATCAAAGGGACGGGATGCGGTTTTATACTCTTCATTATTGGTGGAGAGAGCCTGCATGGAGTTGAATCCGCCCACTCCTGCCTCGTTTATAGCAGCTTCGGAACCCCCTGCAATAAAAAGATCTGCCATATCCAGCCTGATCAGGTTGAAGGCGTCGATAATTGCATTCGTAGATGATGCACAGGCAGACACGGTTCCATAGTTCGGTCCGCGATACCCATATTTCATGGACATCATCCCGGCAGCAATATCTGATATCATCTTGGGAATAAAGAAAGGGCTAAACCGTGGAATACGATTGCCCTCTACAAAATTCTCAATCTCATTCTTGAAGGTCTCAATGCCCCCGATGC
>CAYSMO010000110.1:0-8648 GCA_964432125.1 uncultured Bacteroidaceae bacterium | reverse complement strand
GCGGACAGACATCAGGATCATGGCCAATTTCATGATGCAACGGATCGAACCGGTCAGCGAGTTCATCCTGCCGGTGAACCCCTTTGAGAAAAGAAAGGACCGGGCATCGAGCCTCGCCGGGATAAAAATGGCGATCCAGCATGTAAACGATGGCGGTATTCTCGGACTCTTCCCAGCGGGGGAGGTGTCGAGCTACAACCAGGACAATTTCGGGAAGACCGACCGCCAGTGGCAGCTATCGGCCATCAAAATGATTAAAAATGCCGGCGTACCGGTTGTGCCGATCTACTTCGAGGGGACCAACTCCAGGATTTTTCATATCCTCGGACTGATCCATCCGTCGCTGCGCACCGTCAGGCTGCCGTCGGAGATGTTCAATAAGCGGAACAAGAAGATCAGGATCAGGATCGGAACACCGATCACCGTGAAGGAGCAGAACGAATTCAGCGATATAGCGAGGTACGGACGGTTCCTGCGGGCGAAGACCTATTCCCTGGGATCGGCACTGGAGGTGAAGCGGTTTTTCCTGCCGCGGTTCAAACGCGTTCAGAAGGAAGAGGAGATCGCTCCAGCGGTTCCTACAGAACTGCTCATCAATGAAATTGAGGGACTGAGAGAGGAGGAAGAGGCATTGCTATTCTCCAACGACAATTATGAAGTATTCTGCACCCCCTCCACACGGATCCCGCATATCATGAATGAGATCGGCCGGCTCAGGGAGATCACCTTCAGGGGGGTTGGCGAGGGGACCAACCGGTCGATGGACCTGGATGAGTATGACCTCTATTATCACCAGCTCTTTGTGTGGGACAGGGAGGCGGGAAAGATCGTGGGTGCTTACCGGGTGGGGATCGGTGACGATATCCTGCAACGGTTTGGGATCAGGGGGTTCTATGTGCACAGCCTCTTCAGGATGCAACGCGGATTTAAAAAGATCCTCCGACAATCGATGGAGCTGGGAAGATCCTTCATCGTAGAGGAGTACCAGCGAAAACCGCTGCCGCTGTTCCTGCTCTGGAAAGGGATCCTCTATTTCCTGATCAAAAACTCAGAGTACAGATACCTGATCGGTCCGGTGAGCATCAGCAACCGGTTCTCTGATTTCTCCAAGTCGATGATTATCACCTATATTAAGAAGAATTACTACAACAGGAAACTGTCGAGGTACATCCGTCCGCGAAAGAGATACAACGTTCCGGGCTACAACATCGACGAGGAGATTATTCTGGAGAGTGCCGATAATCTGCAGAAATTCGACAAGTTTATCGACGATGTGGAGACCTCCGGGTTTAAGATGCCGATCCTCCTGAAACGCTACCTGAAGCTGAACGGCCGGATCATCAGCTTCAATGTCGACCCGAAGTTCAACAACGCGCTCGACGGACTGCTGGTGCTGGATCTTTTCGATGTGCCGGTGGAGACCATCGCATCACTCTCTAAGGAGCTGAATGATAGAACGATCATGGAACGGTTCGAAGTAGGAAAAGTTATAAAAGGTCATTTTTAGCCGGCTTCATCCCATTTCGTTGAGACGGGTTCTAAATCAATCGGCGTGAACGCGAATAAAAATATAAATGATGAAAAAAATCGGATTGGCACTTGGTGGCGGGGCAGTACTGGGAGCGGCACATGTGGGTGTACTGCGGGCCCTGAAAGAAAAAGAAATTGAAATAGAATTCGTTGCGGGTACCAGCATCGGGGCTTTCGTGGCGGCCTTCTTTGCATTCGGCAAAAGCTGGGAGGACATTCAGGAGATCGCTGCTGATCTGAAGTGGCTTGATATCTCGCAGATCGCGCTTTCGCGGTACGGACTGCTTTCGAATGATAAGATGGGCGAGCTGATCGGGAAGCACATTGGAAAAAAGAAGATCGAAGATGCGGAGATCCCACTCGCGATGGTCGCCACTGATATTGCAAACGGAAAAAAGGTGGTACTGGACAAAGGTTCGGTTGCTGATGCAGTGATGGCAAGCACAGCGATCCCGGGGATATTCAATCCTGCAGAGATCGGCAAGAAGATGCTGGTTGATGGCGGGGTTGTTGAGAATGTGCCTATCAAGACCACCAGGGACCTCGGGGCAAAATATATCATCGGCGTGGACCTGAACGCACAGGATGACATAGAGAAACCATCGAACATCCTGGATGTATTGCTGAACAGCTTTCAGTTTATGAGACAGGCATCCTCCGAGCTCCAGACCGAAAAGGCCGAACTAATGATCAAGCCTGACCTCTCAAAATTTAACCGGTCGGATATGGACCAGGTGGATGACCTGATGGAGAAAGGATACAAGGACGCCAAAAAGGCATTGAAAAAAATGAAATGAATTTTAAAGCTCATCAAATAATTGGTCTGCAGATTTTAACTTAATTTCTCCCTTTAAATGCTGCTGTACTTGTTCAAGAGATTTTTTAGTACCTTCCACAAATTCCTGTTGTTTTTTGGTTAGCTTGGTCTCTTCGGTAACTTTGACAAAATTAAGGCTCTTAACCAGTTCCATAAAAAAACGGGTATTTACTATCAGGGATATTTAAGGTTATTTGCTTCATCATCCTCTTATTTTGCTTCCAATGCTTAACATATTGCTCTAAAAAGTATGTATTTACAATGATTTTACAAAATTACGAGAAATACGTTATATAAAAAAGCAAATTGTATTTTTGTTTAAATGGGAAAAAAGTTATACATAAGATCACTTCCCTTGCTTCAACAGGAAGTAAAAGCTTTATTGAATGAGTGATTGAATCATAATATAAAGAAGTCACAAATAATCTGTAACAGGTCTCGAAAGATTAGTCACCTGGTTGTCATCTAACTAAAGAAGAGTGACCCATTGAACAAATCTGTTCAATGGGTCACTCTTCAAATTCCGGTAAATTATAGCATCGTTTATTTTTATTGTAAGGCTAGCTACAATGAAGTAATGTATAACACTTTGAAATTAGTTATCAAATCTTTTCGCTACTTCACTCCAATTAACAACGTTCCAGAATGCTCCGATATAGTCGGGTCTGCGGTTCTGGTAGTGCAGGTAGTAGGCGTGCTCCCAAACGTCGAGTCCAAGGATCGGCGTTCCTTTCACCTCGGCAATATCCATGAGTGGGTTGTCCTGATTTGGTGTGGAGGAGACCACCAGTTTACCGCCTGGTTGTTTCACCAGCCAGGCCCATCCTGATCCAAAACGGGTCGCTGCGGCGTTGCTGAACTCATCCTTGAATGCGTCGAACGAACCAAAATCGCGGTCGATCGCTGCTGCTAAGTTGCCATCGGGCGATCCCCCGCTAGTGGGTCCCATCACCTCCCAGAATAGGTTGTGGTTAAAGAAACCGCCGCCGTTGTTGCGGACAGCTGCCGAGTGACCGGAGATCCCGGCAAGGATATCTTCGATGGTTTTTCCGTCGAGATCCGTTCCTGCCAGAGCATCGTTGAGTTTTGTGGTGTAGGCACCATGATGTTTGGTATGGTGAATCTCCATTGTGCGTGCATCAATGTGCGGCTCAAGTGCGTTGTAATCGTATTTTAAATCTGGTAATTTGAATGACATAATGTTATGTTTTTTAATGTTTGTAATTGTTATCTATAAACAATCTAAATAATGAATTGTTCGGAAAGGCCTCTTGGTTAAAAACATTGAAAAAAGTCTTTTGCAAAAAGACAAAGGGTGGGAAGGCTTTGGTCATCGTGCTACAGACATGGTACCCCTAACGGGGTTGGGCTGCTTAACGGGGTTGGCAGCTTCGGTTTGTAACGTTCATGCTACAGACATGGTACCCCTAACGGGGTTGAAGTGCTTCAGTTGGGGCCGGATCCCAACAGGATAGGCCGAATCAACATCGGAACAGGTTCATGATTTAAAACATTTTTCAATTAATACTTTTTCTTTAGTTTTACATGATGTACCTGAAACAGTCAATACACTATTCACTATTACAATATCCATCAATAAATAAAAATCCAATCCCATGAAATCATCTGTATTAACAATCTCTGCGAAATTTTTCGGCTCACTAGCCCTCCTTGGAATACTATCGATGCTCCTGCCCGCGGAACTTTCAGCGATCGATACGAAAGATACGCGGCTGCTGAGGAACCCGGCGATCAGCGAACAACATATCGCGTTCATCTATGCAGAAGACCTGTGGATCGCCAATGCCGACGGGACCTATCCCCGCAGGCTAACAGTCGACGAGGGCACGGAGTCGAATCCATATTTTTCACCAGATGGTAAACATATTGCTTTCAGTGCGGAATATGACGGAAACATTGATGTTTTCATTGTACCGGTGGAAGGCGGTATTCCCCGCAGGCTTACCTGGCATCCGGGCCGGGATATTGTCAGTGGCTTTACGCCCGACGGAAAAAATGTACTTTTCCTGTCACAAAGAAATATTTTTACGAACCGTTACATGCAGCTCTTCACTGTCCCGCTGGAGGGCGGATTCCCCACGCAGCTGGAGATTCCTAACGCTTTCCATGCCTGCTATTCGCCCGATGGCCGATACATGGCCTATACCCCGCTGTATGACGCCTTCAGGCAATGGAAAAACTACAGGGGCGGAATGGCTTCAAGGATATGGCTGTTCTCATTCGATGACCATTCAGTCGTGGAGATCCCCAAACCGGAAGGCGGCAGCAATGACATTTCACCGATGTGGATCGGTGACAAGGTGTACTTCCTGAGCGACCGCCATGGTGAGTTCAACCTTTTTTCTTACGATATCCCTTCGAAAGAGATCGCACAACTTACCCATTACGACGATTTTCCTATCCTGAACGCCTCATTTAATGATGGTAAAATTATTTTTGAACAGGCAGGATACCTGCATACCTTCAACACAAAGGATGCATTGGTTACCAAACTAGCCGTAGGGATCGCCACTGACCTCCTCGAGCTCCGGCCGAGGTATGTCAGCGGGGCAAAATATATACGTTCGGCACATCTGTCACCCGATGGCGCGAGGGCCGTTTTTGGTTTCAGGGGTGAGATCATCACTGCTCCAGCCGACAAAGGGGATCCGAGAAACATCACCCAGACGCCCGGAAAACACGACAAATACCCGATCTGGTCACCCGATGGAAAACAGATCGCCTATATCTCTGATGCGTATGGGGTCTACCGGCTCTATATCACCCCCCAGGCGGGAAATCGCGATGGAAAAGTGTTGGAACTTGAGGGGACCGGGTTCTATGCTGACCTGCACTGGTCGCCCGATGGGGAAAAAATTTGTTATGTGGACAATGGACGTAATTTCTATTATATTGATGTCAATACAAGTGTAGTTACAAAAATAGATACAGATGAGTTGTTCCCTCCAGGTCCATACAGGGGTATATTTGGTGACTGGTCTGCTGATTCAAAATGGATCGCCTATACCAAGGTATTGAAAAACAATTTCCAGCAGGTTTTCCTCTATTCTCTTGAAGAGAGCAAATCATACCCCGTAACGGATGGATTGAGTCATGCCACCGATCCGGTCTTTGACCGCGGAGGGAAGTACCTTTGGTTCTTCGCATCGACCGATGCCGGACCGGTCGTCAACTGGTTTGATCTGTCCAGGGCAGATATGGATATGACCAACAATATCTACCTGGTTACACTTCAAAAAGAGACCCTCTCACCCCTGGCTAAGGAGAGCGATGAGGTGAAAATAGAGGAGGAAAATGGTGAGGAGGATGGAGCAGCGGATGACAAGAAAAAGAAGAAGAGAGACAAAGGGAACGGGGAGAAGGAAGAGGGGACGGTTCAGGCTGATATCGTAATTGATACGGACGGTCTGCAGTACAGAATCATCGATATTCCTGTTGATGCAGGCAGTTATTCCAACCTCGGTTCGAACGGGGAAGGTGAAATTCTGTATATCGCAAACGATGATGGAAAAAGGACGATGCGCAAGTTCACGATTAAAGATCGGAAAGATGAAGAGGTGGCACCCATCGACAACTACATCCTATCTGCAGATGGAAAGAAGATGCTCTATATAAAGGGAAATACATATGGAATCGCCGATGCGGGAACAAAACCACCGGCAGATAAGGACGCGATCAACACCAATGCGCTGGAGGTAAAGATTGATCCCGCGGCAGAATGGCCACAGATTTTCGACGAGGCGTGGAGGATCAACCGCGACTATTTTTATGATCCGGGTATGCACGGGGCCGACTGGTCAGCAATGAAGGAAAAATATGCGCCGTTTCTGTCAGACCTGACATGCAGGAGTGATCTCAACCTCGTGATCCAATGGATGTGCAGCGAACTGGGCGTCGGTCACCACAGAAATGGCGGTGGGGAAAGTCTGAACGATCCCCCTTCGGTGCCCGGCGGATTGCTCGGTATCGATTTTACCATTGAAAATGGACGCTACCGTATTACGAAGATCTATGAAGGTTTGAATTGGAACCCGAAACTGCGCTCGCCACTGACGGAACCAGGATTGAATGTAAAAACAGGTGAGTATATATTATCCGTAAATGGGGAGGAAATCACATCCGAAGAAAATTTTTATAGCTATTTTGAAAACAGCGCCGAAAAGATCACCACCCTGAAGGTCGGTCCCAATGCCGATGGCAGCGGCTCACGGGAGATCAAGGCTGTGCCGGTTAAAAGTGAATACGCCCTGAGGAACAGGGACTGGGTTGAAGGGAACCTGAAAAAGGTGCATGAAGCCACTGATGGACAGGTAGCATATGTGTATGTTCCCAATACTTCCGGCCAGGGCCATGAGTACTTCAAGCGCTACTTCTTTCCGCAGGCCGATAAAAAGGCCATTATCGTTGATGAGCGATTTAACGGTGGCGGTGCACTGGCAGATTATTACATTGACATTCTGATGCGTCCCTACCAGGCGCACTGGCACACACGCTATACCAACGATATGAAAACACCGAGTGCTTCTATTCAGGGTCCCAAGGTAATGCTTATCGATGAGACGGCTGGATCGGGCGGTGATATGCTGCCCTGGATGTTCAGGAAATTCGATGTGGGCACCCTGGTTGGAAAACGCACCTGGGGAGGTCTTGTTGGCATCCTCGGCTTCCCGGAGCTGATGGATGGTGGCTATATAACCGCCCCCAATGTGGCGATCTGGACCGAAGAAGGGTTCATTGTTGAGAACGTTGGAGTGCCGCCGGATATCGAGGTTGAACAATGGCCGGCAGAGGTGATTAAAGGGCACGATCCCCAGCTTGAAAAGGCGATAGAGATTATTCTGGAGCAGCTTGAATTAAATCCGCCCAGGGAGCCTGTTCGACCTCCCTTTCCTGTAAGGGTTCGGAAATAAAGGCACCCGCTACAGACATTGCGCCCCTGGCGGGGCTAGACATCTCGCCCCTAGCGGGGCTGGGTCCGGTTCGTTGGATGCTTTCCGGCTACAGACATTTTGCTCCTCCGGAGCAATAAAAGCTCCGTAGGAGCGGCATGTCTGTAGCAGGCAGCCATAATCAAAGCATCCCCCAGCTCCGTAGGAGCGACATGTCTGTAAAAAAACCTATCTTTACTGCCCGAATAACAATCAAAAAAACCAACAGACCAAATGGCCCTTACATGTGGAATCATCGGCATCGCCAACGTAGGAAAATCGACCCTCTTCAATTGCATGTCAAACACCAAGGTAGAGACCTCCAGCTTTGCGTTCACCACCAATAAATCGAACATCGGGATCGTGGATGTGCCCGATCCGCGGCTCTACAACCTGGAGAATTTTCAAGCGACCGAAAAGATCATTCCCGCCACGGTGGAGATCGTGGATATTCCCGGACTGGCGCGTGGTGCCAACAAGGGCGAGGGTGTCGGCAACCAGTTCCTTACCGATATTCGCAATACCGATGCGCTGATCCATGTGCTGCGCTGCTTCGACGATGAGGAGCTGCCGCATATCGAGGGATCGGTGAATCCGGTGCGCGACATTGAGACGATCAACCTGGAGCTGCAGGTGAAGGACCTCGAGTCGGTGGAGAAGAAGATCATCAGGCTGGAGAAGCTGGCCAAGACGGGCGACAAGGATGCGAGGCGCGGGATCGAGGTTTTGCAGGTCTACAAGGACCACCTGGAGAATTTTCAGAATGCCGACACAGCTCCCGTGAGCGAATCTGATAAAAAATATATCGACGACCTCTCCCTGCTCACCGTCAAACCGATCCTCTACGTCTGCAACGTCGACGATGCCAGTGCCACCACCGGCAATAAATATGTAACGGAAGTGAAGGAGTTTCTGAATGCCGGGGGCGAAGGCAGTGTTCCAGGGTCCGGGGCTGGCAGTGCAGGAGGTGCTGGGACCCAAAGCCAAAGCGGTTATGCAGGTACCGAAGGCGCAAGTGCCGGAATGACAGCAGGAGGCGCATCCGGAGCTGGAAAAACAAGCGCAGGGAAAGCAGGAGCTTCAACCGATCCGTCAGCCGCAAACGCTGGTCCGGAAGTCCTGGTCCTCGCCGCGCGACTCGAGGAGGAGATCGCCGAGCTTGACAAAGAGGACCGGGCGGAGTTTCTGGCCGATGCCGGTCTCACCGAGCCCGGCGTAGACAAGCTGATCAGATCGGCCTATGCCATGCTCAATCTGATGTCTTTTTTTACCGTGGGACCGAAGGAGAACAGGGCCTGGACCATTAAGCGGGGCATGACCGCACCCCAGGCCGCAGGGGTGATCCACAGCGA
>CAYSMO010000109.1:0-8691 GCA_964432125.1 uncultured Bacteroidaceae bacterium | reverse complement strand
ATACGTATGGATTTACAGCAGATTAAGCAACGGTTTGGTATTATAGGTACGGATCCCGCGTTGGAGCGGGCGATAGAGATAGCGAGGCAGGTAGCGCCGACAGATTTATCGGTTTTTATTACGGGAGAAAGCGGAACAGGAAAGGAATCATTCCCCCAGATTATTCATCATGCCGGGGCACGAAAGCATGGTGCATATATTGCTGTGAACTGCGGAGCCATTCCCGATGGAACGATTGATTCTGAGTTGTTTGGTCATGAAAAAGGCTCTTTCACCGGGGCGCACGACACCCGGAAGGGATATTTCGAGGAGGCCGATGGCGGGACGATCTTTCTGGATGAGGTCGCCGAACTCCCTCTTTCGACCCAGGTACGGTTGTTGCGGGTTCTGGAAACAGGAGAATTTATACGGGTGGGTTCATCCCGGGTATTGAAAAGCGATGTGCGTATTATTGCGGCAACGAATGTTGATATTTCCCATGCCATCAGGAACGGTAAATTTCGTGAGGACCTATACTACAGGCTCAATACGGTTCCGATTAACGTTCCCCCGTTAAGGGACCGGGGTAATGATATTCTTTTGTTGTTCAGGAAATTTGCGTCCGATTTTGCCGAGAATTACAGGATGCCACCCATCTCACTCAACGAGGAGGCGCGGCAGGTGATGCTGAAATATGAATGGCCCGGCAATGTGCGGCAATTGAAAAATATTACAGAGCAGTTGTCGATTATTGAGCAGGAGAGAACGATCACTCCGGGTACGCTTTTGCGGTATCTGCCTGAATACAGTGCATCGCGTTTGCCGGCGCTGATTTCAAGGGAGGGGGTATCGGCGGAGGCCTTTAATTCGGAGCGGGAGATCCTCTACAAGGTTCTTTTTGATATGAGAAAGGATATGAATGATCTGAAGAAGCTGGTTGGGGAAATTATGTCAAAGGGTGATATGGACAGATCGGTTCAGCATGACAATGCACAGATTATTAAGAACCTGTATGGTAGTGATGAAGAGTTGCTTCCCGGAAGGGAGGAGCGTCTGACCCACCTTCGTGACAGCGATGATGATGACCGGATACAGGACACGGAAGAGGTGATGGAGGAGTCGCTTTCCCTGGAGGATAAGGAGATTGAGATGATCAGGAAGGCCCTGGATAAGCACAGTGGAAAGAGAAAATATGCGGCGCAGGAATTGGGCATATCGGAACGTACTTTATATAGAAAGATCAAGGAGCATGATATTGGATAAGCGTGGTATGAGAATGAGGAAAAATGTTTGGTATTTGATTCGATTGATGGTTCTGGCAGTTTTACTGCTGGTTCAGGGGTGCAAAACCATGAAGGTCAATTATTCTTTCAGCGGTGTGAATATCTCTCCGGATATCAAAACCGTTACAGTTCAATATTTCCCGAACCGGGCACCGGTCGTTCAGGCACAGCTAAGTCAGCTCTTAACCGATGCGTTGATTGATAAGATTCAGTCCAATACAAGTCTGGAACTTGTGCCGGCCGGAGGCGATGTAAGCTTCTCGGGGGAGATAAGGAACTATGATACTAAACCCACTGCGATTACCGGAAATGAAACGGCAGCCAGAAACAGGCTCACAATTTCCATCAGGGTGGTGTATACGAATGTGTTGGATCCTGAACAGGATTTTGAGTCCACCTTTTCCCGGTACGAAGAGTATGATTCGAGTCAGAACCTGGCTGATGTGGAGGGGGAGCTGATCGATTTGATCATAGAAAACATTATTGATGATATATTTAATAAAGCGTTTGTTAACTGGTAAATGCTACCTGCGAAATGAATAAGGAAGAACTGATTTCCATAATGAGGGCGGAAAGATTTGATGAACAGCATCTGGTTCGGCTTGACAGTCTGATCAGTGCGTATCCGTGGTTTGGTCTGCCCAGGTTTTTAAAGCTGAAGGCGATGCAGCAGCTGGGGAAGGAGGCTGATCCTATCGAGGTTAGCAGGGCGGTGCTTTATAGCAGTAACCGCAGCCACCTCTATCGGTGGATAAGGGGAGAATCTGCTTCCATGGCTGATATCCAGGGAGAGGCGGGTACTGAACTGGAATTTATTACCGACCAGGAGGTGCTGACAGGGGAGGAAGGTTTGGTTGGTCAGGATGAAGAGACTGTTTTTGAAGATGCTCTCACTATGGCTGATGAAGCCGTTACGGATGAAGATGCCAGCGAGAAGAGTCTTCCTGATAAGGAGGAGACGGAAATGGAGGAACCGGAGATCGTGGAGCAGGAAGCAGTGCCTGTAATGAATCCGATTGCTGATGAAGAGGAGGCGGATGAGATCAGTGAAGAGCTATACCAGGAGGAGGTCGATACTGATGCTGAAGAGGACAGTGATGAGCCACACCGGGAGAAGTTTGGTGCTGAAGCGGACCACAGTGTTTCATCAGATGAACAGTTTACAGGAGAGGGCTTGAGCAGCCGTACTTCAGGATCCGTAAACCATTCTACAGCGCTGATTGAGCAGTTCCTGAACAGTGAAGCGGGAGTGATCAAGGCGGACAAGGAAACAATGCTTGAAGGAGATGTATCGGAGGGGTCGGTGAAAGAGGATGACAGCTTTATAACGGATACACTGGCAAAGATTTATGTGAAGCAGGGTCTGCATGCGAAAGCGATCTATGCATATGAAAGATTAAGTTTGAAATATCCGGAAAAAAGTGCTTACTTTGCAGCGCAAATTGAGAAAATAAAGAATATTTCCCATCTATAAAAATTTAGATCATGTTTATAGTATTTACAGTATTGATCGTTATCGTTTGTGTTCTTACCACACTTATCGTGTTGGTGCAGAATTCAAAAGGGGGCGGACTGGCTGCCAATTTCAGCTCCTCCAACCAAATCATGGGTGTTCGCAGAACGACAGACTTTCTTGAGAAGGCAACCTGGACGCTTGGGACTGCACTTATTATTTTAAGTCTGCTTGCAGGTATTACTATCCCAAGTGCCGATCAGGCACAGGACCCAAGAATGCAGGGTCAATTTGACGAATCGGTCTTAAACAACCCCGCTCAGCAGCCCATTACACTGCCCGAATCATTTGGAGACGAAGAGTAGAATTTTCAGTGAAACGAACTGATCAGGTTGATCCAGCCTGGTTTAAAGTGTCAGTATGTCATATATACTGACACTTTTTTTTGTGCCATGACATATACATAATCATACTATAACAATCATAAAATGAAGCAGGTAGATTGTATTGGGGTTATTTGTAGCCGTTCCCGCTCACTTCCGGGAATGTAAAATTGTCCTGATGCTGTATGAAAACAGGCCGTTTTTCCCTTTGGCACAAAATGTGAAGAGCCTATAACGATTTTGATATTGTTGAACAACTATAAAAATTTTAAAAAATGGCAGAACTTAAAGGTCGTATTCTTGCAGGAAAAATTCTCGTTAAGCCAGGAGAGGCTGAAGAGAAAACCTCAAGTGGTATTATTATTCCGGAAACAGCAAAGGAAAAGCCGCAGCAAGGCACAGTAGTAATGGTTGGAGCTGATAAAAAGGACGAGCCCATGGAAGTTAAAAAGGGCGACGTTGTGCTCTACGGAAAATATGCCGGCCAGGAGCTGACGATTGACAGGGAAGAATATCTTCTTATTTCTCAGAATGATGTATTATTTATTTCTTAATCAGGAAACACAATTAAATTATAGGAATTATGGCAAAAGAGCTGAAATTTGACATTGATGCCCGTGATAACCTTAAAAAAGGTATAGATGCACTGGCCAATGCTGTTAAAGTTACACTCGGACCCAAGGGTCGGAATGTTGTTATTGAAAAGAAATTTGGCGGACCGCAGGTAACCAAGGATGGTGTTACCGTAGCAAAAGAGATTGAATTATCGGATCCTTTTGAAAATGTAGGTGCGCAGATGGTGAAGGAGGTTGCCTCCAAAACCAATGATGATGCAGGTGATGGTACCACTACTGCTACCGTTCTTGCACAATCCATTGTTCAGGTAGGACTGAAGAATGTAACAGCAGGAGCGAATCCTATGGATCTAAAGAGGGGAATTGATAAAGCGGTTAAGGCTGTCGTTAAGAACCTGCAAGGCCAGTCAAAGCCGGTAGGTGATGACAATTCGAAGATTGAGCAGGTTGCCTCGATATCCGCCAACAACGACAACTCCATTGGAGCACTGATCGCTGAAGCAATGTCGAAAGTGAAGAAAGAGGGTGTGATTACCATCGAGGAGTCTAAATCGTCCGATACATATGTTGATGTTGTTGAGGGAATGCAGTTCGATCGCGGATATATCTCGCCCTATTTCGTGACTGACACAGAGAAGATGGAAGCTGTATTGGAGAATCCATATATTCTTGTTCACGACAAGAAGATCTCCACCATGAAGGACCTGCTTCCTGTGCTTGAGGCCACTGCACAGAGTGGAAGGCCCCTGTTGATTATCTCTGAGGATGTCGACGGTGAAGCACTGGCCACACTGGTTGTGAACAAGCTGCGCGGATCGCTGAAGATTGCGGCAGTTAAGGCACCAGGATTTGGCGACAGAAGGAAAGAGATGCTTGAGGATATCGCTATTCTGACAGGTGGTACAGTGATTTCTGAAGAGAAAGGACTAAAGCTGGATGGCACAACGCTGGATATGCTCGGAAGTGCAGAGAAGATTACTATCGACAAGGAGAATACAACCATCGTTAACGGTGCCGGAGAGAAGAAGATGATCGACGCACGCGTGAACCAGATCCGCAAGCAGATCGAAAATACAAGCTCTGACTACGACCGCGAGAAGCTACAGGAGCGTCTTGCCAAGCTTGCAGGTGGTGTTGCCGTAATCTACGTTGGTGCTGCTTCTGAAATTGAGATGAAAGAGAAGAAAGACCGCTTCGATGATGCATTGAGTGCAACCCGTGCTGCAGTGGAAGAGGGGATCGTAGCAGGAGGAGGAGTTTCCTACATCCGTGCGATCCAGGCACTTGAGAAGTTGAAAGGTGAAAATGATGACCAGACCACAGGTATCGCTATCGTTCGCAGGGCCCTTGAAGAACCTGCTCGTCAGATTGTAGCAAATGCCGGTAAGGAAGCCTCTGTGATTATTCAGGAGATAAGGGCAGGGAAGGATGATTATGGTTACAACGCCAGTACTGAGAAATTTGAGAACCTGTTTGATTCAGGTGTGATTGATCCGACCAAGGTGACCAGGATCGCATTGGAGAATGCTGCTTCGATTGCAGGTATGTTCCTCTCCACAGAATGTGTGATCGTAGATGAGCCGGAGGATGAACCTCCAATGCCAGGCGGCGGTATGGGCGGCGGCATGGGTGGTGGCATGGGCGGCATGATGTAATCGCCGTATACCAACCCTTATTATATATTTCAGGGTGTTTGGGAAACCGAACACCCTTTTTTCATACAGACATTTCGCCCCTAGTGGGGCTATACATGCCGCTCCTGACAGAGCTTGGGGTTCCATGTGGGCTGTTTGCTACAGACATGTCGCTCCTACCGGAGCTGGGACGGCTCCGGAGGAGCCAAATGTCTGTAGCAGGAATGTCCATCAAAGCATTCCCAGCCCCGTTAGCCCCGCATGGGGCGACATGTCTGTAGCACGATATGTTCAAATATTACCGGACAAGCCCCGTATGGGGCGACATGTCTGTAAAAGAATTTCTTCTATCTTTGTATCCTTAAATACGGAGGAACAATATATATATGGACAATATTCGAAATTTCTGTATCATTGCCCATATCGATCATGGGAAGAGCACACTGGCAGACAGGATGTTGATGCTAACCGGTACAATCTCGGAGCGTGATTTCAAGGAGCAGGTACTCGATAATATGGATCTGGAGCGGGAACGCGGTATTACAATCAAGAGTCATGCGATACAAATGCAGCATACCTACCAGGGAAGGGAGTATACACTCAACCTGATTGATACCCCCGGACATGTAGATTTCTCTTACGAGGTATCTCGTTCCATTGCTGCCTGTGAAGGTGCACTGCTCGTTGTGGATGCCACGCAGGGGATTCAGGCACAGACTATTTCCAACCTCTATATGGCGATCGAACATGACCTGGAGATTATCCCGGTGTTGAATAAGATGGATATGGATAGTGCCATGCCCGATGAGGTGAAGGACCAAATTGTGGATCTTTTGGGCTGTAAGCGGGAGGAGATTATCGAAGCGAGTGGTAAGACAGGCATGGGATCTGAAGAGATCCTTGAGGCGATTATCAATCGCATCCCCCATCCGGTCGGTGATCCGAAAAAACCGTTGCAGGCGCTTATTTTCGACTCTGTTTTCAATAATTTCAGGGGAATATATGCTTATTTCAGGATTCTTAATGGGACGATGCGAACGGGCGACAAGGTAATGTTTGTTCACACGGAGAAGGAGTATGAGGCGGATGAGATCGGTGTGTTGCGGTTAAAACCTGAGCCGCGAAAAGTATTGAGTGTGGGAGATGTAGGGTATATTATTTCAGGTATCAAGACCTCCAGCGAGGTGAGGGTGGGGGATACCATTACCCATGTGGATCGGCCGTGCGAGAAGATCATCGGAGGTTACCAGGAGGTAAAGCCCATGGTTTTCGCCGGTATCTACCCGGTGGATGCAGACGATTATGAAGATCTGCGAGCCTCGATCGAGAAGCTACAGTTGAATGATGCCTCGCTGACCTTCATCCCTGAGTCGTCGGCTGCGCTGGGATTTGGATTCAGGTGCGGATTCCTCGGACTGTTGCATATGGAGATCATCCAGGAGCGGCTCGACAGGGAGTTCGACATGGATGTGATAACTACTGTACCGAACGTATCTTTCACGGTGCATACAACCGATGAAGGGGTGATAGAGGTACATAATCCGTCCGGACTGCCGGCGGTGAATTATATTGAGCAGATCGATGAGCCGTTTATCTCTGCACAGATTATCTCCAAGGCTGATTATGTAGGAGGTATCATGAAACTTTGTCTGGATAAGCGAGGTATTTTGAAAAACCAGATATACCTCTCCAGCAACAGGGTAGAGATTAGTTTTGAGATGCCGCTTGCGGAGATCGTTTTTGATTTCTACGACAAGCTGAAGAGTATCTCAAAGGGATATGCATCCTTCGACTACCATATGATTGGTGAGCGGAAGGCCGACCTGGTAAAGTTAGATATACTGTTGAACGGCGAGCCTGTCGATGCATTGTCGACGCTGATCCACCGGGACAACGCCTATGATTTTGGTCGCAGGATCTGTGAGAAACTGAAGGAGCTTATCCCTCGTCAGCAGTTTGATGTTGCCATCCAGGCAGCCATTGGCGCCAAGATCATTGCCCGGGAGACAGTGAAAGCGGTGCGTAAGGATGTGACCGCCAAATGTTACGGAGGTGACATTACCCGTAAGCGGAAGCTGCTTGAGAAGCAGAAAAAGGGCAAGAAACGGATGCGCCAGGTCGGGAACGTTGAGGTGCCGCAGAGTGCCTTTCTGGCAGTATTGAAGCTGGATTAAATTCAAACTTTTTTATTTTGTTATGGTCAATGCCCGCCGTGCTTGACTTCCGGCAACACAAGATCCTGGTTTGAACTTATTGCGAGAGATACAGGATCTAGGTGCCTTATAATTAATCTATATATTTCTTTATCTGCGGATCATTGGTAATAATCTCCATAGCTTTGGTTTTGCCCTGAGCTATGATCAACCTGTCAAACGGATCCTGATGATGAAATGGTAAAGATAAAAGTGTTTCCAGATCTTCATAGTCGAAATCAAGAATTTTAAACCCCTTATCAAATAAATAATTCTTAAGATCAGTTATACTCCCATTGAGTTTCAGTTTTCCTATACCCACTTTAATTGCAATTTCCCATAAACTTGCATTGCTCAAGTAAATCGTACTCGATGTTTTTTCTATTTTAGCCTGGGTATGATTGCTGATTCTTTTATCGCCAACCATATACCAAAGCAGGATATGCGTATCAATCAGGTAATTCATTTTTGATACTCTTTAAATATGTCAAGTGGCTCATTGAAATCCTCTGCAACATAATCTATTAAATGCTTACCTGATCCGTAAATTTTTGAATCTGATTTACTATTTCGTGTGCTCATTTTATTTTTTAATGACAACAATTTATTAATAGCTTGCTGATCATTGAGTTGAGCAATCCAATCAATAAGCTCTACTTTTATCGTATCAATATTCATGGTCGTAGATCATTATTTGGTTGTTCATCAAAGATACAATATTTGCCGGGATTTTCATTGGGACAATTCATCGAAAAAGCAACCATTAACCAATCTGTCAGCTTTGAAAGATGAAATGCGAAAAGCAGGACTGGTTTGAGTCGGTGAGTGAGCACGACGACGAGCTTATGAACATTCATGAATAATCCCGGTGGGGATGTAATATTGGAAAAGCGGAATTGGAAGCAATGAACTCCAAAAATTTTCAGTAAATTTGTCAACTGAAAAATAACCGGCCCCATAGTTCAACGGATAGAATACAAGATTCCGGTTCTTGCGATCTGGGTTCGAACCGAGGAGGAGGCACGACGACGAGCTCACGAGCGAGGTACGAGTGAGTAATCCCGGTGGGGAGATAATCACTAAGCGAGGATAATAAATGCTTTCATGAAAGAGAATTTTCAGTAAATTTGTCACCTTAAATAACCGGCCCCATAGTTCAACGGATAGAATACAAGATTCCGGTTCTTGCGAT
>CAYSMO010000108.1:7236-8724 GCA_964432125.1 uncultured Bacteroidaceae bacterium | reverse complement strand
TAAGAAACTTAATATTATCCATAAGTATTCCTGGCATAAGTCGCTCAATCCTGACAAACAAAACATGTATTGGACCCCAATAAAGTGGAGAATTTTCGAAACTCAAGTTAGTACAATTTTGTGAATTTCTTATGGCGTTAAGCTATCATTTTCAAAAAAATCGATACCACTGTATATTTCCTTCTTCAGGCCAAAAGGTTTGCTCGCATTCTTACCACGCTCCCTCTGAAGCGAAAAATCCGGAGAAATGAACATAAAAATAAATCCGGCTCAAGCCACCTGGGGTTAAAACCGTTTTTTTAATTGTGAAATCTTATTTATATCTTTACTCTGTAGCATGATATTATGTTTTGAAATACATTGATAGCATACTAAATATCAGTATATTAATTAAAATATCATGTTGCTTTTTTTATCTATACCATATTAGTTATCAACATTTAAGAGAACTGCAAAACTTTAGTAAATAATAGAAAAAATGAAAAACGGAACCGCAATCATTACTTCGCTGATACTTGCTTCAGCATTGATCTTTAACGCATGTAACAACCCCTCAAAAACTGGAAAGCAGGCATCTGATGCTGGAATCACTTCCGAATTTTTCGGACTGATGCCCAATGGTGACAGCACCGTGCTGTACACGCTGACTTCAGATGATATTATCGTGAGAATAACCAACTTTGGGGGGATCGTTACTGAGATTATTGCTCCTGACAAGGACGGAAACCCCGGAAATGTAGTGCTTGGTTTTGATAACCTGGAGCAGTACCTCGCCGGACACCCTAATTTCGGTGCGCTCATCGGCAGGTTCGGTAACAGGATCGCCAAAGGTGCCTTCGAATTAGACGGCGAAACCTACTCCCTGGCCATCAACAACGGGAACAATACCCTGCATGGCGGCATCATCGGATTCGATGATGTAGTCTGGGAACCTGAAATTGTTGCAACAGAGAACGGCGAGGGTCTGCAGCTGAAGTACCTAAGCGTAGATATGGAGGAAGGATACCCCGGAAACCTGGACGTAACAGTTCTCTACGAGCTTGTCAATAATGACCTTGAGATCACCTATTGGGCCACAACGGACAAGGCTACACCAGTAAACCTCACCAACCATTCCTATTTTAACCTGGCCGGTGAAGGTGTGATCCTCGATCATATACTCACTTTGGAGGCTTCAGCGTATACACCGGTGAATGAGGAGATGATCCCCACCGGGGAGATCGCACCTGTTGCAGGAACAGCGTTCGACTTCACCGAACCCAAAGCGATTGGCAGGGACATCGACCAGACTAACGGCGGATACGACCACAATTTTGTCATCGACAGAACCACCGAGGAGTTGGAATGGTTTGCCCGATTAGAGGATCCTAAAAGCGGACGCATACTGGAGGTCCTTACCATGGAACCGGGTGTCCAGCTCTATACCGGTAACTTTCTCGATGGATCGCTTGTCTCGAACGGTACGGTTTACGTGAAGCAATATGGACT
>CAYSMO010000108.1:0-7226 GCA_964432125.1 uncultured Bacteroidaceae bacterium | reverse complement strand
GGCAAACATGCCGCATTTTGTCTGGAGACTCAGCATTTTCCTGATTCACCGAACCAGCCCCATTTTCCCAGTACGATTTTGCGACCAGGGGAAGAGTATTACACAAAAACCGTGTACAGCTTTGGGGTAGCTGAATAGCCGCAATAACCAATTTATACTGCAATTCTAAACAAATATATACGATTTTGTGGTGTCATATAAATAGATTTAATTCAAATTAAAATAATGTTTAGTTATGAAAAAGAATATGGGAATTACTGATAGATGGGTCCGGGTAGTAATCGGACTCGCAATCATTGCAGTTGGCATTTACTTTAAATCCTGGTGGGGCCTTATTGGAATCATTCCGCTGGCTACTTCACTCATCAGTACATGTCCACTCTACCTTCCATTTGGCATCTCTACCAGAAGAAGCCGTTAATGCTCAGGTGGAAGGTAATAACACTGTCTTAGCGATTCCGTGGATATCTCATTTGAGATGGTAGAAAACATAGAGGGACAGGTGTGGAATCTAGCTATATATAACAATCAGCTGCTATGCGCACCTAACTATGGTGCGTTCAGAATTGAAGAAATGGAAGTGTATAGAATATCAACATCTGACGGTATCTAAAATTTATTCAATTTGAATGGAGTCAGCGATCGCCTATTCAGTGGGAGTTATTATGGATTAGTAGCCTACGAGAAAGACCGGAACGGTAAATGGGTGTAGACCGGAACCATGAATATTGGCAAATCACTCAGAAAGATCATTTGTGAGGAAACCAACCGGAAAGCAACCGATTGAGCAGGTAAAGAGCGAAGGAAAAAGTGGTGCTGCCGCAACGACTATGTAATCATATTGAACCAGGTTGCATACTATCTATTTTTATCGTAATATTATGAGCAGTTTTACACTTTGACATACGATTTTGGACAGCACCAAAATATGTCACGCTGTCCCGAAACTAACACCAACTAAAGCTTATGAATCAACATGTAATGGATGCTAGCGACAGGGTCCCAGTTGTGCAGAAAGCTGCATTTGGAGCAGGCCACCTGGTAAATAACCTAATGCCCGGGGCACTGGGAATTTTCATGTTCTTTTTGCTCACAGCCTTCGGCATGGATCCCTTCCTTGCCGGTCTATTGGGAGGACTTCCAAGGTTGTTTGATGCCATTACCGACCCAATCATGGGGTTTATTTCCGATAATACAAAATCAAGGTTCGGACGAAGAAGACCCTACATATTTATAGGTGCAATTATAAGCGGAGTTCTATTTGCACTATTGTGGCAACTCGATGCGGAGAATTCCCAGATGTACAATTTCTGGTATTTCCTGGGTTTTTCACTTTTATACCTTATGGGTAATACTATTTTTGCAACTCCGCTTATCGGACTTGGCTACGAAATGACATCGGACTACAACGAACGTACCAGGCTGATGGCATTTTCACAAGTTGTCGGACAGATTGCATGGATGGTGGTGCCCTGGTTCTGGGTCCTTATAGCAAATCCAAACCTGTTCGACACACAGGCTGAAGGAGTGAGAACACTCTCTGTAATTGTCGCAGGTATTTGTATTGTTCTGGGAGTATTGCCGGCAATATTCTGCAAAGGTATAGACTCATCAAAAATGGAGAACAGAAAGGAGTTATCCTTTAAAACCATTTTCTCCAACCTGAAAGACCTTATACAAGGGATCGTTCAGGTATCAAAGAACAGGCCATTTATGCGACTTTGTGGGGCTACATTTCTGGTCTTCAATGGCTTCCAGATGGTGGCATCCTTTAGTTATTTTATTATCGTGTTTTATATGTTTCAAGGAGATTATGGACTGGCCGGGAACTGGCCTGCCTGGTTTTCCACGGTTTCTGCAATCGTTACCGCCTTCGTGGTAATTCCAATTATTACCGCGATAGCCAACAAGATTGGTAAACGAAAAGCGTTTATTATCTCGACATCTATTTCCATCATTGGTTATGCATTAAAGTGGTGGGGCTTCAACCCTGAAAATCCCTGGATGATATTTCTGCCGATCCCCTTGATGTCTTTTGGTATCGGCGGACTGTTTACCCTGATGATGAGTATGACGGCTGATGTATGCGATCTGGATGAATTGAACAATGGTATGCCACGGAAAGAGGGAACCTTCGGTGCCATCTATTGGTGGATGGTAAAACTTGGTCAGGCACTTGCCCTGGTGATGGGGGGACTGGTCCTGAAACTAGTCGGTTTTAACCAGAATGTAGCGCAGCAGACAACTGAAACCATTACCAATCTAAGAATTGCCGATATTTTGATACCAGGACTTACGGCGCTGCTGGCCATCATTGTGATGTTGAAATACGATCTTACCGAGGAGAAGGCAAGGGAAATTAAGGCATCGCTGGAATCAAGAAGAGGAAAACTATAATCGGTTTATGAAAACGATATTTTAAAACTAAAAAATCTGAATCATGTCCGCAGAAATAATACTAATAATCATCGGTGCTGCTTTACTCCTTATTGCGATTGTTGATAGCATTAAAATTAAAGGATCCTCCCTTGGACTTGTAGAAATTAAACTGAGAATTCTTATGGGAGTTGTAGGTGTCTTATTGATCATTTACAGCGGATACTCATTCGGACTTGTTAACCCGCAAGCTCAAATTGAGCAGGTAAAGATAGAGGACAAATTGCAGGTTACCTATCCCATTGAAAAAGTAATGGTAATATCGCCCGTTGAAGGTGATTCAGTGAATTGCCGTATCTTAACGATGGGCGTGTATCCTGATTCCCATGATAAAGATATCTGGGTTGTCTTAAAGCCTTCAGATGATAAATACTATCCTCAATCTGACCATACGAACACCTCTTTTAAGCGGAACGGTGAATGGCAGGTAATCACCAGGTTTGGAGGGGATAAGGGTGAAGAATATGATATATTCGTTTATGAAGCTGATCCATCTGCTTCTGAATTTTTTACGACAACCATTCAAAAATGGAAGGATGCGCTTTCATATCCCGGACTTGAACCGGAAGAAATCCCATCCGGAGCTGTTGAAGTTGACAGAATTACAGTTACCCTGATAGATAACTGCAGGGGTGTCTTTTAAATACAAATCCCGTAACAGTAAAAATTCAGTCTTTTGAGAATAATAGCAGCAGGTCGCAGACATAGTTTTAAAAATTGAACCTCCCAAAACCACCAGGGGTAACCTTGCACCCTTTCATCAAACCTTGCCATATGAACTTTTAGAAATAAGCGATGTAGTATTTATTATAACATATTATAGAGGCTGTCATGCCTGCCACATCCCAACAAATAAGTGATACAATTAAAAATGAACTGTTATGGCTAAGAGAATCATAAAATCAGGTAATAACCAACTCATCTCAGACCACTTAAAAATAGATGGCAGTTTCGTGGAATTTGAAAACGAAAAGTTCTACAAAATTACCAACTACCACAAAATGGCTGATTTCTTTATGAGTATCGTCAGCGATTCCGATCATTTTATGTTCATTTCCAGTAACGGATCCCTGACAGCCGGTAGAAAAAACAAAGACAATGCACTTTTTCCCTACTATACAGATGACAAAATCCACGATTACAGGGACCGGACCGGAAGTAAAACCTATCTGCTGGTCACAAAAGGTGACGAAACTTTCCTTTGGGAACCTTTTACAAAGGAGACTGAACACACCTATGCGCTTGAACGGAATATATATAAAAGTGTGTATGGACACAAATTGATCTTCGAGGAAATCAACAGTCAACTGGGTCTGCGTTTTCGATATGGGTGGTACAGTAGCAGCAAGTACGGATTCATAAAAAAATCATGGGTGAGCAATCTGAAAGATCAACAGATACGTATCGAGGTGCTGGACGGATTTAAAAATATTCTACCCTCCGGAGCAGATTATGCTTTTCAGAATGAATTTAGCAACCTACTGGATGCCTACAAAAAAAATGAGCTGGTACATTCAACCACACTGGCCATCTATTCGCTGAGCTCCATCCCTGTTGACAAACCTGAGCCCAGTGAGGCCCTGAAAGCCACTACGGTATGGTCCTCAGGAGCCGCAGAAAGAACAACAATACTCCTGTCTGACCAACAGGTGCAACAGTTCATTTCTGGTGAAGAAGTTTCTGCTGAAACAGACATAAGGGCCTCCCGTGGTGCCTATTTCATGAACAGTGCTTTCAGCCTGACTCCGGGAGAAGAGAAATCATGGTTTTTTGCAGCCAACGTGAACCAGGACAGCAAGGATATTGCCAACCTTCTGATGGAATTAAAAAGCAATGCAAAGATTGGTGACGCCGTAAATGTGGATATCCAGCACGGAACGGAGAAGCTCAAACAGATTATAGGAACTACAGATGGTTTCCAGGTGAGCGACGAAGAACTAAGTGCAGCACGACACATGTCAAATGCCCTGTATAACGTAATGAGGGGAGGCCTGTTCCTTACTGGATACCAGGTAGACAGGAGTGATTTTATCAAATATTTGTACCAGACCAACACTGCCTTATCAAAAAAATATAATGCATGGTTGTCCAACCTACCGGGCTCCATCCAGTACAGTGAGCTTGTTACGCATGCCCACGAGGAGGAGGATGTTGACCTGCTCAGAATTACGAGGGAATATTTCCCCCTAACTTTTAGCAGAAGACATGGCGATCCCAGCCGGCCCTGGAATAATTTTTCCATCGAAAACAAGTATCCTGACGGATCGCTTAAACTGCACTACGAAGGGAACTGGCGAGATATTTTTCAAAACTGGGAAGCATTGAGTCTTTCTTTTCCGGAATACCTGGAAGGAATGATCGGAAAATTTGTCAATGCTTCCACAGCGGATGGATACAATCCCTATCGTATCACCAGGGAAGGGATTGACTGGGAAGTGCAGGACCCTGATGATCCATGGGCATTTATCGGCTATTGGGGAGATCATCAGATTATCTATCTGCAGAAATTCCTCGAACACACAGAGGCATTTTATCCCGGGAGAATCAATGAAATGCTTACAAGCGAAGCCTTTGTCTATGCACATGTACCCTATGAAATCAAATCATTTGAACAGATTGTCAGCAACCCCAAAGACACCATAGAATTTAACCATGGTTTGCATGAAAAACTGAACAAGCAGGCAAAAACAGTTGGCGCTGACGGCAAACTGCTCAGGGACCAGGAGGGAGCGATCGTACGTGCAAATTTTTTAGAAAAGATTTTAGTTACACTTCTGGCCAAATTAAGCAATTTTATCCCGGAAGCCGGCATCTGGCTAAATACGCAACGACCTGAGTGGAACGATGCCAATAATGCATTGGTAGGCAACGGAACTTCCATGGTTACCCTTTACTATATCAGGAGATTTCTTGCCTTTTGGGAAAGTCTTCTGACTACTTCAGACCATACTGAAATCGACATCGCAGAGGAGATCGCGCATCATTTTCACGAAACATTTGAAGCTTTCCAAACATACCATGACAGGCTGGGCGGAGCATTTTCAGAAGAGGATCGATTCAAACTCACAGCAATCCTGGGAAAGTCAGGTAGCAAATACAGGCAGAACATTTACGCGAACAGCTTCAGCGGTAAAAAAACCACATTACCTGTTTCGGAGCTGCTCGAATTTGTAACCACCGCTCTTCAGTTTGTTGACCATTCCATTCACAGAAATAAAAGAAACGATCACCTCTACCATGCATACAACCTAATTTCAATCAAGGACGAAAAAATTGTGATCAGGCATCTTTATGAAATGCTCGAAGGTCAGGTTGCCGTCCTGAGTGCCGGATTACTCCCCCCCGAAGACAGCCTTGCCCTGCTGGATTCTCTGAAAGCGAGCAAGTTGTTCAGGGAAGATCAATACAGCTATATCCTCTATCCAGACAGGGAGCTCACACGGTTTATCGATAAGAATAACCTTCCTGCGGAAAAACTTTCAACATCTGGTTTACTGAAAAAATTGAACCAGGAAAACCAAACGGATATCATTGTTTCAGATGACCAGGGAAACCTGCATTTCAATGCTGCCCTCAGAAATATTACATTGCTTTCGGAAGCCCTGGAACAACTTGAAAAAACCAAATACGGGAATTTGCTTACACGGGAAAAACAACTGGTTCTGGATGTGTATGAAGAGATGTTCGACCACCAATCCTTTACCGGCAGATCAGGTACTTTTTATGGTTATGAAGGACTTGGAAGCATTTATTGGCACATGGTATCCAAATTATTGCTGGCTGTGCAAGAAGTTTTCTTTGATGCGGTCAGCAACCAGACCTCTCCATCGGTTATCAGCAAATTGGCGGATCATTATTATGAGATCAAGGCAGGCATCGGACTTTTCAAAAAACCAGATATCTATGGTGCATTCCCAACGGATGCCTACTCCCACACTCCGGGCAACGCAGGCGTGAAACAACCCGGGCTTACCGGCCAGGTGAAGGAGGATGTGATTTCAAGATTCGGGGAACTGGGCCTGACCGTTAAACAGGGACAGGTCGTTTTCAATACGGCCCTGCTGAACAGGAATGAAATGCTGCGTGGGCAAAAGAACTTCCTTTTTCTGAACCTCAAAGGAACCTTCGAAAATATTTCACTTGAAAAGAATCAATTGGGATTCACCTATTGCCAGGTACCGATGATATACAATTCATCAGATGAAGAACATATTATCGTCCACACTGCTGATGGCAGAACGCAAAGATTTAAGGGAAATATACTCCCGGCACCAAGTTCAAAAGCGATATTCAGCCGGAATGCATCCATTATCCGCATAGAATTTTATTCTCCGGCATTAAAAACAACTTAACCCACTAAACAAGCAAATTTACTCATGATGACATCCGATTCCTATGAAAGGGCGGGACTGAACTCATACCGTTTCGTCTTTGCTTTTGCCGGACAATTAATCGTATCAGGTACTGCCCTCTCACTGGCACTATTCCTGGGGAAAGGTGACCAGACAAAGGGATTCCAGTATACCCTGATACTCTTCGCGGTGATAAGTTTCATTCTCTTTATGATCTCAGTATTCCCCGGAATTCTCTATATGTCGTGTGCAATTCTGCTCATATTTTATAAAATTGATCAATCGACCTGCATACAGATGCAAGAGGAGCTTGATCAACGCAGGGCCGCATCTGAATAACCAGGTACTTGCAACAAGCAGAACGAGCAGAAAGAAAGAAAAGCCGCTGAAAGCGCAATTTATTACCGTGGGAAACGGAAATTACATCACTTCCTGAAT
>CAYSMO010000107.1:229-8730 GCA_964432125.1 uncultured Bacteroidaceae bacterium | reverse complement strand
TCCGGTGCAATCAACTGCAGCAATGAGCTCCCTCCCTTCATCCTCTGTAAACCAATAGAAATCGCCACTTACAATATCTTTGGGTTTAAATAGAATAAACGTTTCAGGAAAGGGTGATTTCGGAGGAAGAATAGCAAACTGTATCCGCTTCGCGTAACGTATACTGTCCGTTATGTCCTTATTCTTTTGGGCCAGTTCCTCTTTCTGAGCAACCACTTGTTGTGTTCTTGCCTGCACCTTATCTTCCAGTATCCTGTTCTCCTTTATCAATGCACGCTCTCTCACTTTGATATAGGAAATAATCACTGCCCCCAACGCAATCAAACAGGAGAGAATAAACCACCAGGTCAGATAAAATGGAGGCTTAATCTGAAAGCTTAGCGATACCGGAGGATCATTCCAAACACCATCGCTATTTTTTGCCTTCACATAAAATGTATATTTCCCAGGAGGAAGCGCCGGATAGTTCACCTGGGTATAGGTGTCAGGTGGACGCCAGTCAATATCAATTCCATCCAGCATAATCTGGTATTGCACAGCATCAGGATTTAGCGTGATGCAACGATAATCAAAGATCAGAGAATTCTGCCTGTAAGAAAGGGCCATATTCTCTGAGATGGGATATGGTTCATAATTCACCATTAACCCTGTAATATGCGTCAGTGGCTCCATTACATCCCTGGGTTTAAGTGCTGGATTATACCTTGTCACACCCTGCACTGTTCCAAACCATATATTCCCCTGATTATCAAGACAAGTTGCATTCTGCTTGGTCTCTATCCCAACAAAGCCGCTTTTTCTGGTGAACCCAAATACTTTACCACTTTTCTGGTCATATTTGTTAAGTCCCTTATTTGTTCCTATGTAAATAAAATCATTCTCATCACAATTCAGCAGATTGATTAAATTTGCGAGAAGGCCGTTTTCCCCTACAGTTAAATGTTTTATCGCCCTCTCTTCCCTGGTGCTGTATCCCACTACACCTCTCCCTTCTGTGCCAATCCAGACAACTCCATTATTATCTTCCGTAAAACAGGTAGGGGTAACATTCATCTCCAGATCTATTGTTCGGAATTCAGATCCTTCAATAATGTTGACTCCTTGTCCGTTCATTCCCACCCAGATTCTTCCTTTGCTGTCGGGAAAAACGGCTGAAACTTCATTGCCCTTCAATCCGCTCACCTGTGTCAGTCGGCTGATCTTCCGGTGATCGATCTCATAATAAACCAATCCGTCAAGGGTACCAATCCATAAGTTATTCTGTTCATCAACTTCCATACCGGTGATCTGACCATGTGGAATATTACTATTAATGACCGGTTCAAATCGAAAATCACCACTAGAGGTGTATGTGAAAACCCCCTGTCCGTCTGCCCCAATCCATTTATTACCGTTCCTGTCTTCGGCAATGAACCTCACCCTGTTACCCTTAAGTTTATAAAAATCGCTTATCTTACTCCCCTGATCACTGATTGTAAGAATAGATATCCCTTCATTGGTACCTACCCAAAAACTACCGTCAGAGACCTGTTCAATAGCAAAAACCTGTGAATTTATAAGCCCGTCCTCTTCAAACCAAGAGACGAAATAGTCCCCTTTGAATGCACATAATCCATGCTCATTTGTGCCAAAAATTATATTTCCTTCCATATCCTCCATGATCTGCCATACCTTATTTCCGGGCATACCGTTTCGGTTATCAAAAACGGTAATCTTATCATCTTTATCAATCCGCGCCGCACCGCCACCCCAGGTGCCAATCCAAATATTTCCATACCTGTCCTCAAACAATGCGCTAACCCAATTGGAGGTCATTCCCAATTTAATCAGATCATACATTTTTGTGTCATCATCTTCAGGCAGATACCTGTATAATCCGCCATGATAGGTTCCGAACCAGAAGTTTTTCCTGCTGTCTTCAAGAATAGATGTGGTAGCAAAGAAACGGGGAATTCCATTTATTTCCAGGTTTTCAAATCGCAAACTGTCCTTATTGAATTTTTTAACTACCGGATCAGTAACAAAATAGAGTGATCCGTCATCGGAAAGCATACTTCCAAAGATGCGATCCGAAAGCCTACGCCCCAGGTACATCTCATACCGAATAGAATCCAGCGGGGCTCCAGGGTTTTTAATCATTGCTGCACCTGATTCCTGTGAAGTGATCCATAGATTTCCCTCAGCATCTTGCAGGATGGTAGTTATGTTTGATTTAAGATGAAGTTCCATTTGAACAAGTTTCTCAAATCTATTTCCATCAAACCTTGTTATGCCACCCCCATCATGTCCGGCCCAAATGTTTCCATGAGCATCTTCAAAAACAGCCCTCACACCACCTTCTGCTATTCCGTCTTCAGCTGTGAAATTCGTAAAGGAAACTCCATCAAATTGCGAAAGTCCGGCCTGTGTTCCCATCCAGTAATTGTCGTTACTGTCCTGGAGAATACTGTATACAGTCGATTGGGCAAGGCCTTGGGAGACACTATATTTATCGAAATAATACTTTTGGGAAAAAAGATTTCCTGCGGTCAGCAACAGGAAAAAAAAGATTATTCGTCTGCTTGGAGGAATAATCTCTCTAATCGTATTGTGTATCATCCTTAATAATCTTTCGGTATAAAGAAGAATGTGCCATTTTCATCTTCCAATCCTGCAATCTTTCCGAATTGCGGCTTTTGCTGGTTTCTACCGGCAACAGCGGTGGTAACTTTTTGAACTATACTTTCTATCGGAATGCATGCATCGGGGTTATTTGCAAGTGTGTTGGCAAAAGTCCGTGTAAACTGACTGTCATCACTGGCCAGTTCATATCCTGCGGAAGATAGAACCTGAGAGGATTTAAAGCGGGTTGCTTCCCAATCGTCACAACTCCTGATCTCATTTGTGGACCGCATCGCCTGGTAAAAACTCGGTCCCGACTCGCAAGCATCAGTAACAACCAATGTATGTGTCACCATTTCCGGATAAGATTGCATGGATGCCTTTAGTGCATTAATATTGAAATAGGTAAATTCATCGTCCCTCCTGGCATCGGTTGGAATCCAGTATCCTGTTTCATTAACAAATTTCCCATGACCTGCATACCAAATCAGAATAGAATTAACCATATTGCTTCTCAACAAATCCCGCAACTCAATAGAAAAAAACCGCTCCATAGCTTCTTTAGTCATGTCTTTTTTGTGGATAAAATTATGGACCTGGTATTTTGTAAGTGCTGTTTTCATCAAAGTAACATCTTTGGTCGGTCCCTCCAGACTGGCAAAATGATCGTATTTCGAATTTTCAATAAAAATCGCCCAGGTTTTTCCCATCGGATTATCACTGTAATTGGCAGCCTCCCTGTTGATTGAGAACTCTACATCCGCAATATTGCCATAAGCATCTTCAGCTTTTACAGAAAATTTACTGCGATTCTCCACTCTCACCCTTGCAGAAAACACCGGATTAAGATCTGAAGGGACATAACTGGCCGCTACATCGTCAATGTAAATCGACTTAATCATACTTTCATCAGCGATTTTGCCCTCCACATATATGACCGGGTCATCAGAATCCAGGTAAATGGTATTGTTATCTGATGCATAGGGAGCTATGATACTCACCTTTGGGATTTCTATTTCTGTTCTGATTAAATTGAACACAGCTTTCTCTTCATTGTCATACACATCACTGACTTCCACTTTGATCTGATCGGCATCTCGCAGATTGATACTCGCCAGGAACTCATATCCATCCGCTGTTTTCGCAGGCAAGACGGTAAAATCGTTTATTTTTAATGATTTTATATCGCTCTCATCTTCAACAAGGCCCCTCAGAGGGATGACATCCAAATTTTTCGGAATATGCAGTGTTCCGTCATTTTGAGATTGAGGCTCGGTCAATTTCACAACCGGTTTGTTTTTTTCACGATTAATCTCAAACATACGGTCATTCGCTTGAGCAAGCAGCCTTTGTGCGTTACCATCATATGCTGATAATTCCAGCAGTTTGTCATAATCTTTCATCGCAGATTTAAAGTCACGGATATTTTCATACGAGCTGGCTCTTTTGTAGAATATCTCTGCTAAGGTGTCTCCCGCTTCGATAGCAAAAGTATAATCAACGATGGCATCAGAATGCCGACTCAACATCTGGTAGAAATCTCCCCTCAGCACATGCAACTCAGGATCGCCTCTGTAAATAATCAATGCCTCGGAAATATCGTTTACTGCCTGCATAATATTCATCCTCTCGGCATGGATGCGACTTCGCAATATTAGAGCCTCCTTACTCTGCGGATTAACGCGTAGTGCCTGATTAACTGATGACATGGAGAGGTCATACTTTTTGCGCTCAAAAGCCAGATTCGCAAAGGAGAGTTGCACCTCCTCCATATTGTTGTTCTTTTTGATGGATTTCTGATAGGCATCCTCAGCTTCATCAAACAACTCCAAACTCTCATATACCCTTGCAAGATTATAGAAGTTCAGAGCATCCTCTTTATACCGCAAGGCTTGCTTGCAATCATCCAATGCCTCCTGGTATCTCTTCAGGGCAATGTAGACCTGGACCCGCGACTGATATGCTTCGAGATAATTTGATTTTTTACTAATTGCATGATTGAGCTTCGCAAGTGCCGGACTATAGTTCCCAGCATTATAATATGCTCTTCCAGCCAAATAATGCACCTCCACATCCTTATCACTGAAAACCAAAGCCCTTTCATAATCTTCAGTCGCCTCTGCATATTTATCGATCCGCTCATAAGCCCTAGCCCTTGCAATATAAGCTTTATAGTATTCCGGATCCAATTCAACAGCATTTGTAAATTGCTTGATGGCATCTTCAAACTTGTTTACATCATAAAAGTCTTCTCCAGCCTTGAAGTATTTTCTAGCTGATTGCCCAACAACTGTTGTTGCAGCAAAAAGCATAATTGCTAAAAATGATGCTATATTTTTCATCTGATAGATTTTTTTAAGGGTTTACGAAAATAATAAGCGATAGTTACTCATAGATTCCGATTTTAGACAAAAATACATGAATAATACATTAACTGCCACTAAAGTATGGATTAACTGTTCAAATTATTGTAAAAAATAGCTAATTCGCTGTTCTCGAACTGTAAAATCTCGGCTGCTGATTGATCAATTACCGGAGCCTTCACTCCCTGTGAAAACATCATTCGCCCCTTAAAGACCCTTGCTTCATCCCATAATCCTGATGTGATAAAGGCCTGATGAACCTGTTGTCCGCCTTCTACAAGAATTGAAATAATTTTTTGGTCAAAAAGCTCAGATAACACATCCTCCATATGGGTTTCATGATCAATCAGAACGCTGTTGGTTTTCCCAGAGTACTTTTCTTGCTGGCATGTGAAAACGAGTGTGTCCTGACTGTTATCCAGAATATTAGCTGATTCAGGAATCCGTCCATTCCGGTCGAATGTGATTCTCAGGGGACTGTTGCCCTTCCAGCGCCTGACATTCAGTTTTGGATTATCCGCAATAATTGTGTTTGTGCCGGCCATCAACCCGGCCTCTTCGGACCTCCACTTATGCACCAGGGTTCTGGCAATCTCATCTGTGATCCAGTTTGTGCCTACGGGATCGCCCTCTTGTCTCTCAATATCGATAAAACCATCGGAAGTCTCGGCCCATTTAAGAATTATATATGGCCGTTTCCTTTTGTGAAAAGTAAGAAACCGCCTATTTAAATACGCTCCCTCATTTTCAAGCACACCATAGTTAACTTCCGTTCCCCCCTTTTTCAATGCTTCAATACCTCTGCCGCTTACACTCGGAAAAGGATCACTGTTTGAAATCACGGCTCTCGGAATCTTGTGGTTAAGAATTAGTGTACTACATGGCGGCGTCTTGCCAAAATGTGAACATGGTTCGAGGTTAATATAAATCGTTGAATCCTGCAGCAGGGACTTATCTTTTACTCTCCGGATTGCATTAACCTCTGCATGCGGACCACCATATTCATGGTGATAACCCTCTCCGATGATCTTATCATTGTGAACAATAACAGAACCGACAAGAGGGTTGGTCTTTGTATTTCCCAAGCCATGTGAAGCCAGCTCAAAACAGCGGCGCATATATATCTCATCCTGTGAGTACATCACAATACATATTACTTAAAAGAAAAACAAAAATTTATGTGCTCTTCTTCCGGCATCAGATAATTCTTATCTTTGAAATGATGAACAAAGGGTTGCAAACCATATCTGAACTCAGACGCTCCCTCATTATTCAATTGTCGGAACTTTTTCCTGAAAATGAAGCGACTTCAATAACCAGGTTGATTCTGGAACATATTGGCTTTAAAGAATATGCCATACTAAAAGAACCCTCACAACAAATTAACAACACAATTCGGTCCGAAATTACTAAAATTGTTGATGAATTAAAGAAAAACAGACCCATTCAATATATTTTGGGCCGGACCTGGTTCTCGGATCTTCCATTCCTGGTTAATGACTATGTTTTGATCCCTCGTCCTGAAACGGAAGAAATGGTCTCCAACATATTGTCGGAGAACAGAGGCGGGAATCCCCGCATCATCGATATTGGTTGCGGAAGCGGATGCATTTCAATTGCCCTGGCATACCATATTCCCAACAGCAAGGTGAGTGCCATGGATACCGATCTAAGGGCACTACAGCTTGCTAAAAAAAATGCACTGCTCAATCATGTTGCAGTGGATTTCATTCATCAAAGTATTTTTGATACAGAAACTGGTTCTGAAGAAATACTATACGATATCATCGTAAGTAATCCTCCCTATGTTACCTCTGCAGATAAGCTATTGATGTCTCCCAATGTAACAGATTATGAACCTGAATTAGCACTTTATGTCCCCGATGATGACCCGCTTCTATTCTACAAAGAAATCATCAGGTTTTCGAAAAACAGGTTGTCAGGAAGGGGGGAGATCTGGGTTGAGATCAATGAAAAATATGGCAATGAAACGAAAGAGCTATTTGTCAATGCTGGCTATAAGGATGTATGGCTGTTAGAGGATATCCACGGCAAAGACAGATTTATAAAAATCATGAAATGAACAATATAACAACTTTTGAATAAGCCGGGAGTACCTTTATTTTTATTCTTGGTAACGATCAAATTAAAAGGTGAAATAACCATGCCGGAATATGAAAAACTACTTGCCAGGGCAGCAAAACTATGCAGTTCTGCTGAAAAGTGCAGTCACGATGTAAAAGAAAAATTATTCGCCTGGGGATTAAATGAGCCTGCAACTGAAAAGGCGATCAGCTACCTGAAAAAAAACAACTTCCTGGATGACGAAAGGTTTGCGCAATTTTTTGTAAAGGATAAGCTGAAGTTTAACAGGTGGGGGAGGGTGAAGATCGCCTATGCTTTACGCCGAAAACAGCTGCCGTCAGAAACGATTGATCAGGCACTTGAAATGATTGATCAATCTGAATATGAAGGAATTCTTGATAAGCTCATTAAAGCAAAAAGCAGATCAGTGGAAGATATAAAACAGGCAACCGGCAGGGCAAGGATTCTTCGCTTTGCTGCACAGAGAGGATTTACATCTGAGGAGATATACGATTCTTTAAAAAGAATTGAAAATGGTTAATTGTACTGGCCCTGCCTGTATACAAAACGCATGGCATTTTTCAGTAGGGTCCTGTAGTGTTCATTGGCAAAGGCGTGTTTATCATGGCCCTGCATCAGGTAAACAATTCTTGAGTTACCGTATGTATTAACCCAACCCACATTTTCTGCACAATCCTGATGATCAGTTTTAAGAATCACCATTACATCATCTTTCATCTCAATATTATCGTATCCTTCATCAAGAATTGTAAAATCAGCCATATTTCTGGTAACCGGGTGGTCGGACCTTGTAATCTGTATGTTGATTTCAATATCGTGCCGGTAGGTTGAATAGCGGCTGGAATCGACATTGCTTTTCGGTGTGTGATACTTGCCACCAATGATCCTAATGAATTCGTCCCAATGCTGATTTCCTGCCAGTGAGTGATGCAAAAACACCATGCCTATGCCACGATCCAATAACCTGTAATATCCTGCCTTTTCTGTACTATCAATGCCGTTCCACATATCATAAAAAACAATAATATCATAATCATCAACTGCATCACTCCCAATCAGCCTGTTCGCCCTTGGCTGCATAACTGTATCTATGTTGAATTCGGAAAATGAATCAAACATCTTGACAAATTCTAAAGTGTCAAAACTGTGTCCTCCAGCCACTACCATTACGCTGAGCTTGTCTTCCGGCTTACTGTGACAACCGGTGCCTATCGCCGTCAACAAAAATAGGAACATTAAAAAAAAAGGGGGTCTTTTCATCAGTCTGTGTTATAATTAAAAATCAAATCTACGAATGCTCTTGTAGCAAAACGCACAGATAATCCGTATTTGCGAAAAATCCTATGTAAAGGTACAAAAATTATTGGCGATCAACATTTTACTGAAACAGGGCAATGGATAAGAATCAATTGCTTTGAATTCAGGGCCAAC
>CAYSMO010000107.1:0-219 GCA_964432125.1 uncultured Bacteroidaceae bacterium | reverse complement strand
GCCTTAAGTGCGTTGATCAGGGCCAACGCATATAAAAGTTTGAAAACGAACTGGTATTAACAATTTTAGCAAGGTTGTTAACAGGTGGTAATTTGCTGAATGGCAAAATCGGCATTTTTATTAACAGTTGTGTATAAACTAAGGCTGATAGTTGATTGTTAGACACCTCTATTACTGGGTATTATATTCAAACCTAACGAATTTTGTTGAGACACAAAA
>CAYSMO010000106.1:0-8827 GCA_964432125.1 uncultured Bacteroidaceae bacterium | reverse complement strand
TTCGACCCTTCCGGCGAGCCGTACGGCAAATTTTTCACCTGATAATCTGATGGATGGTACCAATGCCTCATGGAGCGAGGGGGCGCCGGGGAGTGGAGTAGGGGAGTCATTTGTATTTGATTTCAGGTATTCTGATGAGATGAGGTATGTTGTAATTAAAAATGGGTACGGTGTTGAAAAGCACTGGAGGGCCAATGCCAGAATAAAGAGGCTGAAAGTAACGGATCAAAACGGACTCTCGCGGGTATTGCATCTTGAGGACTCACCGCAACTGAGGGCGTATGGTTTAATGGAGCTGAAAGAGGATGAATATGGGATGCTTTTTCCGGGAGAGCCATTGTCGGGTAGTTATTATACGTTCGAAATACTTGAGGTATATGAAGGGGAGAAGTGGCACGATGCCTGCATCGCAGAGATCATGGTAAATGAATGGTATACTGAGAACTTCCGGATGGACCAGGAGTTTATATGTCAACAAATTTTCATGGAATATCTGGGTGGTATACCAGATGGACAAGGGACCTTCTATATTGAAACAGAGTGGGATGGTTATGCTCCGGCAGATGTGAATGACTGCTATTATAAAGAGGAGATAGAATCCGGAGATATGACCTCCGGATTCAGAGAGTACAGATTGTTTCTCAATGAAGCAGACAAGGATTATTACCTCTTTAAATTTGAGCTTATTCGTCAGCCTGACCAGGCAACCATGGAGGGACAGCACGAGGAAACCGGACCTACATTTATTTACTCTTTTTCCCATGAATTTATGAAGTATGACACGGTGGTTGGTGAATTTTTTGTTTTGACACATGACCGGATGAAAGATTTGTTTGATAAAGATCCTGTTGCGCTGCTTTCTGAAATATCCGGAAAGGATCTGTTACTGCATGAGATTGGCATCCGATATGATGACACTGAATCTGCCCGGTTTGTCTATCCGGCGACCGGTGAGTTCGACTTTGAAGTACGCTTTGTTTGGGATGGTGCAAATTTCAGGTTGGAATAAATGGTTGTTTAATGTGAGATTATTTTCTAATTTGGTTAAAAATTTCAACCTGCATGGTGGCCAAACAGAAAGAGATAGTTTTATACCTGGATGATGACCCAACCAATTTGTCTCTGTTTGAAGTGGTATTTAGGGATAAATATGAGGTAATCACAACGGTTCATGCTACAGAGGCTTTCAAGGTCATGGAGTCAAGAGAGGTGCAGGTCGTCCTGGTAGATTATTACATGCCGGATATTTCCGGGCTGGAATTTATTAGCAAAGCCAGCATTATGTATCCCGAAACGGTCTATATGATTATAACCGCCTATTCAGATCTTAAATTTCCTGTTAATAGTGTTAATCAGATCAATGTTTTCAGGTTTTTCTTAAAGCCCTGGCGGGAGTTCGACCTTGACCAGGCTATTCAGCAGGCATTAAATACCTACCGTCTCAGGCAGGAAAACAGAGGTTTGCTGGTAGATTTAAAAAATAAAAACAGGGAACTGACCCTCCTTAAAGAAAAATTGGTAGAGGAGAATTTGTATTTCCGGGAGGAGATCAAGCTGAATGCTGATTTCGAGAATATAATTACCGGGAATGTCGGTTTCAGGAAAGTATTGAAACAGATTGAGCAGGTGTCTGTTACCCTGGCTACGGTGCTGATTATGGGAGAGACAGGAACAGGTAAGGAGTTGGTTGCCAGAGCTGTTCATAGTTTAAGTGACCGGAACGAGAAGCCGTTTATAAAGATTAATTGTGCCAGTATTCCTGAGTCTTTGCTTGAAAGTGAACTTTTTGGTCACGTAAAGGGAGCTTTTACAGGTTCTGTGGCCAATAGAAAAGGAAGGTTTGAACTTGCCCATACCGGCACTTTGTTTCTCGATGAGATTGGGGAATTGCCTTTGGCTTTGCAACCCAAGCTTTTACGGGTTTTGCAGGACGGGGAATTTGAAGCTGTCGGAGGAACGAAGTCAATAAAAGTCGATGTGCGTATTATTGCCGCAACTAACCGTGAACTGGAAAAAGAGGTGCAAAAGGGAAATTTCCGCAGGGATCTTTTTTACCGGCTCCATGTATTTCCTATTACCATCCCACCTTTGCGGGACAGAAGAGATGATATTCCTTTACTTGTGAATCACTTTCTTAAAAAATTCAATAAACTGAACGGCAAAAGTATTCTGGCAGTGCCAAAGGAGACCATGAGGCAATTTGAGAACTATTACTGGCCGGGGAATATCCGGGAATTGGAAAATATCATAGAACGCGCCGTTATTATTAGTACAGGCAGTAAGCTCCGGCTCGGATACCGGTTAAGTGGTTCTTTACCTGATGAATCAGTCGATGAAGCGTTTATTTCTCTTGAGGAGATGGAAAAGCAATATATCCTCAAAGTTTTAGAGCAGACGCGCTGGAGAATCAGTGGCGAAAAAGGGGCTGCACGCATTCTGGAAATGAAACCTACCACACTCAATTCCAGAATGAAAAAGCTTGGTATTGTACGGTCCTAAGAATTACGAAATATCGTAATAAGCATGACATATCGTAGGTGTTCGTTCGAATTACCTGCTATCATTTTAACCAGGATATTTGATTCATAATTACATAGGTTTACTGGCACGACTATTGGTTTATTATCGCAAAGATAAAATCCAATGACAGCAAATTTGATTAGATCGATTGGTGAGTCCGGTTTCACAGAAATAGTCAGCCCTGATGGAAAGATTAAAGTTTTTGCATTTTATGAGGCGAACAGTGGAACCTATGAAATGATGCTGCCGGTTTTGGAGAGTGTGAGCAATGAGTTTAGAGAAAGGGTTCTTTTTTATGCCATGGACGTGAGTGATCAGGATGAGTTTATGTCGAAATTCCATTTCTACAGGACCCCTTTCTTCCTTATAATTAGGGGGGAGGAGATTGTCGACTCAATGGTGGGGCTGATCTCATTGAGCAGATTCAGGAGAAATATTAATAATGTGATTCATAAAAACTGAAAAAGTGGTTACAGAAAGAGAGTCAAAAATCCTGTTGGTTGACGACAGTTTTCAAAGTATGCAGCATATAAACTCCATTTTAAATGATGCGGGTTATTCTACAGTAACTTCTTTAAATGGGTACAATTCGCTGAGTTATTTGATCAAGGAGAAATTCGATCTGATTATTCTGGATTTAATTGGTTCTGAATTGACCGGGTACGATGTGCTTTCTCAGATTATGGAAAAGGGACGAAACGCAGACGCCAGGGTTGTATTCCTCACGGAAACGGATGATCACGGTAATCTCATGCAGGGTGTTCGATATCCCAATGTTGACTTTGTAAGAAAACCTTTTCGGCGGGAGGAGTTGCTGGCACGGGTTGGGAATCAACTTGCCATGCTTCGCAGCAAAGAGGAGTCACGCGCCAACAAAAACCTGCGTGACAGTATTAAATATGCCTTCAGGATACAAAAGTCGATGCTTCCATCGGATGAAATGATGGGTACTTTATTCCCGAATAATTTTGTAATGAACTGGCCTCTGGATGTTGTGAGTGGTGATTTTTACTGGGCAAGGAAAATTGATGATGTAATCGTATTTTCCGTTGCTGACTGCAGTGGGCACGGAGTTCCCGGCGCATTTTTAAGTGTACTCGGGATTAGTCTGTTGAACGAATTATGCATGAAAAGTAACCTGGATTATCCACATGTGATTATGGATAACCTGCGATATAGATTTAAAGAATCTCTGGTGCGTTCGGGAATTGATTCCTATTTTTCGGAGGGTATCGATATGGTGATTGGCATGATCAACACAAAAACCTTCACACTGTATTCAGCCGGTGCTTTTAATTCTTTATATCATAAGAGGAATGGGGTTATCACAGAGATCAAAGGTGATCGTCAGCCCGTTGGATACTATCCAGTTGAGAAGCCCTTTTCTCATCATGAGATCCAGCTCCAAAAAGGGGATCATCTTTATCTGAGTACGGATGGCATTGTTGATCAGGTGGGAGGAGAAAATGGAAAGAAACTGCAGGGCTGGAGATTTAAAAACTGGCTGAAGGAGATGGAGGGATTGGCAATGACTGAGCAGGAAGAATTAATGATCCAAAAGGCCTGTAGCTGGAAAGGCAGTTATGGGCAATTGGATGATATTCTTATTATGGGAATTGGTATCTAAATCTAAAAACTTTATTCGTATGGAAACAAAGCTATACATTCGAACGGGACTCTTTCTGTCAATTGCTTATTACTTGCTCGATACATTTCTTGATTCTTTGTTCTTTTACAAAGAAGTACCATTCATTGATATCCTTATAATGGATGTTCCTGCTATTGAGCTATATAATAGGCTGACAGTAATCCTGCTTATTGTAATACTTTTACTTCTGGTTCGGGTTTTCGGTTCTCAACAAAAAAATTTGAAAGAAGTGAAAAACGAGGATATAGGAGAACAGAGTAATGAAAAGGTAAAACAAGGCAAGGAAGATATTTTTAATGATTTAAATCATCCTTCCATCGTGGAGTTGGTTGGACACCAATTGAAAACATCGCTTTCCACGATAATTGGATTTTCCAACTTATTAAACGATAAGGAAATAAGTGAACAAACCAGGTCAATGTATGGCGAGTTTGTTTACAACAGCAGCACAAATCTTCTCCAGCTTTTTAATAATTTAATAGATTTAAATGGGTTGCGAAACGATAAGTATACTGTTTTGAAGGAGACCTGCAAAGTCAATAAAGTACTTGAAGAGTTAAGGGGGAAGTATGAGGCAGATATTTCTCATAAGCATGTTCAGAAGTTGAATCTGCGTTTAATTGTTCCTGAAAAATCTGATCATCTGATGCTAATTACAGACCGTAAAAAATTGAGTCAAATATTGGAGAAGTTGATAGAGAATGCTTTGACGTTTACACATGATGGATCTATTGAATTTGGCTACACGGTGGAAGAGAATAAAACGATCCGGTTTTTTGTTACAGATGAAGGTGCCGGATTATCCATGGAAAAGCTTGAAAGTGCCTTCAATCATTTTTCCAATGGGCAAAAAAGCCTGGATGCTTCTTTCGATTTGGCTGCTTTGAGGGTTGTGGTAGCTAAAAACTTTGCACAATTGATTGATGGATCGATATGGTCAGACTCGAAACTTGGATTGGGATCGACATTCTATTTTGCAATGCCTTTAGGTGCGTATCAGGAGGAACTACCCATTGAACAGGTGGAAGATGGTGGTGTTCCTAACTGGGAAGGGGTTAAAATTTTAATTGCCGAGGATGTTGAACCAAACTATTTGTTGATCAACGAACTGTTGCGACCAACAAAAGTGGAATTAATCTGGGCCCGTAATGGTAAGGAGGCAGTTGATTATTATAGGGAATATGCCGGCCAGATTGACCTCGTGTTGATGGATATTATTATGCCTGAAATGGATGGTTTTGAAGCTGCAAGTAAGATCAGGGAGATGGACAAACGTATACCGATTATCGGACAGACTGCCTATTCTCTGGAATATGACAACAACCCTGATCAGTTAATCAACTTTAATGATTACATTACCAAACCGATCTGGTATCATGAGCTGATCAATTCAATGATTAAATATATATAGAAGGCTCCGGGGATGTCACTCTCCGCTTTTTCCATAGTTTGGCAGAACGCGGGCACTTGGATCATTCACATCACAGTTTTCCCAGCTTTTATTTGGCATCCAGAAGTCGACCACACATTCTGATCTGCCGGAGAAAAAGCTTTCAAAAATCTCCCGGTACATCAACGATTCTTTTGAGATTGGTGTTGCATGGTTATATTTTTGTTTTGCTTTAAGCAGATCTTCGTCGGCATACATCTCTTCGGCATATTCTTTAAGGAAATCAACAACACTGTGTCCGACTGCATCAGAAAAGGCAGCCTTTTCCCTGTAGAGGATCTCCTGGGGCAGGTAATCTCCTTCAAAGGCTTTCCTTAGCAGGTACTTTCCAATACCGGTATTATTCATCTTCATTTCCGGTCTGACAGACATCACATAGTCGACGAACTCAATGTCTCCAAACGGAACCCTTGCCTCAAGTCCGCATGAGGATATGCTTCTGTCGGCACGTAATACGTCGTACATATAAATCTCTCTCAACCGCTTTTCTGCTTCCTGCTGGAAGGCTAGAGGAGAAGGTGCAAAGTCGGTATATTTATACCCGAAGATTTCATCAGCTATCTCTCCTGTCATTAAGACTTTTATATCTGTGTTTTCGGAAATATATTTTGAGACAAGATACATGCCCATGGATGCCCTGATGGTTGTAATGTCATAGGTTTCGAGATTGTAGATCAGGGTGCTCAGTGTGTCAAAAATTTCCTGTTTTTTGAAGAGCACTTCGGTATGGTCAGCTCCCAGATAATCAGCAACGATTCTCGCGTATTTAGTGTCAATTGCATCTACATCAATGCCGACTGCAAATGTTCGTAATGGTTTGTCAGTCATTTTTGCTGCTATGGCGCAAACAAGACTGGAATCAAGGCCACCACTGCATAAAAATCCTACCGGAACATCCGATTGCAGACGTTTTAACACACCTTCAGTAAGTGTTCTGTTGATGTTCTCCAGAACCTTTTCAAGCTCATGGTCAGCGATTTTGTCAACCTTCGAAATATCCTTATAACAGATAAATTTGTCACCGTCGTACACATGTCCGGGAGGAAATGGTCTGACCTCTTCACAAAGTGTGCTGAGCGCCTTCATCTCGCTTGCAAACATAATGGACTTGTCGGCTGTATACCCATAAAACATGGGCCTGATTCCAATCGGGTCCCTTGCAGCAACATACTTATCCTCCTTTTGGTCGTAAATAACACATACGAATTCTGCATCCAGTCGCCTGGCTGTTTCAAAAATACCCAGTTCCCGATACATTGGAATAATCACTTCACAATCGGAGGAGGACACGAAATCATATTTCGCATTATAATCGGTTTTGAGTTGGGGATAATTATATATTTCACCATTACATACCAGGTGAACGTTTTCAAAATGCATCGGCTGGTTACCATCGTTTGAAGTGTCCATAATTTTCAACCTGTGAAATCCCATCCATCCCTTCTCCCTGAAATCAGCATATATGCTATTGTCAGGCCCTCGGTACTTTATTTTCTGAAATTCACTTGCCGCCTTCAGGCGTGTCATTTTATCACTTCCTGTATATACTGCAAATCCACACATAGCAAATAATAATATATTAGATTAAAATGTAAATAGGGCGTAAAGATATATAAATATAAGTAAAAACAAGAAATAAGATTAAAAATATTAAATAATAGGCAAAAAAAGTATCATAATCGTATTTTGCATCTAATTCATTACCTGGAATAATGGTCTTGGATAATCACAGAGGATGATTACCATAAAAATATGTAACCCCTGACGAAATTAATTTAGCGATATATCGTGAAAACTCCTTTGAGCGATTGAGCCATGCCTTGTGTAGTGCGAGGGTGTTGGCTCTGCAAAAGAGTACTGTGGTATGGATTTTCGGTTCCCTATTCCTCCCCGAATTCCATCAGGAAGGCTTTGATAAAATCATCAAGCGCTCCATCCATTACTGCTTGCACATTGCCTGTTTCATGGTTGGTGCGAAGATCCTTCACCAATTTATAAGGATGCATTACATAGTTGCGGATTTGTGATCCCCATTCAATTTTTTTCTTATTTCCCTCGACTTCGGCCTGTTTCTCCCTGCGCTTTTGCAATTCAATTTCATACAGGTGGGATTTCAGGATACGTAATGCATTTTCCCGGTTCTTATTTTGTGACCGTGTTTCAGTATTATCAACGGTTATTCCTGTAGGCAGGTGTTTTACCCGCACGCCTGTCTCCACTTTATTTACATTCTGCCCACCGGCACCGCCAGATCTGAAAGTGTCCCATTCCAGATCGGCAGGATTGACTATGATCTCAATGTTGTCGTCTACTACCGGAGCCACGAAAACAGAAGCAAATGAAGTATGTCGGCGGTTGGCAGAGTCGAAAGGGGAGAGTCTTACCAGCCGGTGAACTCCCGATTCTCCTTTCAAATAGCCATAGGCATAATCGCCTGTAAATTCAAGGGTAACAGATTTTATACCAGCTTCATCCCCCGGGAGATAATGCAGTTCTTTTATTTTAAAGTCGTTTCGTTCCCCATAACGGATATACATGCGCATCAACATTTCGGCCCAGTCGGTGCTTTCTGTACCTCCTGCACCAGGATTGATTTTCATAATGGCACCCAAAGCATCCTCTTCATTTCGAAGCATATTCTTTAATTCAAGCGCTTCTATAAGTCTTAATGCCTTTTCATACTGCTCCTGTACCTCTTTTTCGCCGCCTTCTCCCTCCTTCAGGAAGTCTGCCAGTACCTTCAAATCATCCACAGCTGCTTCAACTGCCATGTAAGCATTGGTCCACGATTTTAGTCTGGAAATTTTTTTCATTTGCTGTTCCGCTTTTTCGGGATCATCCCAAAAGTCGGCAGCCTGTGTTAATTTCTCCTCTTCTTCGATGGTTCGTAATTTGCCATCCACGTCAAAGGTACCTCCTTAACGCTTCCTGGCGTTCACTGAGGTCCCGGAGTTCATCGGTTGTAAACATCTCTTTTGATTTTGTGTAAAGATAACCTTTACCATTGAAGCCACAAAACAGGCAAATTCAAAGCCAGGGTCGACGCATTTAAATTCGAAGAATTTTTAGTAAAAACTGATTATCCCAGGCAGCCACCAACCTTTTATTCTTAATACTTATGTTTTTGGAGCCCTCTGACTTCAATAGATTTAGGGCTATCTTTTCCAGTAGTGCGAAGTTGTTTGCGGCGTGCCCATTTCTTTTCCTCT
>CAYSMO010000105.1:208-8828 GCA_964432125.1 uncultured Bacteroidaceae bacterium | reverse complement strand
ACCGGCACGTCCACCGTGAGGATCAGCGTGTGAAAGCCCGCCTCCCGCGCCCGGCGCAACAGGCGACCACGGCACCAACGGATGTATCAAAATCATTTCCAAGGAATGCCATAATAATAATACCACTGACTGCAATAAGAATATAAAACGCCAGGAATGCCAGTACATTGGTAACGATCACATTGTCGACTGCAACTTTATTCAGTCGCACCGGGATCACTGCATTCGGATGGATCAGTCTTTTCAGCTCCTGGGTTGAGTTTTTGATCAGGATCACGATCCGCATGATCTTTGGTCCGCCGCCTGTCGATCCGGCCGATCCTCCGAAAAACATCAATACAAAAATCAACATGGTGAGTCCCGGTATCCACAAAAGATAGTCATTGGTTACATATCCGGTAGTGGTTATGATTGAAACCACCTGGAAGATGGCTGTCCGGAAAGACTCTTCACCCCCCCTATTGCTGCTGAGATAGAGTCCGACAGTGATCACCAGGGAAAATGCGAAAATAAATCCCAGGTAATACCTGAACTCCTCATTTCTCCAGATTTTTTTGAAGCGAAGATGAAATCCGAAATAGGAGAGGGTAAAATTCACTCCGGCAAGAAACATAAATACCGTAATAACATAGTGAACATACGCTGAATCCCAATGTCCGATGCTCGCCTGTTTGGTTGAGTACCCGCCTGAAGACATGGTTGTCAGCCCATGGCAAACCGAATCGAACAGGTTCATTGGTCCGGCCCAAAGCAAAAGAATCTCAGCAACAGTGAAGATCACATAGATTCCCCAGAGCCGCTTGGCGGTCTCCTTGATCCGCGGGTGCAACTTGTCGGGGACAGGTCCGGGCACCTCGGCGGCAAAGAGCTGCATTCCCCCGATACCCAGCACGGGAAGGATAACGAGTGTTAAGACAATAATGCCCATGCCTCCCAGCCACTGGGTAAGGCTTCTCCAGAAGAGAATACCGTGAGACAGCTCCTCGATGTTATTCAGGATTGATGCACCGGTGGTAGTGAAACCAGACATGGTTTCGAAAAACGCATTGGTGAAATCGGGAATCGAACCTGCAAGGAGAAAGGGCAACGTTCCAAATAGCGAGAAAAACAGCCAGCCGGAAGTGACGATTACATAACCGTCGCGCTTGGTCACTTCAAGATTTGCCTTCCTGGTGAAGAAATATCCTGCAAAACCTACGAGGGCAGTGACAGCTCCTGAAACCAGGAAATGCAGGGCATCGTTCTCACCATGAAAAAGTGCGATCGGAACGGAGATCCACATGAAGAATCCTTCGACCATGAGGAGGATTCCAAGAATTCGGATTGTAGTTTTCGGATTGGGCATTGGGGTTTTCTAATTAAAGAATTTTCCGACAGTATAAATCTCGGAAGGTAATGCAAAAACTATTACCCTGTCGTATGGTTTGATCTCGGTATCCCCGTGAGCGATAAAACTATTTTTTCCTCGGATGACACCTCCTATGATCGCTTCACTGGGAAAACTGATGTTCTTGAGCGGTCCTTTGGTAATTGTTGACTGCGGTTTAACAACGTATTCCATCACTTCTGCCTCAGTCCCGGTCAGACATTTAATAGAAGATACCTCATCACTCATGGTAAATCTGAATATCCGGCTCGCAGTGATCAATTTTTTGTTAATAATGGTATCGACACCGATATTCTCAGCCAGGTGGATATAGTCGATATTCTCAACCTCGGCAATGGTTCGTTTAACCCCCATTTGTTTGGCAAGAAGACAGGAGAGAATATTTGTGTCGGAATTGCCTGTAACAGCAATAAAGGCATCCATCTTTTCCAATCCCTCTCCCTTTAACAGCTCCATGTTTGTGCCATCTCCATTGATAACCAATGTATTGGACAACATACTGGAAAGGCGGTAGCTCTTTTGCCTGTCGACCTCAATCATTTTTACATAGTGCTGGTTTCCAAGTTGTCGTGCGGTTTTGATTCCTATGCGGCTTCCCCCAAGAATCATGATATTTCTAATATCGAAATGCTGTTTTCCGGAATATTTATACAATTCCTTCATACCTGCCTGACTGCTGATGACATAGACCAGGTCGCCTGCCTCAAAAGCATCATCACCCCCGGGAATGATCGTTTTTCCGTGTCTTGTCATGGCTACAGCCCGAAATTCCAGCTTCTCTCTGTCTGGTGTCAACTCCCGAAGTCTTTGTCCAATAATCGGAGCCCCCTCTTCGAGACGGATAACATACATCTGCAGTTTACCACCGGTAAATTCAACTATTTCAGTACTTCCGGTCTGGGCCAGTAAACCAACAATCTCACGGGCTGCGATCTTTTCCGGATAGATCATGTAATCAATACCCAGGGTGGAAAACAACTCTTTATTGGATTGCATGAGGAACTCGTCATTATCGATCCGGGCGATGGTTTTCTTTGCACCCAGCTTTTTGCAGATTATGGCTGCAGTGATATTTACATCTTCGGAGAATGTAACCGAAATAAAGAGGTCTGCCTTTGCTACTTTAGACTCCTTGAGTATACTGATGGAATTAGCATTCCCTTCGAGCGTCATCACATCCATTGAGGTACCAATAACCTTCAGTCGTTCCGGATCATTATCAATAACAATAATATCATGGTCCTCATTACTGAGCATCTTAATCAGATGCGTCCCAACTTCTCCTGCCCCTGCAAGTATAATTCTCATACAGCAATGTTGATAGAATGAAACAGTAAAATAAAGGAATATCTTCCAATTAGAATAGCATTATCCAGTTTTTTACATCTTCAGAATCATTTTTAAGCGAATATATTATTGAAGGTGCATCATTGCCAGCCTTGTTCATTTCAAAACCAACTCAATAGTGCCTGTTCACTGCGACATTATGGACAGGCACCACATAAGCTCCTTCTTGCTTTATAATATAGGAATCCGGAAACAGTTTCTTCAGGTTTTCAATCTCGAAATTGCGGAGTGTGCCATCCCCAATGATCGATGACTCAGAGGGCAGATGAATATTGTTATCAATAAATGGGAACCCTTGCCGGAAAATGACCATTTCCCATTTATGTGCCTCCAGTATACGCTGTAAATCTCCCTTGCTGCAGCTGCCTGCAAGTAAAATGTCCATTTTACCGGCCCTGATGGACCATAAACCATCCCCTAACACGAAAACACTTTCAACTGTTGTTGCTGGATCGTCTACATGCAAATTGATCACGTTGTGTTCACGCAGTGAAACAGGATTTCTTCCCAGGGAAACTATATACTCTTCTGCAAAGGAGTCGATCGATTGATCTCCGCTGAAAAAGTATGTATTTCTAATTCCTTCAGAGATTTCTGAGAATACCGTTGTCTGCCTGAAATTGTAAACTTCAAAAGTTGTTTGATCAGCCTGACCTATCCATAAAACGATGGATAGACAAGATGTAAGCACCAAAAAGAATAATAAAACAAGTAAGAATATAAACCTTCGGTAAATGAGCAAAGAAACCATTGCAATAATAGTAACCAATAAACTGAAAGCAACAGTTGGGTGAAGTCCAATATCAGAAATCACTGCTCCGGGCAGCGATGAAATGAGATTGATTAAACTATTCAGCAAGCAGGCCAATTTCAGTAACAAAAATGAAAAAAGATCGACATCCGGAAAAAAGATAAGGAATGGTGAAAACAGAACGAACAGAACAAGGATAACTGTTACCAGGGGAATAGCACCAAGATTTGTAAGAATAAACCATACCGGAAACTGGTTAAAATAGAGAAGTACCAGAGGTAATGTTGCGAGCTGTGCGGCAATGCTCACAGAGACCAGATCGAGGATCCATCGTATCGGCTTCATGCACGATACATACACTTTGCTGCATAAAGGTTGTATGGTAATAATACCAAACACTGCCAGGTACGACAATTGAAAGCCTGGTTCCATGATTCTGTCAGGTTTAAGAAAGAGTAACAAAAAACCCGATAACAGAAGTGTATTATATATGTTACTGTGTCTGTTTACTGCTTTTGAAAAAGCCACCAGTGAAAACATCGTAACAGATCTTGTCACAGATTCTGAAAGTCCTGTAATGGCTGCATAAAACCAAAGAATAACAAGAATTACCAGAAGCTTGGATGTTCTCCAAAACCGGGAGTGTCCGGGAAACCTGAGCAGCAGATCGAGGATCCACCAGACCATTCCGACATGCAGTCCGGATACAGCCAGCAAATGCATGGCTCCTGCATCTGAAAACGCCTGTTTTGTCGGCCGGTCGAGCAGGGATTTGTATCCAAGCGTGATAGCACTTAGTACAGCAGTGCCGGAATCGTCAGAATCCCAATTTGAGATAATCTTCTGCCGGATCCTGGCAGGGAGGTATCTGGAAACGGGCTGCGGAATCAGGCACCTGGCAGAGGAGCAAAAAAGACTATGTCGGAAATTTCTTCGTTGCATATATGATGCATAATCAAACTCTCCGGGATTGCCATGATTTCTGATCTCTACGGTTTCTCCCATGAATAGCCAGAAGGTACCAGGTATCAATTCAGAAATCCCTGTCTCTTTATGAAGATATACCTGCACATTCTCTCGTAAATGTAAGGTCGCAGTGTCGGAAATAAAGTAAGCTGCCTCGATCTGAACGACCCATGATCGCTCTTTTTCAACCGGGCTGTCCATGATCCAACCAGCAATAAAACCAGATTTTTCGTGAAGGTCTGATGCTATGGTTTGAGTATCTATTCTACCCAGAACAATACCTGAGAAATAGAAGAATAGAATAACCCCAACGCCAAAAATAATATGACTACGAGTAGTTCGAAAAGTTAATAAACAATAAGAGAGCAGCAGGATGAATAAAACCATTCCTACAATAATGTGTACATTTATAGACTGAATTTGTTCGTATAATAACAGTCCGGTAGCAAACGGAATTGCTGCCCTTGCTACCGGAACCATTTTGACGTCGCTGATAAAAACTGACAACTTTTTTCTCTATTAATACGCCAGGAGAGGAAAAAATCGATTTTTTAAGAAGAAAAAATGAACCTTTCTTGCGAAAAACAGGTTTAAAGGATATATTTAAACATAATTAAAAACCCACAACAGACATGGCAAATCTTACCACCAAACACATGGGTATTTCCTTAAAAAACCCAATTATACTCGGCGCAAGCAATTTGGTCGGGGAAATCGACAACCTTAAAAAGGCCGAAGATGCAGGAATTGCAGCGATTGTTTATAAATCTTTGTTCGAAGAACAGATTCAGTTGGAGAACTATGAGCTGGACAATCAGCTTGAAGCATTTGATGAGAGAAACGCGGAAATGATCAACCTCTTTCCAAACCTCGAACATGCCGGTCCGAAAGAGCATTTATACAACCTACGCAAGGCAAAAGAAAGTATTGGTATTCCGCTGATTGCAAGCATCAATGCCATATACAAAGAGACATGGGTTGATTATGCCAAGCAGATAGAAGAGACCGGAGTCGATGGTCTTGAACTAAACTTCTTCGCGATACCCAGGGAGATGCAAAAATCGGGTCATGACATTATTGCTGATCAGATTGAATCTCTAAAAGCGGTAAAGAAGGCGGTAAAGATCCCGGTGAGCGTAAAAATAAGTCCATTTTACACCAATATTCTTAAAACGGTTGCCGACCTTGATGCTGCTGGAGCGGATGGGTTTATTCTTTTTAACCGGCTGTTTGAACCCGACATAGATGTAGAGGCAGAGAAGCATGCAGCCCCCTGGAACCTGAGTACACCGGGCGATCACAGACTCACCATCAGATACGCGGGCTTATTGTACGATAATATTAAGGCTTCCATTACTGCCAATAGCGGTATCTACGAAGGAACTGATGTTGTGAAGATGATCCTTGCCGGGGCAGGAGCGATAGAATCAGTTTCTACCTTTTATCATAATGGAATCAAGCATGCAGCTGCAATGCTGACTGAACTTGAGGAGTGGATGGACCGGAAAGGGTATAAAACCATTAATGAATTTAGAGGGACGTTGTCAGCCAAGGCGATCAACGATCCATTTGTCTATAAAAGAGCCCAATATATTGATATGATCCTGAAGTCGGAGGAGTACTTCAATCCGATTGTCTGATAATGGATCACTGTCCTGAATGTGGATTAATCAGGATATATTTACAAGCTGTCGGTATAACACTATATCGGCAGTTTTTTTTTAGAAAGCTAACCACGCCTACTTATGGGTGCCAGATAATAAAGTGTTAAGAACACTTTTTATTTCTTTCCGGGGAAAACGATCTTATAATCGCAATCGACATTGCCTTTGGATATCGACCTGAGCTTGTGTCCGATCAACTTTTTGCGCAATGGATTGATTAGATCAACAAAAAGACGGCCTTCCAAATGGTCATACTCATGCTGTATGATACGGGCCTTCACACCGTCGAATTGCTCATCGTGAAAATTCCAGTTCTCATCGTAATACTCGATTCTTACTTTTGATGGGCGGCTCACCTCTTCGCGTATGTTGGGAATACTCAGACATCCTTCGGAAAAACTCCACTTGTCGCCCCATTCCTCAGTGATATAGGGGTTAATAAACACCTTTTTGAAGTTGTTAAGATCCGGTTCATCATCAATATCCTCCATGCGACTGGCATCCACCAGGAAAAGCCTGACAGATTTACCAACCTGGGGTGCAGCAAGCCCTACCCCGTCACTGGCAACCATGGTCTCAAACATCTCTTCAATCAACCGATCAAGGTCTTCATAGTTCTCATCTATCTCCTGGGCCACTCTCCGCAGGACAGACATTCCATACACATAAACAGGTAACATCATGTATCGTATTAATTCTTAACTGCATTCCAGCAGATTAACAGTTTTCAGTCCTGATTGTTTGAGAGATCCATGAACGATCTTAAGATCAGGGCCGCACTCATTTTATCAATATTCTCTTTCTTGCGTCTTTCTGACTTTTTCAGACCGCCTTCGACCATCGCCTGCACAGCCATTTTTGAAGTGAAGCGCTCATCTTCCCACTCCAGTCTCATTCCCGGAAACCTTTTCTTGAATGAACGCACGAACCGTTCAACATAGATAAAAGACTCACTGGGTTGGTTGTCTGACTGCATAGGTTTTCCGACGACCACACATTCAACATCCTCTTTCAAAAAATAATCAGCCAGATAATTCATCAACTCATGGGAGGCCACCGTTGTTTGTCCACTGGCAATTATCTTCATAGGATCACTCACCGCAATTCCGCACCGCTTCTTACCGTAATCGATTGCCAGGTATCTGCCCATAAAAAAGCCTTTAAACTGTAAAAGTAATAAAACAGTTCTTATGGTAACGCTTTTAAATAGTATTTACAACATTCAATATGCGTTGGGGACATTCAGCTAAAGAATTAAAATATTCCGGGCGCACCCTAAAAAAGCCGTCCGGGAATTACCCGGACGGCCTACTCAAAAATACTACGGCTAAAGATCCATTATTCTGTTTTGGAGAAATCCATGGCAGCCATTCTCACATAACTGTTATATCTCCATCGTGCATTATTCTGGGCTGCTTCAAACAGTTTGGCTGCCTCTTCCGGAAATGCCTTCTGCAGTGAGGTGTATCGTACCTCGGATTTCAGAAAACTCTGGAACTGGTCCCATTGTGGCTCTTTTGAGTCGAGAACGAATGGATTCTTACCCTCCTCTTCGAGTGCCGGGTTATATCTATACAGGTGCCAGTAACCGGAATCCACAGCAAATTTTCCCTGGGCCTGTGTTTTTCCCATCCCTTTGCGTAGTCCGTGGTTTATACATGGCGAATATGCAATAATGAGTGAAGGACCCTTATAAGCCTCCGCTTCGCGGATTGCTTTCAGGTATTGTGACTGACTTGCACCCATTGAAACCTGTGCAACATATACATACCCATAAGACATGGCCATGACGCCAAGGTCCTTTTTTCTGATTTTCTTGCCAGAAGCAGCAAACTTCGCAACTGCTCCAATTGGTGTAGACTTAGAAGCCTGTCCGCCAGTATTGGAGTACACCTCAGTATCCATTACCAGTACATTGACATCGTCACCGGAAGCCAGCACATGGTCGAGTCCGCCATAACCGATATCATACGCCCATCCATCACCTCCAAAGATCCATACAGACTTCTTCACCAGGTATTGTTTCAGTGCAAGAATATCCTTTGCAACACCATTCTTCTCCTTTTCCAGTGCAGCAACAACAGTTTTTGATGCTTCACGCGAACTATCCAGATCATCTGCTGCCACCCAGGCATCGAAAGCTTCTGCTGTCTCTTTGGCAACCTTATCCTTCGATTCAGCCATCATCATAGTGATACGCTCACGCATCTTATTAATACCGATGGACATCCCGTAGCCATATTCAGCATTGTCTTCAAACAGTGAGTTTGCCCATGCCGGACCATGTCCTTCAGAGTTGGTGCAGTATGGAGTTGATGGAGCAGATCCACCATAAATAGATGAGCAACCCGTTGCATTGGCAACGACCATCTGATCGCCGTAAAGCTGTGTAATAAGCTTGATATAGGGCGTTTCACCACATCCTGCACATGCACCAGAGAACTCAAACAATGGTTGAGCGAACTGGCTGTTCTTCACTGTTTTCTTCTTGTCAACGAGTGTCTC
>CAYSMO010000105.1:0-198 GCA_964432125.1 uncultured Bacteroidaceae bacterium | reverse complement strand
TCCAGGGGTTGCATGACGAGTGCCTTCTCCTTGGATGGACAAACATCTACGCAGTTACCACATCCTGTGCAGTCAAGCACCGAGACCTGAATCCTGAATTGAAATCCGGTTACATCTTTTCCTTTCGAATCGATTGTTTCAACGCCATCAGGCAGTGCAGCAGTCTCTTGATCGTCGAGCAGGAACGGACGGATACAT
>CAYSMO010000104.1:0-8921 GCA_964432125.1 uncultured Bacteroidaceae bacterium | reverse complement strand
GCATTGCAGGATGCGTTTATCAGTCCGGAAGTCAACGGACAAATCAGCGCCATCCCGGTCAACCGCGGCGATCGCGTTAAAAAGGGAGATCTGTTAATCAGATTAAATACCGATGTTACACAAAACAACATCGATGAAGTAAGAACCAACCTCGAATTGGCTAAAAAAGTATTTGAAAAGCAGGAGCAACTCTGGGAGAAGAAAATTGGAAGTGAGATTCAATACCTGGAAGCAAAGAATGGTAAGGAGTCATTAGAGGCCCGGTTAGCCACCCTGCAGTCGCAGCTGGATATGTCCTCGATCAGGGCTCCATTCTCAGGAATCATTGACGACATCATGGTTAAAACCGGTGAGATGGCCTCTCCCGGAATGCGACTGATCCGGCTTGTCAACCTCGACGATATTAGAATCACTGCCCGGGCGTCTGAGTCATTTATCGGTGCTATTAAGGAGGGAGACACAGTACAATTGGCATTCTCCTCCTACCCTGATCTCATCATTAAAAAACCCATATCGAGAATAGGAACGGTTATTGACCCTGTTACACGAACTTTCATCATAGAAGTGCTATTGAAAAATCCGGCTGAAAAGCTAAAACCCAATATGCTCTCTTCAGTGCGTATAAAGGACTATTCAGATCCAAATGCGCTAACAGTACCATCCATTATCCTGAAGGAGGATTTTAACGGAACGTTCCTTTATCGGCTGAAGGAGTCTGACTCAAAACCGATTGCCGAAAAGGTGTATGTGGAAAAAGGAAGGACTGTACAGGATCAGACAAAAATTGCCGGTGGAATAAAAGTAGGTGATAAAGTGATCGTCGACGGCTATACTATTGTAAGTGACGGTGAACCGGTGAGGGTAACCAACCAATAAAGATTGAATACAGATGACCAAGAATAAATACAGGGAGTTCAAACCCACAACTGCAGCACTGAAAAACAGGAATACAATTTTCTTGCTGACACTCATCATTATCGCCTTCGGTATTATATCCTACAAAAACCTCCCCAAGGAGCTGTTTCCGGATATCGTTTTACCAACAATACTGGTGCAGACTACCTACCCCGGAAACCCACCACTGGATATAGAAAATCTTATCACCAGGCCAATTGAGAAAGAGCTTGAGTCCATAACCGGAATCAAGGAGGTCAGGTCCACCTCCGCACAGGATGCATCCATGATCTTTGCAGAATTTAATACAGATGTCGATATAAAAATCGCCCTGCAGGATGTGAAGGATGCGGTTGATAAGGCCAAAGGTGAATTACCAAATGATCTTCTGGTTGACCCCCTCGTTCAGGACATAGATTTTTCTGAATTTCCTATCCTGAATGTTAATTTATCGGGTGATTACAGTGTTGAAGAGCTAAAAGAATATGCCGAGCTACTTGAAGAGTTGATCGAGTCTGTCAGGGAGATTTCCAAGGTTGAGATCCGGGGAATTGATGAAAGGGAAATAAAGGTCAACGTGGACCTTCTGAAACTGGAATCGTACGGGCTCACCTTCGATGATATTGAGTTTGCTATTGCCCAGGAAAATGTCTCTATTTCCGGAGGAGAGATCAAGTTAGGCGATACACGCCGGTCTGTTCGGACTGTTGGTGAATTCAAGCAGATTGATGAGTTAAAAAATATCATTGTCAAAAGAGAAAATGATGATGTTGTCTATCTCCGTGATGTTGCCGATGTGATAGATGGGTATGAAGAGCCGAAAACCATCACGAGACTGGATAATCAATCTGTTGTTAGCGTGCAGATCATCAAGAAAAGTGGGGAAAACCTGCTTGAGGCTACCGATCAAATCTTTGCCATTCTGGACCGGGCCAAGGCATCGGGTGATTTGCCTGCCGGGGTCTCTGTTACACTTACCAATGACCAATCGGAGATGATTCGTATGCAACTTAGTAACCTGGAAAACAGTATGATAATGGGGGTAATCTTTGTGATCCTGGTGTTGTTCTATTTCCTTGGTACACGCAACGCTCTGTTTGTTGGGCTGGCTATTCCTATGTCCATGTTCCTTTCATTCATCGTACTTGATGCATTGGGATTCAAAGTGAATCTGATAGTTCTTTTCTCCCTGATACTTGCACTCGGACTGCTGGTGGACAATGCCATCGTTGTGGTAGAAAACATTTACAGGTATGTCGACCGGGGTTTCACTACATTTGAGTCGGCAAAACAGGCTGTGGGAGAGATTGCCTATCCGATAATCACCTCTACAGCCACCACGCTGGCTGCTTTTATTCCCCTGGCCTTCTGGGGTGGCATCACAGGTGAATTCATGAAGAACCTGCCGATCACACTAATCATTGTTCTTACATCTTCACTATTCGTTGCATTGGTCATCATTCCGGTCTTCTCAGCTACCTTTATCAAGCTCGGACCCGACAGGAAAAACAACATGCCAAATGTCAAACGTGGTATTATCATTGCTGTCTCACTTATTGCTCTGGGTGGATTATTCTATCTCGTTGGATGGAACTCTGCCGGTACACTGGCCATGATCTTAGGAATTATTGGTCTTCTGAATGCCCTTTTCTTCCGCAAGGCGGAGGCGTGGTTCCAGGATGTATTCCTGGTTTGGCTCGATGAGATTTATTCACGGACACTGGTATTTGCATTACGGAAGTGGAATCCGGTTTTCTTCTTTTTTGGAACATTCCTATTGTTAATCTTTACAGTGTTTTTTTTCAGTGCAAGGGATGTAAATGTGAGCTTCTTTCCTGAAAACGATCCCTCCTATATCAACATTATTGCAGAATTACCCGTTGGTACAGATATTACTGCCACCGACGCATTTATGAAAGAGCTGGAAGAGGATGTGGAAGAGGTGATTAAACCATATCGTTCTATTGTAAAATCGGTACTTACCACGATCGGGGTTGGCAGCGATCAGAACGAATCGGGCAACAAACCGAATGAAGCACTTACCACTGTCTCATTTGTGGAATATGAATTCCGTGAAGGGATCAATACCTCCATGATATTAAGAGAACTTACCGATCAACTGCTCAACCGCTATCCGGGGGTAGTTCTCTCCATTGAAAAAGACCAGAACGGACCTCCGGCAGGTGACCCGGTAAGTATTGAGATAGCAGGCAACCAGTTCGATAAACTGATTTTAGTCACAGATAGCATACTTCATACTATTGAAGATGCAGGGATTATGGGAATGGAGGGCCTTGCTATGGACCTTACCCTCGGCAAACCTGAACTGTTGATCAGTCTTGACAGGGATAAATTAAGAAGGTACGGGCTTTCAACACAGCAAGTTGCAGGCACCCTGAGAACAGCCCTCTTTGGCAGGGAGATATCAAACTTCAAGGTTGGTGAAGATGAGTACCCCATCAATATGCGTTTGAAAGAGGAATATCGCTATAACTCCTCTTCCCTGCTTAATATAGGCATCTCCTACGTTGAAAACGGGCAGACGATTACAATACCCCTTTCAGCAATTGCCGATGTTGAGTATAAAAGCACCTACGGATCAGTAAGAAGAAAGGACATGAAGCGCGTTATCACTCTATCATCAAATGTTATAGAAGGATATAATGCAACCCGCATCAACCAGCAATTGGCAACGGTCCTGGAAGAATATGATTTTCCCGAGGGAATAAGCTATGCATTTGGCGGTGAGCAGGAGGAGCAAAAGGAGTCCATGGCATTTCTGATGCGCGCACTGCTGATCGCGCTGTCGCTCATTCTGCTGATTCTTGTAACGCAGTTCAACTCTGTTGTGAAGCCCGCCATTATTCTTGTCAGCGTACTCTTCAGTACCATTGGTGTATTTGGCGGGATCGCAACCTTTAAAATGGATTTTGTTGTGGTTATGACAGGAATCGGTATCGTTTCACTGGCAGGTATTGTCGTAAACAATGCCATTGTTCTGATCGATTATATAGAACTGCTGAAAAAGAGAAAGCGGGCGGAGCTAGGTCTGAAGGAGGATGAATACCTGCCTGTGGGAGCAGCGACCCAAACCATTATTGAAGGTGGAAGAACAAGGCTCAGGCCGGTATTGCTAACTGCTATAACAACAATTCTCGGACTGATACCTTTGGCTGTGGGACTGAATATCGATTTCGGAGGATTACTTCGTGAGCTGAAGCCGAATATCTTTTTCGGTGGCGATATGGTCGCATTCTGGGGTCCGATTTCATGGACAGTTATATTTGGACTCACTTTTGCCACGTTTCTTACACTGGTAATTGTTCCGGTAATGTATAAGATTACGGTAAATATCAGCAAAATGATCAGTACAAAACTCATAAAACTTCGGAGAATAGAGAACGGTCATCCAGCGAATTGATTACTTGTTAACTCAATTTGAAAGTTTGAACTAAAACTATTAACTTGGGTGAAACTTCATATGCTAAACCGGGTCACGATCATCTTATTGGCACAGATGTTATGATTATTTCAAGTTGGTTGAAACATATGCTACAGACTGAAATGGCAAACTACCTACTGATCTGTAAAAAACTATTTATAAATCTATATATGAAGTATTCCCTGGTTATAATCATAATCGCTCTGTTTCTAATAAATGCAGCAGGTCAGCGGACCCATCCTGCCTTTAAAGAGCGAACAGAAGACAGACATTACCTGGTTTACAGGCAGCTAACTGATTATCCTGGGATTGAGATCCATGATACTGCTGTCCTGGGAGCAATGTTCCGGACGCCCAGACATGCATTCATCCCCGAACATTTGCAACCCTATGCGTATAATAATAATCCCCTGCCGATCGGTTACGACCAAACAATTTCTCAGCCAGTCATTGTAGCCTCCATGACTCAGCTGCTGGAGCTGGAAAAGGGCCAGAAGATCCTTGAAATTGGTACCGGAAGCGGCTACCAGGCGGCTGTTTTGGCTGAAATGGATGCTGAGGTGTATACGATCGAAATTGTTCCAGAGCTTGGAAAGAGATCAGCTCAAACACTGAAGAATCTGGGGTATGAGAATGTAAAAGTAAAAATCGGCGACGGCTATAAAGGATGGCCGGAGCATGCTCCTTTCGACAGGATCATTGTAACCTGCGCTCCTGAAGAGGTACCTGAGCCGCTTATCGAACAATTAAAACCGGGAGGAAAAATCGTTATTCCATTGGGACCACAGGATCAGATTCAATTCCTCATTGTAATGAGAAAAAATGAACGCGGTAAATTGATCAGGGAACTGAAGTATCCTGTTCGGTTTGTCCCGATGACAGGAGAAGCTGGAGAACAGCGTTAAAAGGAGGCTGTATGTTCCAATGGTGAAAATAAATTTCCCGTAATCAAGATCCAAACATCCTAAAACAAACAGCGTATGCATTGGGTTGAAAAACCTATTGATGGCGATTGGAAAAGGTGTATGAACCGCCCGGAGAGAATGAATTTAAGGAATTAAAGTTAATTATCCTGCCAGGCTGAACTATTTCAACTATTTTTGAGTTATAATTTTAGGAAGTATTTGTTGATAAAGAATTAAATGCAAAGAATGAAGAAATCTATCCCTCTACTATACATATTCACCCTGCTTTTGGTATCCTATTCATGTGAAGATCCGGAACCGGAACCGGAACCGGAACCAACAGAAAATGAGATTATCATTGAATGGATTTGGGACGTGATTACCGACGTTTACCTCTGGGCCGATGAGGTGGATGAGACATTGTTTCCTACCGATGAAACAGATCCGGAGGGTTTTTTCTACAGTATTCTCAATGAGAAAGACGAGTTCTCCTGGATTGTCGATAATTACCAGGCACTGATCAACAGCTTCAACAATATTTCCCTGTCTACAGGGATCTCTCCGGATTTTAGACTATGGGATACCGGTAACGTAATTGTAATCGTAGAATATGTCTCGAAGGGATCACCTGCTGACCTCGCTGGTATTGAGCGCGGTGAAATCATAACTGATATAAACGGAACAACAATTACAATCAATAACTATATCGATCTGTTCTATTCCGAAAATGTTGTATTGGAATTTGCTGATTACCTCGATGGAAATCTTGTAATGAATGGAAAAGAGGTAGCGCTGACAGCCCTGGTTATTGAGGAAAACCCGGTTCTGCATCACGAGATCATCAATTATGAAGGTGCAGAGATCGGTTATATCGTTTATACAGGTTTCAGTGCAGGAGAGAATGAAAAGTGGGTCGACTCACTTGACAATGTTTTTATGGATTTTAAAACAAAAGGAATCTCCGAACTCATATTTGATATTCGTTACAATTCAGGGGGAAGGGTATCTGTGGCAACCCACATTGCATCAGTGGTAAGTCCGGCAAACGTAATCGGTAATAAAAATATATTTGTCAAATACCAGTGGAACGATGTGTACCAGGAGTATTTCAAGCAAGAATATGGAGAGGATTCTGAATACCTGGTTGTATTTTTTAAAGATAATCCGTCTGTGAACCTTGATCTTACAGATATATATTTCCTGACCAGCGGAAATTCAGCGTCAGCTTCTGAATTGATAATTATAGGCCTTGATCCCTATATGAATGTTAGTCAGATCGGAGAAAATACCGTCGGAAAATTCTACGGATCCATCACCTTGCCTGACACTGAAGAGCCCGCAAGACATAGTTGGGCCGTGCAACCACTGGTGTTCAAGTTTGCTAACCACCTCGATTTTAGTGATTTTAACAATGGACTGGAACCTGATTTTTTTGTTAAAGATAATGTTCTTGAGATGAAGCAATTCGGCGATATTACCGATCCGATATTAGCCAGGGCGCTGGCGGAGATCACAGGCACCTCTCCCGCTGTAAAGAAATCTGCTCCGCCCCCTTTCAGTTATTACAAGTTACCTGATCCGGTGAGGGAACTTAAAAACAGAGCTGTAATGGTTACTGATGCGCCAATTCGAATGAAGTGAAACTATGACCACCCCGCAAAAATCTTAAGACGCCGCATATAAACGTATTCGAGAATTTAAGGTTTTTACAGCAATGGAGCTATAGGGCTGTATGGAGAGATTAAACAGGTTTATAACTGATTTTTACGTCTCTTCAGTATGGCATGGTTAATCCGCCTGACAAAGCCTGGTCCATTATAGATAAAACCGCTATACACCTGGATCAGCGTTGCCCCGGCATCCAGCATATTGAGCGCATCCTGCACCGACATGATTCCTCCAACACCTATTATCGGAAGTTTTCCTTCGGTTTTTGCAGTTATGTAGCGTACTACATCTAAACTCCTGTCGGTAAGGGGTGCACCACTCATTCCTCCGTTACCGATGGACGCAATGGTCTCCCGGGATGTAGTCAGGTTCTTTCTGCTTATGGTTGTATTGGTGGCCACGATCCCATCAATTCCATATTTCATAACAATTGCCAGGGAGGCATCAATTTGTTTGTTATTCAGATCCGGAGATATCTTAAGCAAAACAGGCGTATAATGTCCCATCTCCTTTCTGATATCTGTCAGGCGCCGTAGTATCGCTTCCAAGCCCTCCTGGTCCTGCAATTCTTGCAGGTCAGTAATATTCGGGCAGCTGACATTCACTACAAAATAATCGACATACCCGTATAACGCCCTGAAACAAGTTTCATAATCCGATACAGCCTCTGAATTGGGAGTCAGGGTGTTTTTACCTATGTTACCACCAATGATGAGCCCTTTCCGACGCTGACCTTTGAGCTTTTCAACCAAAGCTTCGACTCCGCGATTATTGAATCCCATCCTATTAATCAGGCCACTATCGACAGGAATTCGGAAACTTCGTGGTTTAACATTACCAGGTTGTCCTTTTGGCGTAACTGTGCCTACTTCTATATGCGAAAAACCAAAGTCTGCGAATTGGTTAAATACTTCTCCATTCTTATCAAAACCGGCTGCCAAACCCACAGGGTTTTTAAATTTCATACCCAGGAAGTTTGTTTCCAGTAAAGAATTATTTATATGATAGGCTGACCGGGTTAGGGCAGCAATGCCGGGGATTTTAAATAAAAAACCAAGGAATCCGGTAAGAAGATGATGGATCTTTTCAGGTGGTAATAGAAACAAGATGGGGCGGATCAGGATTCTGTACATCTGGTTTTTTTGCAAATATAGCAGAAATCAATCAGCCTTTTCATATGATTCAAACGAATTGTCTGTATAAAAAACAATCACCCTTGAAATGGCTTTGAAATTCTTTCTCTCTGAATCGGCTGTCGATCTGGTTCCCGCGTGATTGTGAGAAGATTCTCGCTCAGATGATTCAGATGAGGTAACTCGTGTCTGATCTTCAGACCCATCCTTAACGTCAGCTGAGGAGGATTTCTCAGGATCAGGATACTGACTGCCTGAAATATTGACATCAGGAGCAGTTAACTCATGTAGATTATTTTGTACTTCTTCACGATTCTGCGAATTTGAAGATGCCTCATTTCTACCCCTGGATGTGACCTGATCGAATAGACTCCCGGAAAACGAATGTACCTCACCTTCATACATATTACCCTCACCAAGTATCAGCCAGTCAGCATTTAACATAGGAAAAGCTTTCAGAGTCTTCTGTAAAAAATCGAAACTTGGCTTGTTCCTGCCTGATAAAATATGAGATACACTGGATCGCTGAACGCCTATTGCATCAGCAAACTTAGCCGAAGTCAACTGCTCCGTATCCAATAGCTTTAATAACCGGTCTTCCATAATAAATTCAATTTTCACAAATGTAACAAATATATAGTTCACATATGTAACTTTATGTATGTTACAATTGTGATTCATTGTTTACGTAAGTGAATTTAAAGGCATTTTTATTCATGTAAACACGTTATGGAAGGAAATAACTGGTATGCGCAATTTCAGGCTTTGTAAAATCAAATCGGGATCTATCCAGTAAACTATTATTTGGATATTAAATAGCTATATACTAAGCTCTATTTGCTGACTGAAAAACAATATGTCAATGAACTGATGATATTT
>CAYSMO010000103.1:8071-8963 GCA_964432125.1 uncultured Bacteroidaceae bacterium | reverse complement strand
GAATCCCTGGCATACACGAGAACATTCGTGTCAACAAATACATTAGCGTTCATGTAAACTGTCTCTCGAAGGATACCCGCCCTTTTGCTTTAAAGGGACGGGATTTCGACCGAGGAATTGTTCCATCGCGGTAAAGTATTCCTGCTCCCGGTCCATTTTTTCTTTCAGCATATCCGCAAGCATTTTAGAAACACTTGTATCGTTTTGTGCCGCCCATACACGCACCCACCGTGCAACTTTATCTTCCAAAGAAATTGTTATATTTCTCATATCATATCACTAAAATAGTGTAACACGAATTTCGTGCAAGGTCAAGAAAAGTAGTCTGCTGAACGGGGATTACAGCCGCATCGCTTCTGAACCGCCCCGGCTTTACCGGAGACAAAAAACTGTGAGAGGATTGTCTTATGGGAAAGCAAAACAGGTTTTCGAAGGAAGTACGTGAACGGGCGGTACGGTCCATCTCCAAAAAGGAGTAGAGGCTGATTCATGAGTGAAAAGGAATGAAGGAAAAACCACATCAAAGGTCCAAATGAGAAAATGATGAATACTCACGCTTTCTATTAATATTTTATATGTGGCTGAACTAAATCAAGGGGCGGAATAGTAGGGGGAATAGAGAGACTATCCGTGATTATTGTAAAAAGGAGTTATACAGATTATATTGTTTTCAGAGGGTTATATGGGAGAAGAATATTCGATACATTTAAATATTAAAAAAATCGAAAATGGGCAATTTTTAGCAACTTCTGAAAGTCTTCCTGGCTTAGTTGCCCAAGGACGCACGATTGCAGAAACAGTAGAAATTGCCCAGGATGTTGCACGAAAGCTTCTTGATTCCTATTTGGAACATGGTGATCCAATTCCTTCCACATTGATTAAAATTCAAAAT
>CAYSMO010000103.1:0-8061 GCA_964432125.1 uncultured Bacteroidaceae bacterium | reverse complement strand
ATAGAACTTGATGTTGCTGTAGGAATTTGATGGGTAGATTATCCGGCTTTTCCTATAGGGATGTAATCAAAAAACTGAAAAGCTTAAAATTCGAGTTTGATCGTCAGGCGAAGGGAAGTCACGAAATCTGGTGGAACCCAACGACAAGGGCTCGAACTACCATTCCGAATCATCCCGGGGACATTCAGGAAGGAACTCTTAAAGAAATTCTCAAGCAGGCAAAAGTAAGACTTGATGATTTCCTGGATGCTTGATAGTCCTGTATGAGACTATTAATTCCTATATAGGGCTTGCCGATTCACTTAGAGAATTTGTATCTGCCTTTTTTAAAGGGCATCTCAATCTGAAAAAAAGGTGGATACACCTCAGAAAGAGTAAGCCCCCTAACGCGACAATGGTGGATACTTACGCTTTCTATTTCTTTTCCGCCTCCGGTAAAGCCGGGGCGGTTCAGTCCGACTATTTCCTTTATTGGCGAGACGGGGGACATATACTTTTCCTACCTCAAGCAGGTACTCGATGCTTCCCGGGTTTACCTGTGCGAATTCCTTTGGTTTCATAATGCGCAAAGAGAAATAAATAATTTTTATATAATGGACATAGATGAATAGGTAAATTGTACATCAAATAATGAATTTAGTAGAAGATTGAAAAGTTGTCTCACCTTACAATACAATTCGATAATGAATATTTTCTAAGGAGGATAGTTATGAGAAAAAAAATCATTATTGCAGTATGTGTTCTGATTCTTATTTCGAGTATGGCATTTGGTAAAGGGACTTCAGAAAGCAAAAGTCCGGAGAAAGCAATGTCAACGACATCCGAGGGTATGCCTCAGATTGCCTTGATAATGAAGTCTCTTGGATCGGAGTTTTTCAAGGTCATGGAAGAAGGCGCAATCGAGTACGCAAAAGAGCGGGGAGATTTGGAACTAATTCCTCTTGGGACCCAAACCCAGGAAGAATTGGACCAGCAGATTCAGTTGGTGGAAAACGTCATTACCCAAAAGGTTGATGCAATTGTAATAGCACCTATGGATTCCCAAGCGTTAGTTCGCCCGTTAAAAGAGGCTGTAGAGGCGGGGATTACAGTAGTGAACATCGATGTTATGCTCCATGAGCCGACAATGAAAGAATTTGGACTCGATTTAGGCTTTGCCGGTCCGGATAATGTAGAAGCTGCGAGAATGGTAGGCAAGGTCATGGCCGATGATTTGGGACCGGGAGGAAAAGTAATAATTATCGAAGGGATTCCGGCAGCTATCAATGCCGCTCAGAGAAAAGAAGGCTTCATGAAAGCTATTAAGGATGGCGGATTAGAGCTTCTTACCTCAAATACGGCCGGCTGGGAAACCGAAAAGGCATTTACTCTGACGGGCGATCTCCTTACTAGGCATCCCGATGTAGAAGGGATCATGGCAGCAAATGACGCAATGGCTATTGGGGTTGTTCAAGCTTTGGATTCAGCCGGGCGGAATGATGTAAAGGTAGTTGGTTTCGACCACGATCCTTCTATTCGGCCACTCGTCAAAGAAGGCAAAGTTATGGCTACTATTGAACAGTTCGCAGCAGACCAGGCTGCAATTGGAATCGATGTGGCGATGAAAGCCCTGTCAACCGGTGAAAGCCTGGAAGGATGGCTGAAGACTCCGGTCGTTCTTATCACTCAGAAAAATGTCGGGCAGACGTATGATGTATACGAATTAATGGAGAAAAATAAATTATTCGTTACTCCATAAGGTGTTATTTAAACCATTGATCAAAAAAAATCGATGCGGGATATTATCTCACATATGAGATTATTAGGAAGGCAGCCTCGTGAGGGTGCTGCCTTCTTTTACTCGAATAGTACTATTCAGCCTTTTTATAATTTCACATAATACTCAGGAAAACATAGCGAAAAAATTAACGGTAGAAGGGATGATGAAAGAAGCACCAATTATTCAAGTTAAAGGACTTACCAAACGATTCCCTGGCGTTGTGGCCCTAGACAAAGTTGATCTAAATATTCAGGCTGGGGAAATTCATATATTAGTAGGAGAAAACGGCGCCGGGAAATCGACTTTGGTGAAAATTTTATGTGGAATATACCAAGCAGACGCGGGGGAATTATACTTTGAAGGACGACCTTACCAGCCTCATTCAACTCTTGATTCAATTAGTGCCGGTATTCGAGTCATCCATCAGGAGATGAGCCTCCTATCGTATCTATCCGTCGCTGAAAACATATTTTTAGAAAGCCTTCCTCAACGTTTTGGGATGGTAGATAGAAAAAAATTGTATAATGAGACAAAAACCTTGTTGAATAGTGTTGGTTTGAAGGTATCTCCGAACACAACTGTTGAGCGACTGGGAATTGCTCAGATGCAATTGGTAGAAATTGCGAAAGCCCTATCTGATGAAAGCAAAGTATTAATAATGGATGAACCGACAGCGACTTTATCCCCTCGAGAAACGGAAAGCCTTTTTAGGATAATTAAATCTCTTAAAAGTAAAGGTGTAACGGTAATCTATATATCACACCGGTTGCAGGAAATCTATGAAATTGGCAATCGGGTCACGGTGCTCCGTAATGGACAGAAGGTTGAGACCTGCCCATTAAGTGAAGTCGGCATTACACAAATAGTTAAAATGATGGTTGGTAGAGAGCTTTCAGATGAATTCCCTTTTCGAGACAGTGTTGTACCTTCTAATGAAATTTTACGTGTTGAAAACCTCATGGTAAAGGGGAGCCGTGATCCTATCAATTTTTCTTTAAAGCGGGGAGAGATTCTGGGAATCGCCGGATTGGTAGGATCGGGACGTACAGAAATGGCTCGGGCTCTTTTTGGTGCTGATGGCAGGGTACACGGTAATATTACAATTGATGGGAAAGCTGTTGATATTCATACTCCAAGACAGGCAATTGAGCAGGGGCTATGCTTACTTACAGAAGATCGAAAGGAGGAGGGCCTTATCCTTGAGATGTCATGTAGTGCAAATATTACCCTAACACACTTATCCCGGGTTTCGAGGATCGGAATGTTAAAAAGAGATGTGGAAACAAAAGTGAGTAAAAAACTCATCGAGGATTTAAGCGTAAAAACTCCATCTCCCCACCAAATCATCAAAAATCTCTCCGGTGGCAACCAGCAAAAAGTTGTCCTTGCAAAGTGGCTGTTTAAAAATCCAAAGGTCTTTATTTTTGATGAACCGACTCGAGGTATAGATGTCGGAGCAAAATTTGAGATTTACAATCTTATTTGGGATTTGGCCGAAGAGGGAAAGGGGATTATCATTATCTCTTCTGAATTACCGGAATTGATAGGTGTTTGCCATCGGCTATTGGTAATGTCAAAAAGAGTCATGACCGGTGAAGTTAAACGGGACGATTTTGATGCTGAGCGCATCCTGTCATTAGCATATAAAGAGTATTTAACAATAGGTAGCAAAAATGGAACTGAAAAATCAACAAACGTCTATCATTAAAGAAAGAGGACAGGCTATGAAAGGACTTGAGGCCGGAGTATTTCGTGGTTTTCTCAATAGAATATTACGCGAGGCAGGTATTGGGATCGCTTTAATTGTTCTGTTTGCTTTCTTTGCGTTTCTAGCACCATATTTTTTATCATTGAACAATATAAAAAATATATTTACCCAAATTACGGTTAATACAATTCTTGCAGTTGGTATGACATTCGTTATTTTGACTGAACAGATTGATTTGTCAGTCGGAGCAGTCATGGCTTTATCTGCTGTGTCCGGTGGCTTAATCATGAAAAGTGAAGCATTACCGGAAAATCAGCTCATTGTTTTGGGGATCCTTGCGTGTCTACTTGTAGGTATAGCATGCGGATGGGGAAACGGATTTGTCACTACTCGCTGGAAACTGCCTTCTTTTATTGTCACCATCGGAATGCTCAATATCGCACGTGGTACTGCCCTAGTAATCACTAATGCGCGAACGTTATTCAACCTGCCGTTTCCCTTGAGTCATTTCGGCAGTTCGGTTATTTGGGGATTGATTCCGGTTATATTTCTAGTGGCTTTGTTTCTAATTATAGTCGGTCAGTTTGTTCTCAAGCGTATGGTGTTTGGGAGAATGATTTATGCAATTGGAAATAACGAAGAGGCGGTAAGACTATCCGGACACAATACATCGAAATTCAAGATAATTGCATTCATTATTTCGGGCTTTACGGCAGGAGTAGCCGGCGTGATTTACATGGCACGCCTGACAGTTGCTCAGCCCATTATGGGGAATGGTTTTGAGCTAAATGCAATTGCAGCCGTCATTATCGGCGGAACAAGCCTTCAGGGCGGTAAAGGTTCTCTTACAGGCACTTTAATGGGCGCTTGTTTAATGGGAATTTTAACAAACGGCCTTATTCTGATGGGTGTCGGCGATTTCGCTCGTCAGATCGTAACGGGCTTAATCATCATACTTGCAGTGATATTTGATGTATATCGTGCACGGCTTGCTGTATCAAAGGAACCAGCTCAGAATGATTAAGTGCATTTTCTCTGAGTGAGGATAAAAAAAGCATACAGGGTTGGTGACCTTCCCTGTATGCTGAATATTGAACCAGCTTAATCTTGTTTGCTAAATCTTTAAAATTGCTCTATAAGCATCTTCAAAGGCATGTTTAATCTGGTAGTGGTTTGCGGCGTCTCCGATAACATACGTTTCCGGAATAATCGATTCTAATTCCTTAACAGTTTCTTTATCTGCTACTACACCGGTACAGGCGATTACCGAATCACCTTCAAGTTCGATAATTTTCATTCCATTATGGCAAATTACCTTGGTTTCATCCATTTCGATAAGTCTTAAGTTCGTATGTATCTCGACATTTGCGGATTTTAGCCTTTCAGTAAGGACTTCACGATGCATCATTTCCATATCAAGAAGAATGTCATCCATCATCTCAATTATAGTTACTTCTTTCTTCAGTTCCTCTGCGGCAAATAACGCGGTTTCACATCCAACGATCCCTCCGCCGATGATAATGACGTTGTTCCCCAAGCTTGTTTTCTTTTGGAGGACATCACTAAAAGGAATGGCATCGGCGCATCCTTTACCATCGGGCAAAGCGGCAAAAGAACCAACGGCGATAATAAGAACATCAGGCTGTTCATTTTTTACCAGTTCAGCGGTTACTTCGGTATTTTTCTTAATAGTATAGCTGCCTTTTCCCGCCTGATAAACCGCCCATTGGAGTAATTCCTTAATCGGGCCTTTGAAATTAGGGGCTGATGCCTCATGCAGGTGCCCGCCTAACTTATCGGACTTTTCATACAACGTAACATTATGTCCACGAATTGATGCGATACGGGCAGCTTCCATCCCGGCAATACCGCCGCCTACGACCATGACTTTTTTCGGCGTCACTGCAGCATCCAGTTTCCATGTCGCTTCCCTGCCAACAAGCGGGTTAATGCTGCATCGGACCGGAATAGCTTTGAAGAGGTGGCCGATACACATTTCATTGCAGAGAATACAAGGCTTGATATCAGCTATTTCATTCTGTATAAGTTTATTGGGAAGATCGGGTTCTGCAAGAATTCCCCGGCCGATCGCAATTATATCGGCCTTCCCCTCTTTTAGTGCCCTTTCTCCTGTTTCCAAATTGTGAGAGCCAACCGAAATGACGGGTATATTTTTTACCAATTTCTTGACTCCTTCCGCCAGATGTAATAAATGTCCTCTTTCATAATACATGACAGGAAAAAGGTGGGGGAAAGACTCGTAGGTTGCAGCCGAAACATGAATATAATCAACCATTCCGGTATCAGCGATTATTTTTGCATACGGAGCAGATTCCTCAATGGTTAATCCATCTTGAACATATTCATCACCGCTCATCCTGAATCCGACTGTGAAATTTTTTCCAACCATTGCCCGAACTTTTTGAATTACTTCAAGTACGAACTTAGCGCGGGCAGCGAGTTTTCCTCCATATTTGTCGGATCGTAGGTTTGTTTTTGGAGAGATAAACTCACCGATTAGATAGCCGTGAGCACCATGGATCTCAACACCATCGAAGCCCGCCCATTGCGCTCTTCGAGCGGCATTTGCCCATGCGTTCTGAACTGCTTCAATTTCTTCGATTGTCATCTCTTTCGGGATTACTCCAACTGCATCACTGGGAATCGGTGAAGGCGCAACATTGGGTACACCGGGATTACATTCAGGATTTGTCTGTCTGCCGCCATGACCTAGCTGTAATATGGCTGCTGCACCGTTACTTTTAATAGCTTCGGCCAACCTACTCAGGCCGGCAATCATATGATCCGAATCCGCACGAAGCATGCCGATAGCTGACCGACTGGCTATATTATCGACATTGCTGTTCTGAACGATTATTAGACTAACTCCGCCTTTTGCCCTCTCGGCATAATAATCGAGCATTTCCTGAGACACCGACCCATCTGCATGATTATGGATAGTCTCCATAGGGGGATAAACAATTCTATTCTTTAAATTTAAATTCCCCACTCGAATTGGCTCTAAAAGCTTAGAAAAATCTTCTTTTTTCAACATCTACAACTCCTTAGAATATTATTAAGACATAAAATAATTCTAAAGAGAGAAAAGAATTAGTTCTTCTACTAATTACATAAATTAGTGTACTATTTACATTAAGCTTCAAACGGAAATATAAGAATTTTGTTGGAAAAACAAAAGAAAAGGCAGCAGAGGAAAATGCTGCCTAATTTTTCCAAATTGATTTTTTATGCGGTTTTTATCTATTTATTAAAAATCATCTTTCTCATGAGGGCGACCGCATTTACAGCATCCCCGCCGGCAATTACTTCTTCAATTTCTTTTTCAGGTACATTCTTTACTGCTCCCATTAAAACTTTGAGCCATTCGATAGATTCATATGCAGACTTAACACCATCTTCACGATAGGGAAACATATCCAGGGAGCACCACCCTTTATAGTCAACCTTGTGCAGCCAATAGAATAATTCGAGATATTCCTGGGTATGCACGCTGCCGACGAGCATGTCATCATCCCAAGAGCGATAATTATCATTAACGTGCACATGGAAAAGCTTATCTCCAAATCTCTTACAGAGAGCAACAGATTCAGCCATATTTTCATAAGCATTGAGTGCGTGTCCACCGTCGAATGTTACACCGACATTCTGTTTATTTATTTCTGTGAGCATGAGAAGTACTTTTCCGACAGTCCCGACATGAATATGAGTGCGGGGCTCTTTTATTTTATACTCTATTGATAGTTTGATATCATCCCTGTAATTTGCACATTCTTCTATACCGGATATCAGATAATTCCATGCATCAAAATAATTGGATTGAAAACAATAGTCATAACCATCATGTGCAAACCAAAGATTTAACAGTTCACATCCCAGCTCGGCGGCAATATCCATGTACTTCTTTACTTCTTCGATAGCTTCACCACGAACTGCAGAGTTTTTTGCTGCAAAACTGCCGTTTGCCCATTTGGCTTGGGTAAATATATCAACGATTATGGATGCAACATCAAGATGATGAGTCTCGCAGAGGGATTTCACCTCGTTGATATTGGAATCGTTGATGTTCCAGTTCGCGATGAGTTCCACTCCCTTAATTTCTTTAACACTGGCTGCATCTGAAAACATTTTATCTAAAGTTTTGTTTGTTTTATATCCGCCGCCTACATACCGATCCAACGTATTCCCGAATAAATGGAGTCCAGTCGCAAATTTCAATTCTGAAAGCATTTTAAACCTCGTTTATTTCAAATTTTCTAGTTGATACTAATCGATTTAAATTTCTTTGCCTGCTCAGTTATTGCTACTTCCGTGGGAAGGCGCTCTAAGCTTGAAGCTCCGAAAAAGCCATTAACGTTCTTGGTGTGCGTTAATATATATTCCGCATCCGACGGTTCGGATATAGGACCACCATGGCACAGCACAATAATATTTGGGTTTACCGCGCGGGCGGCATCAGCAATCTTCTGTACCTCCGATGCCGATTCTTCTAATGTTAGGGCAGTCGTTGCTCCAATTGTGCCTTTGGTAGTAATTCCCATATGCGCTACAACTACGTCTGCTCCCGCTACTGCCA
>CAYSMO010000102.1:0-8979 GCA_964432125.1 uncultured Bacteroidaceae bacterium | reverse complement strand
TTATGGGATCGAGAAAAAAGTTTTATATGGGGTCGAAGGTCGAACCAACACCGTCATAAGTATCATCAAAATTTTTTAAATCCTCGTATACATTTTTACCAAAGTCATTCCAGCTTTCATCACCTGATTCTTCGAATGATTTGTAAATTTCCTGTACATGATCACGAATCCTTTCAAGGTTTTCTATTATATCTTCATGTTTTGATTTTAATTCATTATCAACCGGCTTTGATTTCAATTCTTGTATCTTCACATTCAAATCTTCAACCGTATTTTCTGCCTTTTTCTTTAAAGCTGTATTATCCATAATTAACTCCATAATTTTAAATATCTGTAATATGTTCACGTCTTTTATTTTGAAATAACCATGCCAAAGTATAAAACGATCTTTTAAATGAAGTATCGGGCCAGAATTATAGATGTCTTCAAAAAGTGATTTCAACTATCCAGAACTCAACCTTCCTCTGAAACCTCCATCCGCGACCGGCGATTGCATGGCGGAATCGTTAGATCAAACAAACATTATTGCTCTTTAACCAGGTTGACGTCACATATAATTTCAATTTCCTTACTTACAACAAGCCCTTTTGTAAATGATTTGTTCCAGTCGACCTCGTAATCGAAGCGGTTAATAGTACCTGATACTTTAAAACCTGCACGCGTTTTTTCCATCGCCTTAACAATCCCAAAATATTCAACTTGTAAGGTCTCTTCACGGGTTATTCCCCTTATGGTAAGATCTCCTTTCATTTGATATTTTTTCCCATCCATCTTCTTGAGTGAGGAGCTGGTAAAAGTAATCTCAGGATATTCTTCCACATAGAGAAAATCTTCTGACTTTAGATGATCGTCCCGTTTGTCATTGTCGGTATCGATGCTGCCCGCCTGGATGGTAATATTAATTTCAGCATCGGTAAAATCCTCTTTGCCGGATAATATGGTTCCGCTGTAAGCTTTGAATTTACCGGTAACATCTGAAACGCCCAGGTAGGTGGCTGAAAACTGAATGTTCGTGTGAGGCTGGTCAAATGACCATTTTGTTTTTTGGCTGTAACCTGACAGGCTTATTAAAATTGACAGGCTTACTAAAAGTCCGATCTTTTTCATAATGCTCATTTTTTTGAGTTAAAAATTGATTTCCCTGATTGTAACATCCAACACCCATGCCATTTACAGGATGTGGTGTTTTGACTGTTATAAAAGATGAGGACAATCTACCTTATCATTTTATTCAACAGGCAGTTCAGGGTATCTTATTGATTGATGGGTGCCTGTATAACAAATCACTCATTCTGGTTTACACGTAACGGAAATGTGGAAAAATAATCCCAATTATGTGAATTTAATACGCAATAAAAATGAAATTACAAACACACGCCCTTGTAAATTGCTGGTAATGTATTAATTATCAAATCCTGGTTTTTGGTACAGTTTTATCTGGAAATACGAATAGAATATTCTTCTGATAGATTATTCAGATGATCTGTTTTATAATCTTGTTGGTTAGGATTTAATTCATGGTCAGCATTTTAACTACTTTAAAACAACATAAATAAAAATGATATAACTATGAATCAAACTAGAAATTTACAAGCAGATACGAGATTGAATGATGTGATGCCGGTAATCGGATTCGGAACCTGGGAAATTACGGGAAAATCCTGTATAAAAAGTGTTTCCGATGCACTGCATATGGGTTACAGGCATATTGACACAGCACAAATGTATTGTAATGAGAAGGAGGTGGGCAAAGGGGTCAAGGCATCGAAGATCGACCGCGGATCTGTTTTTGTCACTACAAAAATAGCCACTGATAATCTCAAACCAGAATTGATTAAAAAAACGGCGAATGAAAGCCTTGCCAGGCTTGACATGGAATACGTTGACCTGCTGCTCATCCATTGGCCGGTATCTGGCATGAATCTAAACGCTTGTCTGGATACCATGTTCGAATTACGGGAGAAGGGCAAAGTAAAGCATGTCGGTGTCAGCAATTTTAAACCCGACCTGTTTAAAGAGGCCCTGAATATAGGCGATATACTTACCAACCAGGTGAAATTCTCTCCACACACAGGGCAGAATGAAAATCTTAAAATTGCCCGGGAGAACGACTGCATCATCACTGCCTACAGCCCACTGGAAAGAGGAGACATTGTAAAAGATAACAAGCTGAAACAGATAGCAGAAAAATATAAAAAGACAGTTGCCCAGGTTTCTCTCCGCTGGCTTATTCAACTTGGAAATGTCTCAGTTATTCCAAAAGCTGAAAGTGAAGATCACAGGAAAACAAATCTCGAAATTTTTGATTTCGAACTTTCAGAGGAAGATATAAAAACCATCGATGAAGCATAAATATCGCTGAAAAAGTCGGGGCATTTCTGAACCTTAGCTACCTCCACTATGGTGCTGCAGGATTTTTCAGTATTGAGTCCAATCAGACCTTCAACTTATTGTGCCGGCCGTACCCCCGGATCCTTGTAAATGGTCTTGAATGACTATAACCAGGAAATCTATTAGGCGTAAAAAAGAAAAATGCCAAATTACCGAAAACATGTACTGAAGCATACAATGCTGAAAGGAAGGTGATTGAGAAAACCTCCATTGGTATTTTCGGAACAAGGCTGAACGCCTGGTTTGCTGGCAGGGAATAATTTGGGTCGGGGCGAATTAAACTTTTACATACCAGCCAATATTCAACCAGAAGCAGTTGCATGAACTGCCGTCGATGAAAGAGGAGAGCCTGTAATCCAGTCCAAACTCAAGTTTGTTCTTGTCTTTGAATACAAATCCGGCCAAAGGTACCAGGCGGATTTCCAGATCGGGTTCGTTTTCCTGCCAGCTGTTCAGGTATTCGTTGTTTAGTTTCAGGTAAAATTCGCCCGAATCGACCGACTGACCGTTTAAGGGGATTTCGGCGGTGATCCTGTAGCGGAGTCTCAGCTCCCAGGGCTCATCGCTGTTGAACGTTTGATCGGACGAGAGCCGGTGGGCCATTCGAAAAGTCTCGTAGCGCTTTACCAAGGTAAACTGCTGAATAAAGCGGTGAAAGAGTTGTCCTTCCCTGATCCGGACCAGATACCCGCCGGCCAGTGCATTGTTCAATCCGGTTTTACGTGAGGCGGTCAGCCCAAAATCGGCCAATAGAAAATGTGCATCTGCCGCTGCATTCCCACCAAATTCACCCTGGAGGTACCGCAATCTCGATTCGGTTTTCAGGTTGATACTCCAGTCGCCGGATATTCCCTTGTTCAGGTTCAGGGAAGGAAGCGCACCAAAAAGATAGGTATCCTGTGCTGTGGTTTTCTCAATAAAAAAGAGCAGGAGGATGGTGACAAAAAATCTCATTTTAATATTCAAGATTATCCGTATTTCTGAAAATAATTTCGGAGGTCGCTAACAGTTTTCCTTTCTCGCTGAAGGTCAATTCATAGAGTTTTGGTCGACCGGTGGTTTTTCCCTTTACCACCAGCTCATATTGAACTCTGGAATTGGCCGGGTCTGCTTTATTATTAAGGATAGCAAGCAGAACGGGAGGCTCCGCAGAATGCTGAACCTGTATTTTATCGATGCTGTGCCTGCGATACATTGAATCCAGTGCCTGCGATATGCTACCACGCAGTTGTTCGTCCATCTCCTTCCAGCTTTTCTCTATCTCCACATCCTGAATATTGCCCGAAGCATCAAACTCAACACTGTACCACTTTCCATCGTGTCTTGTTTTGGCCTCTACTGAATTCCCGACCAGGTTCTCCTCGAAATACCATTTCCATTGGGTGGCCATCTCAACCGCCCCGATAAACTGCATTGCTTCTTGCGGGACATCCTCCGGATTCAGGCGGCTCTCCTTTTCGAGCTTCTGCTGTGCTTGGGTATTGATCTGAAAAACGCCAATCAATAGCAAGGCAAGGATGATTATTTTATTCATTTTTATTCGCTATTATTGCAACATTCTACAAATTTTGATTTTGCAAATATACATATCATGCACCTAACAGGTAAGCATTGGTCCTCACATATCTGCTTTTTCAGAACGTTCCCGGATGACCTTATGTTCGAACTAACACCTGAAGTATATGTAAATTTATAGTTTCAATTTGAGTGCTCAAGATGGTGAGGCCGGTGAAATGTCCATCCTGAATTATATCAATTATTATTGAAAACCCCGTATATTTCTGTATTTTTGGACCTCAGGCAATCAATTAAACCATAAAAACAATAACAATGAAAAATCTAACGGTATTATTGCTTATAATATGTTCTTTTGTTGTAACAAAAGCACAGATGGGTGAACCTCCAGTAAAGGCTCCGTTTGAAAAGCTTGATACATATTGCACCAATGACTGGTGGAACCATGCCAGGCAAATTAAAGACAACCCTAACTTAATTGTAGATGTGGATGTTCCTCGCGATGAGGTCGTCTGTTTTGGAATGTACACTACCCAAAACAATGTGATGAAAATGACGGCTCAGCTTTTCCCCCTCTATCCGAACGAAACCCGGGAAGTTCGACTGGAACTGAAGCAAAACGGTAAATGGAAAGAGGTGGCTAAAGAAAAGGTAAACGATCTGGGTTGGTCGGCACTGTTCAGAATTGAAAACTGGGATGACACAAAAGATGTTCCATATCGTTTGCGCCATGGCAAAAATGCGATTTTTGAAGGCCTAATCCGAAAAAACCCGACAAATAAAGAAGAGATCGTAGTTGCCTCATTAAACTGTAATTCAAATAAAGAGCGTGGATTGCGGGAGGAATATACACGAAACGTGAATTACTTTGATCCCGATTTACTGTTTTTTGCAGGCGACCAAAGTTACGATCATAAAGAGCATACCGCAGCGTGGCTTTTATTTGGACTTCAATTCAGGGAGCTGTTTCGGGAACGTCCATGTATTACCATCCCGGACGACCATGATATCGGGCAAGGCAATCTATGGGGTGAGGGCGGTAAAATCGCATCTTCTCCGGCAGGCGACGATGGTGGTTATTTCTATCATCACGAGTATGTAAAAATGGTGGAACGTTGTCAGACATCACATTTACCTGATCCTTACGATCCTACTCCTATTGAACAGGGAATTGGAGTTTACTATACAAACATGAATGTAGGAGGTATTGATTTTGCCATTATTGAGGACAGAAAGTTTAAGAGTGGTCCGGCTGGAAAAGTTCCACAACAGGGACCGCGTCCCGATCATATCAGAAATCCTGAATATGATCCGAAATCGATTGATTTAGAAGGATTGAAACTGCTGGGAGGTCGCCAGCTCAGTTTTCTAAACGACTGGGGAAAGCAATATGAAGGTGTTTCAATGAAAGTTGTCCTTTCTCAAACCGGTTTTGGTGGTGCAGCCCACCGGCATGGTAAGTTCGAAAACTATTTACATGCCGATCTGGATTGTAACGGATGGCCGCAGACAGGAAGGAATAAAGCTTTGCAGGCAATTAAAGCGGCCGGGGCGGTGCATCTGGCAGGCGACCAGCACCTGGCCACCCTGATTCAGCACGGAATTCATGAGCATGGAGATGGCCCGTTTGCGTTTGTGGCACCGGCGATTGTAAACACAATTTACAAAAGGTGGTGGCATCCACTTGATGAGATGCCTGGTAAAAATAAAGATCCTGAAAACCCATTGCCCTTTACAGGTGATTATGTTGATGGATTGGGGAATAAAATTACCATGCACGCCTATGCCAATATTGAAAACGCTCAATTGTTGCGTGATGGATTTGGTTTGATCCGGTTTAACAAGAAAGAAAAAAGTGTAACTTTTGAAAGCTGGGACAGATTTACCGATGTCACAAAAAAAGGAGCCAGGCAAATGCCCGGTTGGCCACGCACGATTCGACAAACCGGTTCGGGCCAGAACATTTCCTGGAGCCTGGATCCGATACAATAAAGCTATACATGAGGAGAAACTGGCTGATTATCCTTCTTGTAATAGCCGTGGTGGCTGCTTTATACTATATTGAGATGAGTAAAGTAGAATCAGGTGGAGAAAATAGTATGCCAACACTGGATCATCTTGAAATCGATGAAACATCAAAAAACTGGGAACCTTTTTATAAAGTAAGAGCAACCCTTGTTGACGGCCAATCGGCCCATTTTTCGATTCCTGAAAAGATCCGAAACAATGAAGGAAAAGAAATTCAACTAACCGGGGCTATTGTTTTTAGGGGTAACGGATGTGAAATCATTGATAGCAATACAACCAGGGTGAACTATTTTTTTCTCCTTCCATCTCTCGGCTTGGCACAGTCCTGCGTTTTACAACCTGATGTTGCAATGCGGTGGACAATACGAGTTAATCTGGCAAATCCCTTGACATTGCGTAGAGTTGATATGATAGACACTGAAGCAACAGTCATTGGTATTCTAAAAATAGATACCTCAAAACCCTATGAAGCTGCATTTATTATTGAAAATGCAAGTGCCAGTTTAAAATAGTAAAATGATCAATACGCTCTTTAATATCCTGCTTGAATCTGCTCCTTATGTAGTTCTTGGTTTTATTATTGCAGGAATAATGAGGTATTGGGTACCTCCAAACATACTACATAAACATTTGGGAGGCACATCCTCCTCTTCTTTAATCAAGTCAGTAGGCATTGGAACCGTCCTTCCGCTATGTTCCTGCGGAACGATACCACTCGGCATTGGATTGTTCAGGAGCGGAGCCTCTGTAGGAAATATGCTGGCTTTTATGACTTCTACACCCATTCTCTCCCCTGTTCTTATTGCACTCGCATTATCCTTGCTTGGGGTAAAACTAACGGTGACTTTGGTTCTTGCAGCGATTCTTGGAGCCCTGGCAATAGGTTTTACAGGAAACAGGATCCTAAAAAAAACCAATGCTGCAAACCAACCTGCTGATTGCAGCAAGCAGTACATACGAACTACGCGGACAGCAGAAAAACCAAAGAGCAAACTATCCCAAACCCTGCGATGGTCATTTTTTGAATTAGGCTCCGATGTGAGTGTTGATATTACGATCGGATTAAGTATTGCAGCCCTGTTACTTACATTTCTTCCCCTGGAATGGATTTCTACCTGGTTGGGACAACAAGATATTTTCACACTAATTTATGTAATAATACTCGGAATCCCTGTATATGCTTGCAGCATCCCATCTGTTGCGGTTGTACAGGGATTATTACTATTGGGAGCAACACCTGGTGCTGCCATTGCCTACATGATTGCCGGTCCTGCAACCAACCTGGGAGAGTTAAACGCTATCCGAAAATCAATGGGATTGAAACCCGCTGCTTTTTACGGTATCTCCCTTATTATCCTGGCGCTGGTCGCTGGATTTCTTACCGACCAACTTGTATTTCCGGACTACCAGTACCATGCATACAGGGTTGAAGGAGAATTGGTCGTTCAGCAGTGCTGCGTACCATTAATCTTTGGTGAGGGGATAGGATCGGCGGGCATGTCACCACAAATCCCCGCCTGGCATTGGCCTTTTGGCATTATTCTTTTTGGCACAATTATTTATGGCGTATACATTAAAACCAGGCACTTTTTTGTAAATCCATGCAAAACATGCAGTTGGAAAGCATACGGAAAAGATGATTTTTGCGGTTCAAGATGTCATGTGAGAAGAAAGTACGATTATTTAAAAAATATCACCAGACCGAAAATGTGACTGTCACACATTAAGGAATTCTTTATAAATAATTTACATAAGAAATACATATGACTTCAGGAAGATAATTATCTTTACCTGAAATGGAGCCGGTCAGGCCTCCTGCCAAACATACTGTTTTTACAGATATTTAATAACCCAGAATATGAAAAAAAGTATTGCAGTCACAATTCTATCGGTAATGTTATTCTCAATAGCAAGCTTGGCCCAAACAGAGGTAACCGGATTCGTCTATGAAGATCTGAACGGGAACAACCAGCTCGACAGAAGAGAAAAGGGCATCGCCAATGTACCTGTTTCGAACGGAAAAGAGGTCGTCACAACCGACAAAAAGGGAAAGTACACACTCCCTATACAAAACGACAACACTATTTTTGTGATCAAACCAAGTGTCTATACAATCCCGGTCAACGAGTACAACATTCCACAGTTTTACTACATCCATAAACCCGAAGGCTCCCCCGAACTTGAATTTGCTGGCACCCCTCCTACCGGACCGCTCCCCAAAGAGGTAAACTTTGGTCTCTTACCTCAAAAGGAAGCGGATGCCTTCAGCATACTTGTTTTTGGCGATCCCCAGCCCTACACTGAAGATGAGGTTGATCATTTCCACCGTGCGGTTGCCGCTGAGCTGAAAGATGTGCAGAACGTTGAATTCGGCATAACCATGGGCGACCTGGTCGGGGATGATCTCGATCTGTTACACCCCTACAAAGCAGCTGTTCGTGAGGTTGGAATACCCTGGCGCAATGTGCTTGGGAACCACGATATCAATTTTGATGTGGAGCACGACACCCTGACCGATGAAACATTTGAAACGCATTTCGGCCCGGCAACCTATTCCTTCAACCATGGAAAGGTACATTTCATTGTTCTTGACGATGTTTTATATCCCGACCCCAGGGATGGAAGCGGCTACTGGGGCGGATTGCGCGAGGACCAGTTCACCTTCATAGAAAACGATCTGAAATTTGTCCCGAAAGACCATCTGGTGGTGCTGGCTTTTCACATTCTTATCAGCAAAGAGGATGAATCCGGACCCTTCAATCCTGAACACCGCAACCGCTTGTTCCAACTTTTGAAGGATTTCCCACATACACTCTCTTTATCGGCCCATACCCACCGTCAGAACCAGCTCTTTTTCGGCCCTGAACATGGCTGGCAACAGGAGGGTGTGCACCACCATTACAATGTCGGAACCACCTCAGGCGACTGGTACAGCGGGAAACTAAATGATATGGGGATACCCATATCAACCATGAGGGACGGCACCCCGAAAGGATATGCCTACCTGAACTTTGACGGAAACCAATATACCATCGACTATAAGGT
>CAYSMO010000101.1:0-9036 GCA_964432125.1 uncultured Bacteroidaceae bacterium | reverse complement strand
AATTATGACCGGATGCTTCGGTTTTTGTGAAAAGGGTCCCATTGTTAAGGTAATGCCCGATAATACATTTTACACACAGGTCAAACCCGAAGATGCCGAGGATATTGTTGAAGAACACGTTGTTAAGGGTAGAAGAGTGACCCGCCTTCTGTATAAGGACCCAAACAGTAAAAATGAAGTAGAGGACTCCTCCAAGATGGGATTCTACAAAAAGCAGATCCGTATTGCATTGCGGAATTGCGGTTTTATTGATCCGGAAAGCATCGATGAGTATATTGCCCGGGAAGGGTATATGGCCCTGGGAAAGGTGCTCGGAGAATCAACGCCCGAAGAGATCATTGAACTGGTAAAGGCCTCCGGACTGCGTGGCCGTGGTGGGGCGGGATTCCCTGCCGGACTGAAATGGGAATTTGCCCGCAACAACAAGTCAGATAAAAAATATGTGGTATGTAACGCTGATGAGGGTGACCCAGGTGCATTTATGGACCGCTCCATTCTTGAGGGCGATCCCCATTCAGTGCTGGAGGCGATGGCGATTATTGGCTATTGCATCGGTGCCGATGAAGGATATATATACATTCGTGCCGAGTATCCGCTGGCTATCGAGCGATTGAAGATTGCTCTGAATCAAGCTCGTGAATACGGACTGTTGGGCAAGAATATCATGGGTACCGATTTTAACTTTGATATCGGGATGAAATATGGTGCCGGAGCATTTGTTTGTGGTGAGGAGACCGCGCTGATTCACTCGATGGAGGGTGAACGCGGTGAGCCCACCCTGAAGCCCCCGTTCCCGGCTGAAAGCGGTTATCTTGGAAAGCCTACCAATGTCAACAATGTTGAGACGCTTGCCAACGTGCCTGCCATTATTATGAAGGGTGCCGAATGGTTTAGCAGCATCGGAACACCAAAGTCAACCGGTACCAAGGTGTTTGCCCTGGCTGGTAAGATTAACAATGTCGGACTGATTGAGGTGCCGATGGGAACCACGTTGCGTGAAGTGATCTTTGAAATTGGCGGAGGAATTAAGGATGGAAAGAAATTCAAGGCGGTGCAGACCGGCGGACCATCAGGAGGATGTCTGACAGAGAAGCACCTGGATACGCCGATCGATTATGAGAACCTGGTAGCCAATGGTTCCATGATGGGATCCGGAGGGATGATCGTGATGGATGAGGATGATTGCATGGTGTCGATTGCCAGGTTCTACCTTGATTTCACAGTTGAAGAGTCGTGCGGTAAATGTTCGCCGTGCCGCATCGGTAACAAGAGACTCTATGAACTGCTCGACAGGATATGTACTGGTCACGGAACAGAAGCGGATCTCGACAGGTTGCGCAATCTGGGTGAGGTGATCAAGGATACTTCACTGTGTGGGCTGGGACAGAGTTCACCGAATCCGGTGCTCTCAACACTCGACAATTTCATGGACGAGTACCGTGCGCACGTAGTTGATAAGAAATGTATTGCCGGTGTTTGCAAGGACCTTCTGGAATATTTTATCCTGGAAGAAAATTGTGTGGGTTGTACTGCATGTGCAAGGGCCTGTCCCGTTGGAGCTATTTCAGGGGAGCGAAAGGAGTTGCACGTTGTTGACCCGGCGATTTGCATCAAGTGTGGTGCCTGTATGGAGAAATGTAAATTCGATGCAGTTATCTTAAAATAATATAATAGAGATGGATCAAGTAAAATTAACGATAGACGGAAAAACGGTTGAGGTACCTAAGGGAACCACAATATATAAAGCTGCAAAGGAGTTGGGAATTGAAATCCCGATCCTTTGCTATATGGACCTGAAAGATTTGAATATAGAGCATCAACCCGGTGGTTGCCGGATCTGCTCTGTAGAGATTGAGGGACGAAGAAACCTGGCGCCATCCTGCTCAACGGATGTGGCAGAGGGTATGGTGGTAATGACCAACAGCATGCGTGTGATCAATGCGCGCAGAACGGTTATGGAACTGATATTAAGCGATCATCCCAAAGACTGCCTGGTATGTCCCAAGTCGGGTAGCTGTGATCTTCAGAATATGGCAATCAGGCTTGGAATCAGGGATATTCCCGGCCATGAATATGCTGAGATGTCGACCTACCGGGTGGATACATCCCCATCGATTATCAGGGATCTGGACAAGTGTATCATGTGTCGGAGGTGTGAGACGATGTGTAATGATTTTCAGACTGTAGGAGCATTGCATGCTGTGAACAGGGGGTTTGAAGCTGTGGTAGCACCGGCTTTTGAGATGAACCTGGAGCACTCTCCATGTACGTATTGCGGACAGTGTGTAGCTGTTTGTCCTACCGGTGCACTTACAGAGGTGGACCATACGCCAAATGTAATACAGGCGCTGAGCGATCCCACGAAAACGGTGGTGGTACAGACGGCTCCGGCGGTGAGAGCGGCGCTTGGCGAAGAGTTTGGAATGAAGCCGGGAACACGGGTTACAGGAAAGATGGTAACTGCATTGAAGAACCTTGGATTTGACTATGTGTTTGATACTGATTTTGCTGCCGACCTTACAATAATGGAGGAGGGAACAGAGTTGCTCGACAGGCTCACAAAGCACCTGAATGGTGACAAAGAGGTGAAGCTGCCGATTCTTACCAGCTGCTGTCCGGGATGGGTGAATTTCTTTGAATACCACTTCCCCGAGATGAAAGATATTCCTTCAACGGCACGGTCACCCCAACAGATGTTTGGCTCCATTGCAAAGAGTTATTTTGCTGAGAAGATTGATGTTGACCGGAAGGAGATGGTGGTGGTATCTGTGATGCCCTGCCTGGCGAAAAAATATGAATGTCAGAGAGACGAGTTCAAGGTGGACGACAATCCGGATGTTGACTTTTCCATTACTACCAGGGAACTGGCGCACCTGATCAAACAGGCCAATATGGATCTGGTGGATATGGAAGACAGTGAATTTGATGCGCCGCTGGGTGAGTCTACCGGGGCAGCCGTAATCTTTGGTGTCACCGGTGGGGTGATCGAGGCGGCAACACGGACGGCTTACGAGTTGCATACCGGGAAAGAGCTGAAATCAATTGATTTTAAACAGCTGCGTGGCCTTGAGGGGATACGCTCGGCTTCGGTCGATTTTGACGGACTGGAGATCAAGATCGGTATCGCACACGGATTGGGCAATGCCAGGAAATTACTGGAGGAGGTGAAGAGTGGTAAGTCGGAATATCATGCCATTGAGATCATGGCCTGTCCGGGTGGTTGTATTGGTGGCGGTGGACAGCCACTGCACCACGGTGATTCGAGTATTCTGAAGGCACGGACGAAGGCCATCTTTGATGAAGATGAAGGAAAGGTCCTCAGGAAATCACATGAGAATCCATATATCATCAAGCTTTATGAGGATTTCCTTGATAAGCCGATGAGTGAAAAGGCACACCAGCTGCTTCACACACACTATTTTGAGAGAAAAAAGAGAACATTTGAAGTATAGATCAACAGTAAAAAGCTGAATTATGTCAAGCGTAAAAGTAGAGTTAAAAAAAGAGCAAGTTGAAAAGATCCACAGTTTCTGTGATGAATTCAATAATGAGCACGGCGAGTTGATCAATGTGCTTCACAAAACACAGAGTGAGTTTGGATACCTGCCTGCCGAGGTCCAGGAGGTAATTTCGGAAAAGATGCAGATCTCCGCGGCCAAGGTATATGGAGTGGTTACCTTCTATTCGTTCTTCACCATGATACCAAAAGGGAAGTTTCCTGTTTCTATCTGTACCGGAACAGCATGCTATGTGCGGGGTGCCGAGAATGTATTGGCTGAATTTAAAAAGCAGCTGGATATTCAGGTAGGAGAGACTTCTCCCGATGGATCATTTTCATTAAGCTGCCTGCGCTGCGTGGGTGCCTGCGGACTGGCACCGGTGGTTCAGGTGGGGGCGAAGACTTATGGACGGGTGGCTCCCGACGATGTAAAGGGGATCATCGAAGAATACTCCTCATAGGTATTGGTTGCAAACTCAATTCTTATCAAGCACAGTCGAAGGTGTTGAGTTTTCTTCCTGACGCAGTAAATAGAAAGGGTCCCGGTTATTATCGGGACTTTTTTTTAGGAATCGGTGAAGGGGTAGGGGTAGTTTCCAGGTTGTGGCAGTTCAGAATATCGATTATCTGAAATCCAGGATAAATTCGTAATCTGATAAACGGGAGGAAGTTCTTCTGTGCCTCCTGGCTGTTGCCGGATCTCCATCTTTATCTGCGATGCGTGCCAGGCCGGCATATGCAATTGCTGCATACAGGTGGGCGATGGGACCCTGCTTTTCTGAAAGCCGGATTACCTCTTTATACTGTTTGCTGGCCAGCACCGGATCGTTTTTTTGATTTTCAGATATAAATCCTTCTGTCATTTGATAAATGATCCTGTGAATGGGCTCTTTATTTTCGGCAAGTTTAGCATTTAGAGCGGAGGCTACTGTATATTGTTTACTGTGAAGGAGGATGATCAGGTATTGTCCGGCGTAATAGATGTTTTTTGGAAATAGATTGTATAGCTGTGCGGCATGTTCGAGTGCCAATTCCATGTTTTTTTCATAGTTCAACTGGATCAACGACATGAACAGCCTGGCCTCATGTTTGATGTAGGTCGTATTGTTGATGGCATATTCAAGCTCTTCCAACCCCTTCTCTTTATCTCCTTTTCTAAAAAGGAGTGCCAAAGGTTTGTACTTCGGGTGTTTTTCCACATAGGCCTCAATATAGTAGTTGTATAAACCTGAGCTAAAGTAGAATTCGTTAAATGTTTTTTTGTATTCAATGCCAATCATCGTGCTTCTGTACATGTTGTTCAGGTCTGCAATCACCTTGGCAGGTTTACCGTTGTCGGCCCAGAACATCGCCTTGAAGGCCCTCGCATGCATGTCAAAGAAGACACCTTCCATGCTTCCGGGATTTCTGGTCAGCATATCGCCTGCCAGTTCAATTGCACGATCCATATTGGAAATAAAATCATTCGCATTCGGGTCATCAGGCATGATCGGAAAAAACTCCCAGTAGGTGATAAGCGCGTTCAGGAACCAGGCTACCGGATGCTGTGGCATCTCTTTTGCAAGTTCTTTCTGGATAGCTTTTGCCTCAGTGAAATTGAAACCATACGTGGCATATAGACATCGCTCCACCTTTTCTTGTGTCTCCTGATGATCGAGTATATTTTGCTGGGCAAGGCCGGTGACCGTGACAAGGATAAACACGATGGTGGCGGCTATTCGTCTCATTCTGCAAAGATGAGATAACAAAATGAAAAATAAAAAGGCTGCACACAAATTTGTATGCAGCCTCTGATGTGAAATCGGGAAGCGTGCTACCTCACAACCCTCACCTTATTCGCAAATGCACTGTCTCCAGAATTCACAATGATTATATAGATTCCGTTGTCCATTAATTCGGTACCCATGACATAATCATGTGTTCCTGCCGGAAGTCTGCCTAAATATCTTTGGGCAACTTTTTGACCGGTTACGTTCACCATATCAATGGAAACTTCAGAAGTATTGACCAGTTCGAAACTTACATTGATCCGGTCAGTAGCAGGATTCGGATATACCCTTGTATTTTCAAACAGGGTAATTTCTCTTGTATTAGTGGGCAGTGTAATCACTGCATCGATAACATGCACGACACCGTTTGGAGCCTGGTAATCTGCAAAGACCACCTGTGCATCGTTGATAAATACATTGCCATCAGTGATGGTAACAGTAATATCAGATCCCTCCAGGGTGGTGAACATATCTCCGTTTTCAAGAATGCCTGATAAAGCTGTTGCACCTACAACATGGTATTTCAGTATCTCTGCCAGGTCGCCTGTTGGTTCTGCCAGCAGTGCATCAATGGTCTCCTGACCGAGTGCTGTAAAAGCATCATCGGTCGGAGCAAACAGCGTGAATGCTCCTTCGGCTGAAAGTGCATCTGCCAGTTCAGCAGCTTTAACTGCAATTTCAAGTGTCTCGTGACGCGGGCTGTTGACCACGATATCGACGATTGACTTTGGTTGTGTGATCACTGCGTCGATGACATGTACCACGCCATTGTCGGCTTCGATGTCCTTTACGGTAATCATCGCCTGGTTGATATAAGCTTTTTCATCGAACAGGGAGATGAACGCATCGGTGCCCTCTAACATGGTTGTGATCTGTCCATCGGAAAGGTCGCTTGCCATGATATTTCCGCTTACAACGTGGTACTGAAGGATGGTTGCAAGTGCTCCGGTTGCATCAGCAAACAGTATATCGATGGTTTCCTGGCCGAGTTCGCCAAAAGCGTCATCGGTTGGAGCGAATACGGTAAATGGTCCGTCACCAGATAAAGCACCAGCCAGGTCTGCAGCAATAACGGCTGCTTTCAGACTGGTGTGAACATCGCTATTGACAATAATATCAACAACTGTCGCATAGTCGGCTTGCATCATATCAGCCATGGCGACGGGCCAAACTCCCGGAGAAGGAACACTAACGCCCTTGGTTTCACCACGCGCTGCATCCTGGCCGAAGAAATATAAAGGCCATCCTTTGTATGTCAGCTGATTTCTCCCATGTACTTCGATCATAGCAAATTCGGATGCATCAAGAATGGATGGGAAAACCATTCCATCCTCCTCATAAACTGGCCACGCATCATTGTTCGAAAAATCGCTGTTTGTAAAATTATTCTTCTTGAATCTGTCATTAATCCAGGTGTAGAGTGTATTGCCTTCAGCATCTGTGAAATACTGGACAATTTCATCGCCCGCGGTATAGTCGCTTTTATAATTTGTACCGTCAGCTCCGACCATTTGATTATCAGTGAGCATAATGGAGTAATCAGGTTTGGCAACAAACCACTTATCGCCTACTCCTTCACCATTTGTTTCACCTGGTGCATTGTCATTTGCGAAGTAATAAAGCGGCCAGCCTTTATACGTTGTTTGCATTATGCCAGCTCCCCTGTCGATCACATCGAAGTCAGCTGCATCTAAACCTGCATCCGGAGCAGCAGAAGGCTGATAAAAAACAGGCCAGTTATCCAGGCACCCTCCAGTACAGGAAGAGGATCCGTCAGCATCCATGGAGAAGAAGTAGAGTGTGTTTCCATCAGCATCTGTCAGGATAGAACCATATTCGGCATTATCGCTAAGCTGAATATCTGCAGGCGGCAACAACACTGCATCAATAACATGTACTACGCCATTAGGGGCTTTGTAATCTGTAAAGATAACCTGCGCATCATTGATGAATACGTCACCATTGGTGATGGTTACATCTATGTCATATCCCTTTAATGTCGTGAAGAAATCTCCATCAGAGAGGCTTGAAGAAAGTGCAGTGGCGCCAACAACATGATATTTGAGTATCTCAGCCAGGTAGCCAGTAGGGTCCAACAATAGCTCGCTCACGGTGCTGCCCAATGCTGCGAAAGCATCATCAGTTGGAGCAAAAAGTGTAAAAGTGCCTGGAGCTGAAAGTGCATCTGCCAGTTCGGCAGCTATCACAGCAGCTTCAAGTGTCTCGTGACGCGGGCTGTTAACCACGATGTCGACGATAGAAGCGGGCTGGGTAATCACAGCGTCGATGACATGTACCACCCCATTGTCGGCTTCAATGTCAGTCATGGTAATCTCTGCCTGGTTGATGTATGCTTTTCCATCGAACAGGGAGATGAACGCATCGGTGTCTTCGAACATGGTTGCATTCTGACCGTCAGTCAGCGATTCGGACATAACCTTAGCACCGATCACGTGGTAAAGGAGTATGTCAGTGAGTTGTTCAACAGACAATCCTTCCAGCAAACCTGCTGGCAATGCAGCGAATGCAGCATCGGTCGGGGCGAATACAGTAAAAGGACCGTCTCCGCTAAGTGTTCCGGCCAGGCCAGCATCAATAACTGCAGATTCCAGCGTCTCATGATCCGGACTGTTTACTACGATGTCTACAACTGTAGTTTGTGCATTAGCGTTCATAGCCATTGTAAGAGCAATGATCGTTGAGAGGGTCATAGTTCTAACTCTTTGATTGAAGAGCTTCACAACCTGAGGTAAATTTTTTGTTCTCATAATTAAATTGTTTAAATTATTAATCTGATATGTAAACAAAAGAACAATTCAGAATGTTTAATAATTAACATTAAAAGTTAAACAAAAAAAGTTAATTAATTAATAAAGAGAACTATAAGAGTGAATGATAATTATGTTTTTTAACAAATGGTTTTATGTCCAGGAATGGTGGTAACCTTGTTTTTTTTTGCAATTTTGTAGAATAAAGCGTTTTCAATGATACAGATAGGAGATAAGATCGTTAGCACAGAGCTATTCAGCAACCATTTTGTTTGTCATCTCGAAAAATGCAAGGGAATGTGTTGTGTTTACGGTGATGCCGGTGCACCGCTGGAAGAGGAGGAGACAAAACTGCTTGAAATGAATGTTGAAAAACTCAAACCATTTCTTCGTAAGGAGGGTATCGAGGCGATAAATGAGAAGGGGATCTGGGAATTTGATGGTGATGGGGACAGGGTAACCCCGTTGATGGGACATGACGATTGTGCCTATTCAGTTTTTGACAATGGTATTGCCCGTTGTGGGATAGAACATGCCTTTCAATCGGACCATATTGATTTTCGAAAGCCTGTTTCTTGTCATCTGTACCCAATCAGGCTGAGTAAAATAGGAGGAAACATCGCACTGAACTATCACAGGTGGGATGTATGCAGGCCGGCTATTAAGCTGGGGAAGGAGTACGATATGCCGGTATTCAGGTTTGTAAAGGATGCGCTTATTCGTGTTTTTGGTCCTGAATTTTACAACACGCTTGAAGGAGCTTACGAGGATTGGAAAAAAGAATTTTAAGTGATATTATTATAATTGTTTGTCATTAGAGTCGTTTAGACAAACATAAGGGCTAATATTGAGAGATTTCAAACATAAATGATTAATATGGAACAGATAAAAGCGTATATTGAGAGTAATAAGGAACGGTTTCTAGGTGAACTGTCACAACTAATTCGAATTCCTTCAGTAAGTTCGAGCGATACCTATCGCGGTGAGATGGTCAGAGCGG
>CAYSMO010000100.1:0-9070 GCA_964432125.1 uncultured Bacteroidaceae bacterium | reverse complement strand
TTTGAAGGCGACGCTTTTGAAGCTTTTGCGCAAAGTAACCGTGTTGGTCTAGGGCGAAGCGTTTCTGGTCAAAGCTAAGATGACGTTCAAGTGCAATAAACCGTCCCATCGTAATCCGTGCGGGGATTGACTCTTGGGTAAATTCTGTTTCGGCGTTAAAGGATTTTGGTGCATTTGCGCCCCAATGCGAGAAATAATCGTCAATCGAGTCTATTGGCATACAGGCAAGTTACGAAGCACTTTAGGGAACAGCAAAAGCTAATTGATTTGAATTTTCTCCGTCATGACCATGAGGAACCCTATTATGAATCCTGTAACGATACCAATAAGTGCGGCGGCAAAAATCAGTACGATTAACCAAACGAGGAATTTAAGTAAACTCAGTACTATTTTGCCCGGAGAAAGCTCGTACAAGCGAGTGTAAGCATAGAGATAATAGATGATCGTTGATACAATCGAAAGGTAAAAGACTTCTGTTGCCTTCGTGAGTACGGCTATTGTGAAGGTGATCGTTGTTCCCCAAAAAGTGACCCCCTGAATGTAAAGCCCAACGATGAGGTGCTCGGCGTAGTTTAGGGGCTTACGGAAGACAAGCCATGCCAAAAGTGCATATAAAGGCATCAGAATCAAAGCCAACAAGTTGTAATACTTGACTACTTGTTTTTGGACATTTTCGTTGAATGCAATGATCTCTTCCTTACTTTGCCCCATCGGGTTTTTGGTCTCCCTAAGCTTGGCTTCGTAAGCTTCCAGCCCGCCTGCCTCTTCAATATCTTCTTCAATCTGAGCCATGGCAGGAAGCATCGCCAATTCCAAATATTGTTTATCAAATTGGTTGAACAATACCAAAGAAATCGTCATTCCGATTACAAAAAAGGTAAAGGGGTTCACGTAACGCTTCCGAACGCCCTCTACGTATCCCCCTAATACCACCTGAGGGCGTACAATCATACCAGAGAGCGTTACAAAGTAACGATTGCCCCAGCCAAAGAAGTGTCAAAAAATCTGAGAACAAGCCTTTAGTCGTCAAACGTGTGCGAATGACTTTAGCACCGCAGTTTGCACAGTACGAATCTTTCTCTTGGAGCGTCGAATGACAGTTTTTACATTTCATAGACAAAGAAACTTTTTTGCGTTCACTTTACTTTTCTTCTCCCTCTTCCCCTGTAATTTTCAGGGCATCGAACTCAGGTTTCATATGATTCTTGATAACGTAAGCATAATCAATTTGTCCGAAATTTACAAAAAGTGCTACTTTTACTTCCAACTGAGAGTCCGTAGATTCTTGGTTTATCTCAACGACCGTACCGACGGGGTGATTCTCGGGATAGATTTCATCTTCTCCCGAGGTAACAATCGTATCTCCTACCTGCATCTGGGCAGATCGCATCACGTAGCTTAAATTGATATAGCGGTAGTCATCTCCCTGCCAACGCGTCTTAAATCCCGTATTGCCCCCTTTCACCCTGACGAAAGCCCCTGCTCCTTTTCTCGTGCTGATGATAGGTAAAACAGTAGCAAAGTTTTCAGAGACCTTATCTATTCGTCCAATAATGCCCTTAGCAGTGATTAAAGCCATTTTTGAGCGAACTCCGTGCTTACTCCCACGGTCTATCGTGACGGAATTTTGGGTAAAACGCGTTGTGCTCTGAATTACTTTAGCAGGATAAAAGTCAAAGTTTCCTTGTCGGCTAGAGTCCAATCCCGCTATGGGAATCTGTGCTTTGAAGTCTTGGAGTTGCCGCCGTAAATCAGCATTTGTACGGGATAAGCTATCGTTGATATCGTCAAGTTTGGTGTAGTCTTCGAGCTTATTTTGCAGGCGTAGCGTACCTCCCGTGACTTGATTGGCAGAAGAGAGCCAGACGAGCCGTTGGTAGCGGTTATTTTGATAAATCAATAGAAAAGTAATACCCTGCAAAAAGAGAAATAGCAGCGTAATTCGGTAGCTGTAAAAAAGACTGAGCAGTTGCTGCATATTTCCCTAAAATGTTATAGCAATACGGCTCGATATTTTTTAATATTAGCGAGTGCGATACCCGTTCCGCGTACAACGGCGCGCAAAGGATCGTCCGCGATATGAATCGGAAGTTTAGTCTTGATGCCCAGACGCTTATCCAATCCACGTAATAAAGCACCGCCACCTGTCAAATAAATTCCTCGTTCGTAAATGTCGGCGGCTAACTCGGGTGGTGTGTCTTCGAGTGCTTTAAGTACAGCCTCTTCGATCTTGGAGACGGACTTATCAATGGCAAACGAAATTTCACTGTACGAGACTTTTACCACCTTCGGAATGCCTGTCATGAGGTCACGCCCTCGTACCGAGTAGTCTTCTGGCGGGTCATCAAGCTCTGCCATGGCAGCACCTACCTGAATTTTGACTTGCTCTGCGGTCCGTTCCCCGACCAAAAGGTTGTGTTGCCGACGCATATATTCCAAAATATCACGGCTAAACACGTCCCCTGCTGTACGGATTGATTGATCGCAGACAATTCCTGAAAGTGCGATAACGGCAATTTCTGTCGTTCCCCCTCCAATATCCACAAGCATTGATCCCATCGGTTGTTCGATGTCAATACCGATACCAATAGCGGCTGCGATAGGCTCCATGATCATATACACTTCTCGTCCACCCGCCTGCTCTGAGGACTCCTTCACTGCCTTTTTCTCCACCTCCGTAATACCCGAAGGAATACAAATCACGATACGATGCTGATTATTAAAGAGACGACGGTTGTTTTCCATCACCATTTTAATAAACTCCTTGATCATATCTCCCGCCGCGTCAAAGTCGGCAATTACACCATCGCGCAAGGGACGAATCGTCTTGATGTTCTCGTGCGTCTTTTCGTGCATTTGCATGGCCGCACGTCCCACAGCAATGACTTTTCCTGTGCGTTTGTGTTTGGCAATGATAGAAGGCTCATCCACTACCACTTTTCCTTTGTGGATGATCAAGGTGTTAGCAGTGCCGAGGTCAATGGCAATGTCGTTAGTAAACCAGTCAAATAGGGCCATAAAAGGATAAAAAATTCTTTGTGTCTAAGGGCACGAAAATTTAGATAAAAAAACTACGCAAATCTAAACAAAAATGTGTCCGCTCCTTAGTTCTGCTCAAAATAATTCAAGGCAAGGCGATAACCTACTAATCCCAAGCCCGAAATACTACCCACACAGACGGGCGCGACCCTGTTTTGATGCCGAAATTTCTCCCTTGCATAAATCTGTGAGATATGCACCTCCAAGACAGGCGTAGCGATTCCCGAAATTGCATCGCGTAGAGCCACTGAGGTATGAGTATAACCTCCTGCGTTTAGAATAATACCATCATAGGAAAAGCCAACTTCATGAAGCTTATCAATCAGTTCGCCTTCGTGGTTAGATTGGAAATATTCGAGTTGAAGACTTGCAAAATCAGTTTTTAAGGCCTCAAAGAAGTCTTTGAAGCTCGTAGTACCATAGATTTCGGGTTCGCGCTTGCCCAAAAGGTTGAGGTTAGGTCCGTTGAGGATGAGTATTTTTTTCATAGGGATAAATGATTGATCAGACTAAAAATGTGAAATTACGTTTGTTAATGTACTAAAACAGCCTTTGCAAAACGCGCTGCTAAGTCCTCAATGTCAGCTAAACGAGCCAATTTAAATCGCCAAAGTTCAGGAATTGCTTCTAATCCGTAATGTAAGCCTGCTAATCCGCCTACCATAGCTGCGGTCGTATCGGTGTCCTTGCCGAGATTAACGGCTGTGAGTACCGTTTTTTCGTATGTATTCTCGCGTAAAAAGCACCAAAGTGCTGCCTCTAAGCTATGTACCACATAACCATCAGACTTTATTTCTGCCTCTGGTAATAAGTGAAGGTCAGCACTCAGTAAGCGTGTGAAATGCTCTTGTTCCTCTTGAGCGATCGAATGAGCTTCGAGAAGTTGTTTTAAATCGCTCTGTGCCGCAGTCATAGCAGTAGCCTTTGACTCATTATCCAGAAGATATTCTGCCAGTTTCAAGTACAAAAAACAAGCTAAGGCAGATCGAATATGCTTATGCGTCAGGGCGGCAGTTTCCCAGATCATTTCAAACTGGATTTCTGTTGATTTACCTTTGATAAAGAAAAGCAGTGGCAGTATTCGCATGAGCGCACCGTTACCATTATCCGTGTCTTGAGCAGCACATTTTCGACGTTTGAGTTTCTCCAAATCATCGTATTCCTCGCTCAGCTCTGAGATATTTTTTGCTGTCGTAATGCCAATGTCGAATACTTCGCCCCGTGCCGACCAATAGGCTTCATTTGCCCAAGCGATGAATTTTTCTGCCATATCTTGTAGGTCATACCCTTGACAAAGGCTCTCAGCTAAACAAAATGTGAGCGAACTATCGTCTGACCATGTTCCTGGTGGCTGATTGTACGTCCCATAGCCCTGCATATTGGTTGCGGGATATTTTTGTAGATACTTCCGAGATTTAAACTCTACGGGAACCCCCAAGGCATCGCCTACGGCTATGCCCAAAAGTGCGGCTTTTATTGCTTTTTCGAGTTGCATAGCGATAAAGATAGCGAAGTTCGCGTTTTCGGCGGTACTTCAGCGGCTCCTGAGCTATGAAATACTGAGTTTTTGTGCTAACTTCCCCAAAAATTATTTCACAACAAATAACACAACATGTACAACCAAGCAATGCTTCAGCCGGAAGCAATGAAAGGAAAGACCGCACTGATTACAGGAGGCGGCACGGGTCTGGGCCGATCTATCGGTACCTATTTTCTCGAACTAGGCGCGAACCTGATCATTACAGGTCGTCGTGAGGAAGTCTTGAAAAAAGCTGCCGAGGAAATGGCAGAACAAACCGGTGGACAGGTGCTTCCCGTACCTGGTGATGTTCGTAAGTACGATCAGGTGACAGCTACTATTGACGCAGGCTATGAGAAATTCGGGAGCATTGATGTTTTGATCAACAATGCGGCGGGCAACTTTATCAGCCCTACCGAGCGCCTTTCACATCGTGCTTTTGAGGCAATCATTGGGATTGTACTTCAAGGTTCGATTAACTTTACCCTTGAGTTGGGTAAACGCTGGATAGCAGATAAACAAAAAGGGACAGTACTTTCCATTACGACGACTTACGCCGACTCAGGCTCGGGTTACGTTTTACCTTCGGCTTGTGCAAAGTCTGGTGTAAATGCCCTGACCCGTTCGTTAGCGGCCGAGTGGGGTACACGCTACGGGATTCGCCTAAATGCTGTTGCGCCCGGTCCGTTCCCAACAAAAGGTGCGTGGGATCGCCTTTTCCCCGATGACCTCAAGGATAAGTTTGACTTTTCTAAGCGTGTACCCTTCAAGCGTACAGGTGAACACCAAGAACTAGCTAATCTTTGTGCGTTTTTGGTCTCGGACTATTCTTCTTATATTAACGGTCAGGTTAGATTCATATATAAACCCAAGAGAGACCTATGAAATCAATGTGATGGGAACGGTAAACCTGATGGAGGCGGTGCGAAATACCAAGGATATAAAAGTTTTGCTGAATGTAACTACCGATAAATGTTACGAGAATAGGGAATGGCATTGGGGATATCGTGAAAACGACCGTTTGGGCGGTCATGATCCCTATTCGAACAGTAAAGCCTGTGCTGAATTGGTCAGTGCTGCCTTTCGAACCTCATTTTTTAGTAGTAAAGGAGAATCTGATGTGATGATAGCTACAGCCCGTGCTGGAAATGTGATTGGCGGAGGTGATTGGGCAACAGATCGGTTGATTCCCGATTTCATGCGTGCAATTACAAGTGGTGAAAAAGTCAAAATAAGGCATCCTCATGCCGTCCGTCCCTGGCAACATGTGTTGGACCCCCTTACAGGATACCTTATGCTCATACAAAAACTATATGAAGAAGGAAGGGGTTTCGCCGGGGCATGGAATTTTGGTCCCGATGACCGGGATGCCAAACCTGTAGAGTGGATAGTGCGAGCCTTGTGTGAGAAGTGGGGCGAGGAAGCCGGATATGAAATCGATGACAATCAACAGCCCCATGAGGCATCTTATTTAAAGCTTGATTGTTCGAAAGCGAATGTTTTGTTGGGTTGGCAGTCTAAATGGGATATTACTCAAACATTGAACTCAATTATACAATTCAATAAAGAATTGATAATTACGCATGATATTAGACCAATGTGTCTAAATCAAATAGCCGAGTTTTATAAATAATACTTTTATAAATTTTTAAAAGTTTAAAAGCTATATTATTATAATGAGTTTGAATAGAAATAATAGCAATACAGTTCCAATTGATCATTGTGAAGTTTGTGGTAATACAAATCTCAGAACCGTATTGGATTTGGGCAACCACCCGATGTGCGACGATCTGATTGAGATCGACAGCATGAGGGTTTGTAATGAATACCCTATTGAAATAGTATATTGTAATAATTGTTTTACAGCTCATCAGAAGTATCAGGTTCCAAAACATGAATTGTTCCCTAAAACGTATCATTATCGCTCCCGTTTTACCGCGGATGTATTGAATGGTATGGAAAGTTTAGTTTTATCATGTGAACAGCTTTTTGGCAGTCTTGATGGGAAAAATGTGCTAGATATTGGCTGCAATGATGGAAGCCTTTTGAGCTTTTTTAAGATAAGGGGATTAAACACATTTGGAATAGAGCCTACAGATTCATATAAAGATGCTATAGAAGCAGGACATATTGTATACAATGATTTTTTATCGGAGGAGGCAGTAGAGAAATTTTTGACTCACCATAAGAAGCCTGACTTTATAACATTTACCAATGTTTTTGCACATATCGAAAATCTTGAAGAAGTAATTCGAGCATTAAAAAGACTGATGTCTGAGAAGACTGTGTTAATTATTGAAAATCATTATCTAGGATCAGTTCTTTTAAAAAATCAATTTGATACATTTTATCATGAACACCCCCGCACCTACAGTTATAAATCATTTGAATTTATAGCAAAATCGCTTGAAAGAGAGCTAATGGGAGCGGTTTTTCCAGCTCGATATGGTGGAAATATTAGAATATTTATGGGCAATGAGACTATACACCATAAACTGATAGGTGATAATAGCAACCTTATAGCCAAAGAAAAGGAGTTTGAAGGTGAGTTTGATAAAATGCAAGAGAATATTTTGAAATGGGTGAATGTTAAACGAACACAGATTTTTAAAATTATAGAAGAAAGCGGAAAACTTCAAGCAAAAGCATTCCCCGGTAGAGCTGCAATTTTAATCAAGATGCTAAATTTAAGTGAAGATGAGATCGAATGTGTTTATGAAAAGCCTGGATCGATGAAAATTGGCCATTTTTTACCTGGAACACGGATTCAAATTGTATCGGATGATGAATTATTTAAGAAGAATAATTTAGATTTCCCTTTGTTAAATCTTGCATGGCATATTTCAGATGAAATAAAAGCTTATTTGAAAAAGAAAGGTTTCAAAGGAGAAATAATTGACATTTTATCCTCAGCTGACTTTAATTAATGGTAGGTATTATTGGTTCTGGGTTTGGCTTGTATGGGTATTTACCAGCAGTAATAGATGGTTTAAAGGAAAATGTAATACTACCATTGTGTTATCGACAGAAGTTCGATCAAAGAAATGAGCTTAAAAACTATGCAAAACATATATCATGGGTTGATAGTGAAAAGGAACTTTATTCCAAAATCAATACCCTTATTATAGCCTTACCTCCATTAAAGCAGGAACATATAATACACGATATATTGGATTATGATAATATACACAAACTTTATTTGGAAAAGCCATTGGCCGTTGATCCTTCGAATTCAGTAAAGCTTTTAAACCAACTTAGTTATTCAGGTAAACAATACCGTATTGGTTATACCTTTCAATACACTGATTGGGCACTTCATCTGTCTCAACTTATGCAAAAGGGGAATATTCAAAATAACATTAGTTTGAGATGGAACTTCTGTGCCTACCATTACCGAAAAAACGTAAACAATTGGAAAAGATATCATGATAAAGGAGGGGGAGCCATTCGATTTTATGGTATACATATAATTGCATTTTTTTCCGTTCTAGGATTCCGAAATGTAATTCATTCTGAAAGTTTTGGGGAGAATAAAAATGATATCAGTAAAAGGAATGCAGTAATAGAAAATTCAGAACATCGAAAAGTCAATATTTCAATAGATTCCAGGACACAAAAACAGGAATTTATAATCAAGCAAGAAAACACATCTTTGATGTCCCAAAAAGCGGATTTTAATTATGTTAAAAGTGATCCTTTTTTAAATGTGGTTAAGGATTATTCTGAAGAAATTGATCCACGTGTTGATTTATTGATTCAATACTTAATATCTAAAGAAGACGTAAAAGTATATGCTGACTACGATGTAATAAATAAGACATGGAGTGAGTTGGAAAGTAAGAATATATACAATGTTGACAATTTGTTATATTAATATCTGTAGAGATAATGAGTACAAAAAGAGACAAATTACTGTCTATATGTATTCCAACTTTTAACAGAGTAAACGAATTAAAATTATTAGTTGAATCCATTATTTCACAATCCATCAAGTGGGAGGATGTAGAAATATGTATTTCTGATAATAATTCGGACGATGGTACAGATAAATTCCTGAAAAGTTTACCTAAAAACTACTCATTTATAATACATCGAAACCTTGCAAATATTGGAATGGTACCCAATTGGGAAAAAGCAATTTCTCTTTCAAAAGGCAGATTTGTTTGGCTTATAGGCAGTGATGATGTTTTAATAGAAAACTCGATTAACTTGATGTTGCATGCTATTAAGTCAAATATGGATGTTTCATTAATATCATGCAACTGCATTCATTGGATGCCTGATGATAAGAAATATAGTCTAGTAGAGGTGTTAAAAATAGATGCCCCCCCTCGCTCAAAAGATATTGAAACGTATAAAGTATCAAATGTAAAAGAATTAATAAGTACACGTGAAGATGCTTTTACGCCGATTTACTGCAGCATTATGCCTAAGAATGAATGGTTAAATGCATTACAAGTATATAAAAAAGATAAACCATTTTTTAGTTGTATTGAAAATACAGTTCCTCAT
>CAYSMO010000099.1:0-9098 GCA_964432125.1 uncultured Bacteroidaceae bacterium | reverse complement strand
AGGCAGATCAGGAGGAACGTTGATGTGGATCCGCAGTAAAGGTGTGATTAAAATTTTATCTTTGCCAAAACTTTTTTAAGACCAACTGCATGTTTGAAGGATTTGATTTCCCAGGTTTTTTTGAGCGTATTCGGAACAAGCGGGTACTGATTATTGGTGATGTGATGATCGACACCTATCTTTGGGGAAAGGTGGAGCGGGTATCTCCCGAAGCTCCGGTACCGATTGTCTCTGAGATCGTTGAGGAGAGCAGACTCGGTGGTGCAGCCAACGTGGCTTTGAATGTGAAGGCCCTTGGTGCTGTACCGATCCTCTGCTCGGTGATCGGCGGTGATGAGAAGGGATCGGTTTTTTTGGACCTGATGGAGGAGCAGAATCTTTCTGATGTGGGGATTACGATGGATGATTACAGGGTAACTACACAGAAGACCAGGGTGATTTCTGGGTTCAGGCACCTGCTGCGAATCGACGAGGAGATTGAAAACGCATTATCGAAGCGGGTGCAGAACAGTTTCGTTGAGATGGTGTTGGGACTGATTGAGACAGGAGGAATAGATGCGATTGTCTTTCAGGATTATGACAAAGGGGTGGTTACGAAGGCAATTATTTCACGTGTTGTGAACCTCGCCAACAAGGTGAAGATCCCGGTATTGGCCGACCCGAAATTTCGGAATTTTATGGAGTACAGCAGCATTGCGATCTACAAGCCTAATTTGAAAGAATTTGTAAAGGGTGTTCAATCTGAAGCGGAAAAGGCAGATATTGAAAAGCTCGTCAGTGAAGGTGAGCGGTTGAGGAGCAAGCAACAAATTGATGCACTGATGGTAACACTTTCGAGCAAAGGGGTCCTGGTCGTAGAGGCCGATGGCCATCTGCATATCCCTGCTGTAAAACGCGAGGTTACCGATGTGTCCGGAGCTGGTGACACGGTAATCAGTGTATTGGCGCTATGCTATTCCTGCGGCATGACTTTTCGTCAGTCGGCCGCGGTTGCCAACCTGGCCGGCGGTCAGGTATGTGAAAAATCGGGCGTGGTGCCGGTCGACCGGAAGCAATTGGAGAGGGAATGCAAAAAGTATTTAATGGAATGAATTTCATTGAAGGCGATAGGTCCCAGACAAGCATATTTTTATAAAACTTCTCCATTGGGACCCAGCCATGGAAATATAGTATATGCATTTGCATGTAACGTTCTATATCCAACACGAATCCCATGATCAATTAAGGCATTTTGTAATTTTTTACCAGTTTTGTAAATGCCCCCACCGTATTGATGTTTTTCTCTTTGCTGCTTGCCGTGGTAATGTAAGTTCTTAGCTGTTTGGTAGGTTTTGAAATTAATAGCACCTGGTTATCTGTGTTATTAATTTGGACAAAACCTGCCATATCATAACAGATAGCAGCGCCCAGTTCAGCAGGATCAAGGGCTACATCTTCCGGGTGCTTGCCCCATGAAATAATATATCCTTCTTCTTGAAGAACATGATGATTGGTATGGAAATTTATTCCGGTCACAAATTGAACTTCCTGATTGCACAAAGCAAAAGCATCAACCCGGGCAAAACGGTTGTCGGCAAATATGCTAACACGTGTAAGTAAATCAATTGTATCGTTTTTATAGGGCACACCCAACGACATCATTTCCATGATGGAACATGGGCCCTCATCAGCAATTCTGGCAATCCGACCTTTTGTAGCTACAGGATTAATTACATTTTCGCCATCCCATAACCGAATGCCTCCGAGGCCAAGGGTCTTTCCTACCTTGTATTGGTCGCTGCCATACCCGTTCACCTGCTGAGAAGAATCCGGATACCAATAAGCTCTTTTTAATTCCAGGGCTGTTTGTTGTTTCGAGTACACATCAATAGCTCCACTATTATTAAAATACATGCGCAGGGCAAAATACACATTTTCAATTGCCGGTCCATGATGCCCGATAGTTTGATATTGATTTGCCTTTTCAGAGATGATTTCATTAACCTGTAAGGAGTCTTTTTTCCAAAACAGGCTGGCTTCGGTTCCGGAATTAGAATTATCCTTTTCCTGGCAAGCTGAAACAGATACTACAACCATACTGAACAGAGCCATTTTCAAAATTCGTGTAATCATAAAAATCAGGTATTTTAATATGTATTGGATTCGTTGTCGAAAAACACTGTTTATCAAAGAAATTAAGAGTAAAAAGTCGGGGTAGCGAGATTTGAACTCACGACCTCGTCGTCCCGAACGACGCGCGCTACCTGGCTGCGCTATACCCCGAACTTTGTTTTCGCTGCAAAAATACTATTTTTTTTATAGAAATGATATGCTAATCGTGGGATAGATTTTTTAGTAGGAATCTCTCCTTTCCATCATCTTCCATCCAGTCGGCCATATTTAAAACTGTGATTGTGGCATAGGAGCCGTTGATAAGCATCTCTTTCATAACCTGGATCGGCACCACCCTCGAGATGCGGTCCGTTATCGGAGGTAAAAATAATTCGATATTTTATACGTAGAATTAATTTTTGAAGGGGTTAATTGTATATATTTGCAATATACATGAAAAGAATGTTAGATAATTGTACCGGCTTTGAATGGGACGAGGGAAACTCGCTGAAAAACTGGTTGCGGCATCAGGTTAAACAAGGCGAGTGTGAACAGGTTTTTTTTAATGAACCATTAGTCGTTTTTAATGATTTAAAACATTCGCAAGAAGAACAACGCTGGTTTTTGCTTGGAAAAACAGATGGTAGCCGATATTTGTATCTGGTTTTTACGGTAAGAAAAAACCTGATAAGAGTGATCTCAGCAAGGGACATGAATAAAAACGAAAGGAAAATATACGATGAGCAAGCTTAAAAAAATACCTGATTTTAAAACCGAAGAAGACGAAAGGGAATTCTGGGCTGTCAATGATTCAGCAGAATACGTGGATTGGAAAAAGGCAGAAAGAGCAGTTTTTCCCAACCTGCAACCTTCCACGAAAACCATTTCGCTGCGTTTGCCGGAGCATATTTTGGATGAACTAAAAATGCTTGCCCGTAAAAGGGACGTACCTTATCAGTCGCTTATTAAAATATTTTTGAAAGACCGGTTGAACGAGGAGTTAAGGCATTCGGGATAATATTGATCTTTTGGAATGTCTTGTCAGTAATTATGCGGGAAAGTTTCTATATCACAGGTTCCCAGCCCGGTTCATAGGTTCTTCCCCAAAGTTTCATGGCACTGTCGTTTTTCATCTTTCCAGTTGTCTGGTCAACATCAAAGCCGCTGTTAATGCGGTACGCCACATTGCAATAGTGAACCATAGACATGCTGATCGCTCCATCGGATATAGGTGCGTTGAGTTTTTCCTTGCCCCGGATGGCTCCGAAGAAGTTCTCAATATGCCGGGTGGTGGTATCACCGCCTCCGCCAAGTGCAGTTCCCGCTTCATTGGAGGCTGAATTGCTTTCTTTCATCATTTTTCCACTCCGATCATAGATCATGTACCTGCCCCGGTCCACAAACACACTGCCTTCACTGCCGTAGATGATTGTTCCGCGTCCACCCTTGTAGATATCAAAACCGTTCCGGCTGTATCCCGACCATTTGATGGATTTGTTGCCATCGAATTTATAGATTGCATCCATGGTATCGTACATCTGCCATCCATCATCCAGAAACTGCCCTTTCATCGCATCTATATCCACCCTGTTGGGGTAACCTACCTGCAGTGCCCAGCGGGCAACGTCCATTTCATGGGTACCGTTATTTCCCGATTCTGCAGTTCCGTAATCCCATCCATACCAGTGCCAGTTGTAATTCCATGTCTCTTCCGTGTATTCTCTTCTGGGTGCCGGTCCCTGGAACAGTTCCCAGTCAAGCCCCCCGGGAACTGCTGCCGGGTTCTGTACCGGAACCCGCCCTCTCTTATTGGTATAAAAAGCAATGGCTTTATAGGGAATGCCAATTTCACCATCATGGATTGCCTGGATAACCTCTATGGTATGGCCCGATGACCGTTGCTGGGTCCCCATCTGAACGACCTTGTTGTACATCTTTTGAGCGGCTACCAGCATTTCATCTTCCTTTAAGTTGTGGCTGGCAGGTTTTTCAACATAGACATGTTTGCCCTCCTTCATGGCCATGATGGAGCCCGGTGCGTGCCAATGGTCGGGCGTGGCATTGAAAATTGCGTCTACCTTTTTGTCTGCAAATACCTTCCTCAGATCCTTTTCCAATGTGGGTTTATAATCAATTTTACCTTCAAACAAGGCCGCAGCCTTATCCATTTGCGAAGGCATTACATCGCAGAGGTAGGAGAGCTTAATGTTGTTGCTCTGTTTTGATATGGCCTCCGGGAAGGCTCCCAGCCTGCGTCCCAGTCCGATAATGGCAACATGGATGCGGTCATTTGCACCAAGTATATTTTTGTAACTTTTGGCTGAAATGCCCATTCCTCCTGCCATGAGTCCGGCGGCTGCGGTTCCTGTTCGCTTGATAAATTTTCTTCTGTCTGTTTTCATTTTTTGTTATTTATTGGTTGTACTTATACTTAGCTTTCGATAAACGTATTGCAAGAGAAGATTTTTAAAACTCTTTTTGCAATAGGTCGCTGGTTACGGTAAGCCAAATATAGCAATTATGTGGTATCATAAATTAATTTAAGTCAAAATGGATTCAATCAATCGCAATCCTGCTTGTTAAAGCAACTTAATAGTTCGCGAACCTTTTCTACTCCTTCAATATAGTATTTCGCACTGGTGGTTTTGGCCCCGACTTTAATGGTAATTGCCTTTTCCGGCATGGCATCAAAAGTGTATTCGTCGGTCCAGTCATCGCCTATGGCAAAGATGAAATCGTAATCGATATTCCCTATCTTCTGCATGGCTGCCCTTCCTTTGTTAATTCCTGAGTACTTGATCTCAAGTACCTTGTCACCATCCATGATCTCCAGGTTCAAATTTGAGGTGAGGGTCCGCAACTCATCCTTCAGCTCCCAGGCACGTTGCACGCCCAGATCGGGATCGGCATTCCTGTAATGCCATACGAGGGAAAAATTCTTGTGTTCAATAAACGATCTGGGTGTCTGGTCCACATAATATTCGAGCAGGGGTTGTACCGACTCCTTCCATTGGTTGTCGATCTGTTCCAGCATATGCCATTCCTGCCTGGGGTTTTTAAGCCAGACCCCATGTTCTGCAATAAAATGAATATTCCAGTCATTATCGAACCACCGGCCAAGCGTCTCTTTGTCTCTGCCACTGATAATCGTAAGGGTATTTTTCGGGTCATTCGCCAGCTTTTCCAGGATATCGTATAGTTCCTGGTCAGGCTTCGCATCTTCCGGGTCTTTTTTGAATCCCGAAAGTGTTCCGTCATAATCGAGAAAAATCATTCTCTTCTCAGCTTTTCTGTAAGCATCAACAACCTTTTTGACATGTCCGGAGCTGATCTTCCTGGTAAGGGAGGTCTCTTGTGATGCAATGACGCTTCCCAGGCTGTTGATAAATTCATTCGCCCATCGTTCGACCGTATATCGCTTCAGTCTTTCCTGCATCACCTTTATTCGCCTGCTTTGTTCCTCTTCAGGCATCTGAAGCGCCTCTTTTATGGCAACAACGACCTCGCCCAGGTTATTCGGATTTACGATCAGCGCTTCATGCATCTCCTTCGATGCCCCGGCCATCTCGCTGAGTATCAGCACGCCTTTATTATCAAAGCGGGAGGCAACAAATTCCTTGGCTACCATATTCATACCATCGCGCAGCGGAAGAATCAGTGCGATATCAGCCATCGCGTACATATCGATCAGTTCATCCATGGGGAATTCCCGGTTCATGTACCTCACAGGTATCCATGTGATGGTGCCGTAGTTTCCGTTGATCCTTCCAACCAGCTCATCCACTTCGCGTTTCAGGGATTCATAGAACGGACTTTTTTCCCCGGATATCAGTGCCAAAAGGATAAAGCTCACCTTTTCCAGGTATTCCGGGTTCTCTTCCAGAAAGAGCTCAAAGGCGCGGAGCCTGGCCTGGATTCCCTTGGTATAATTCAGTTTATCTATAGAGAGGATGATCTTTTCGTTGCGTTTATTGTCGCCCAGGTGTTTTATCAGTTTTCCTGTCTCGGAATCTGCAGCGGAATCAGAGCTGGCATGCTCTTCTGCTTTTAGACTGAAATGCTCTGCATTGACCCCTTTAGGAAATGCATCCGCTTTCATTGTTCTTTCACCGATACGAATGCGGTTGAATACTGTATCGTAGCCGAAAATCCGTCGCACACAACTTAGAAAGTGCCTCACATAATCGTAGGTATGAAAACCTACCAGGTCGGCCCCGAGCATTCCCTCGAGAATTTGCTCCCGCCAGGGAAGCAACCGGAAAATTTCGAACGACGGGAACGGGATATGGATAAATAGTCCGATACTTAACCTGGGCATCCTCTCCTTCAGCAGGCCCGGAAGCAGCATCAAATGAAAGTCATGGATCCAGACCGTATCTCCATCGTCTACAAGCTGGAGAATCTTTTCGGCATAGAGTTGGTTGATCTTTACATAGGCATTCCACTCATGGTCCTCGTATTCTGTGTATTGAATGAAATAATGAAAGAGGGGCCAGAGGGTGTTTCTTGAAAAACCGTGCAGGTAATCCTGGTAGTCGACCGGATCTGGAAAGACTGGAATACACCTGTGGTCCAAAAGTTTGCTTTCAAGGTTCTGCATATCTTTCCGGTCCAGGTCGACCTCTTCCAGTCCTGTGAGTCCGATCCATTTGGTTTGAAATTGCTTATAAAAATTTTTCAGTCCGGACACGGTTAGTTCATCTGCTGATTCAATCTGAAACTGATCCCCGGTTTTGCTGATGTTAACTGGAATTTGATTTGAGGCAAGGAAAAGCTTTTTCATATCTTTGAAATTAGAAAGATTACCGATGTTTTCAGTAATAATGTTTACCGGATCATATTCACTGAACCGGTTTGGATGATACTTTGCACTAAGGACAAAATATGCTTATATTCTCTTTATGACACTAAATATAGTAAATTTTTTTAAGGAAAAAGAGGGATGATCTCCTTTTCAGGATCAGACAGGAATAAAAAAGAGTTGAATCATACAGGAAAAATCGGTACCTTGAACGCACAAATAATTAGTAACTGAAAGAAGACCAAGTTATTTTCAGTCTTTGATAAGAACCGTAGCGAAGCGTAGATCGGTTCTTGCAAAGACTAATTGTAAACCAATAAATAGTATAGATATGGCAGAATTTGATGCAGTTGTTTTCGATCTCGATGGGGTGATAACCAAAACCGCTTTGGTCCATGGGTCGGCCTGGAAAAAGATGTTTGACGAATACTTGCGTTCCCGCGAAGAGCGCTTTGACGAGCCTTTCAGGGAGTTTACCCATGCAGATGATTACCTGCCATATGTGGATGGTAAACCGAGGTACAAAGGGGTGGATTCCTTTTTGAAATCGAGGGGTATCGATATCCCTTTCGGCGATCCGTCGGATGATCCGGAAAAGGAGACGGTCTGTGCGCTCGGGAACAGGAAAAACCTGCTTTTCAATCTCGTGCTTGACGAGGAGGGAGTTGCGGTGTATGAATCGACTGTAGAACTGATCAAAGAGCTCAAGGCTGCCGGAGTAAGAATCGGGGTGGCCTCATCGAGCAAAAACTGCAAGCCGGTATTGGAGACAGCCAACCTGCTGCACTATTTTGAAACACGTGTCGACGGGGTGGTATCGGCAGAAATCGGATTACAGGGGAAGCCGGAGCCGGATATCTTTACTACCGCGTGCGATAACCTGGGCGTGGAGTACCACCGGGCGATCGTGGTAGAGGACGCTGTTTCGGGCGTTCAGGCAGGAAAAAAGGGAAATTTCGGTTTGACGATCGGGGTTGCCCGTGAAGAGAATGTCAGGGAACTTCAGATGAATGGCGGCGATATTGTGGTGGAGGATCTCGGCGAGCTTACCCTGGACGACCTGGACAACTGGTTCAAAACCGGTATTGAGGAGGACTCGTTCCGCCTTAATTATTATGATTACGACCAAGAGAAGGAACGGTCGAGAGAGGCTCTGCTCACGATTGGGAATGGCTATTTCGGTACGCGCGGTGCTTTGGAGGAGAGCGAGGCCAATGAAGTGAACTACCCCGGAACTTATATGTCCGGACTTTTTAACAGGCGCACATCGCAGGTGGGCGACAGGGACATTGAGAATGAAGATTTTGTGAATGTCTCCAACTGGTTACCGGTGAGCTTTCGCATCAACGGGGGCGATTGGTTTGAGTTCAAGCCCGATCCTGCTTTTCAGATCGAGAAAATTCACCGGAGACTCGATATGCGAAACGGTACCCTCACCAGGGAGCTGATTGTATGCGACAGTGAAGAGCGCCGTACGCTGATCAGGTCCACCCGCTTTGCCGGCATGCACGATCCGCACCGGGCCGCGATCAGCTATAGCATCACTCCCCTAAACTACTCTGAGCCGATGGAGATCCAGTCGATGCTGTCGGGCGACCATATCAACGCCGGCGTGGAGCGCTACAGCGACCTTGAACAGGAGCACCTCGAGCCGGTGAGCGAGAACGCGAAGGATGGCATCCTGCAGCTGCTGGTGAAGACCAATAATTCGGATGTAAAGATTGCCATGGTGGCCCGGCACCGGGTGAACAGGATCCATATCGACAGCCAGATCAAAACGGGGCGTGCGAAGATCTCTGAACTTTTCAAGGTAGAGGCGAAAAAAGGCCAGGAGATCAACCTCGAGAAGATGGTAACGATCTATACCACCATGCAGAACGACTCGGAAGATCCGATCCGGGATGCAGTGCGGGCAATCAACGACGTAGAAGGATTCAACGATGAGCTGAGAAAATCGGTCGCGGCATGGAAAGCCATCTGGGACAGAATCGATATTAAGGTAACGGGGGATCGCAACGCGCAACGGCTGCTGCATCTGCACCAGTACCATATGATGGTTACCGCCTCACCGCACCATGCGCAACTGGATGCGGGCATTCCGCCGAGGGGACTGCACGGGGAGGCGTACCGCGGACATATCTTCTGGGATGAGCTTTATATCCTTCCTTTTTACAATATCCATTACCCGGAGGTGGCAAAATCGACC
>CAYSMO010000098.1:0-9104 GCA_964432125.1 uncultured Bacteroidaceae bacterium | reverse complement strand
ATATAACACTATGAACCCCTAATCATTGGGAATAGATATTATAGCGGTGCAAAGACACCTGCCTGCCGGCAGGCAGGAAAGGACATGTATAAATGGTTCGGTAGCGCACTGTTCGATGAAGGGCTCGCCGAACCTCCTTTAAAAAATAATTATGGGGTGAGGCAACTAGTCACTTGAAGTAAGAACGATAGTTATAGCATTATATAACAGTTATTTAAATAAAGAATTAATACATATGAAGATTTATTCGGGCGGCATTGACATTAAACGGACCAATTTTTATCCCTCCACCTGCACTTACAGCGTGTGAACTACCTCTACATTTTGGGAAAAATCTTACACAATATGTGGATTGTTTCGTGCAATCATTTCTTGAAGGGTTAAATTTAATTTCAAATATGGCAATGCTTACAGACGTTAGGAAGCATTTCATCTTTTTTGGCATGATATTATCACCATGAAGGTAGAACAGACGAATCGTTAGTATAATGAATTTTTAAAAAAATGGCAATGGATACTAAATTATTGAAAAGAAAAGCAGAAAAAACCATTAAGGAACTGAATTTCAAAATACAGCAGTTGAAATCGAAACCGGTGGATGACAAGCTCAAATCGACATTCGAAGAGAAGCTCAAGGAATTGGAGCAGTTGCGTGATAAGGTGAAGGAACGTTATGAAAAGACAGACCCTTTGAAGGATGAAGCGCATTGGGATGAATTTGAGAAGCAGATCTTCCCGGATATTGAATCTTTCAACAATGCTTATACAGAAGCTGGAAGGATTTTTGATCCGAAGCATGACGGCCCCTCTGAAGTTAACATGACAGGTACAAGGAGAACATGATGCTAATTTTCCCCTGCCTCTGCATTTCTGAGCAGCAGGGCTACATATGGGAAGGCTACACATGCAAGTCTATTGCAATAAAAAGAACTTTTGGCTGATAACCGGCTTCGTAATTTTGTGGAACACAGGATTTATTGGAGCTGAATACGGATTACCTTATGCCGGACCATTTACCCTGATGTTTTATCGCTATCTGGCTGCAACAATACTCCTTTTCATTTACTTACATATATACAATCAGTTTTATTGGATAGGATGGCGTTATGCCGGGTACCAAATGGTGATTGGTGTTCTTTCACATGGGGTTTGGCTGTTGTGTGTACTCATTGCAATTGATTATGGGGTGCCTGTAGGTATTGTGGCACTTGTAGTTGCATTGCAACCATTAGCAACAGGCGCCTTTTCGGGTACAGTGGTGGGCGAGACTCCACCATGGTTCCGTTGGGTGGGCCTGTTTATTGGATTTTTAGGTGTAGCTGTCCCGGTGTTATCGCGGGTAAATTTTAATGACTCTTCGGAAGTTTTTGCATGGTTTATTCCATTGGGATCGGTTATCGCCATAACAGCTGCCAGCCTGTTTCAGCGCAAAATAAGCCTTTCAAAAGATTATAAAAACATTTCGGGAGGATTATCACTCTTTTACCAAAGTCTGGCTACAACTGTAGCCGTGATTTTACCAGCGCTCTTGGTTGAAAAGTTAACAGTTGAATGGAATATGGTTTTCATTTCGTCATTAATTTGGCTCATAATAGGTGTTTCAATAGGAGCTTATACCCTAATGTGGATTTTGATTGACCGTATGAGTGCCACAAAAGTAGCTTCTCTTTTTTACCTGGGTCCTCCCGTAACCATGCTTATGGCATGGTTTGCATTTGGTGATAAAGTGCAAGCAATAGATTTAGCAGGATTAGCTATTGTTTTTGTGGGAGTAATGCTGACATACATGAAATACCCTGAATCATCAAATCGGAAAAAGGTGAGCCGCTAATTATCTTCGGGTTGCACTGATACGGCTGGGCGTAAACGCTCCCATTTTATGGATGTTTTATTAAGAAAAAGAGTTTTTACATGATTTTTTTACGTTCAGGCTTTAGGTTTTTGACCCATTGATTTACGATATATTCATTTTCCTTCATCCAGTTTTTCACTCCCGCTTTTGGGTCTTCACTTAATCGAACAAAATATACCAGCTGGTTCAGCTGTTTTTCAGTTAGCTGCATACGTTCAAAAAACCTGACAGCATGGGGATGGTCCTGACCGAGTCCGGTTCGGCCGATGGAATGAATGTTTTCTTTTTTTCCAAATATATTGTCCGGATCCTTCAGAAATCGTAAATCATAGCGTGCGAATACCCAGTGAGGTTCCCACCCTGTTACCACCACCTCTTTGCGTCTTTTGATGGAGTCTTCCAGGTGTTTGATCATCTCAGTTTCTGAAAGATTCAGGAGATTCAGCGGTAAATCATATTGTTTTATAGCAATTCGTGCTTTCTGCATGACTCCGGCATCGGAATCGATTCCAATCAGGTCATAGGGATAATTTTTAAGGTCACTGACAGATTCAAGTTCACTATAAGAAGGAACAACGAATCCGGTCCTGGCCTCAGGATAAATGATGCCAATGGATTCCAGCTCTTCCCGGTACTGATCAATGAAAGCTTTGTGGGTTTCCGGCAGCCAGGCATCGGCAAATATGTCCGATTTATTTTCAGCAACTTCCTGGTAGGCAGAGGCAATATCTGTAAGCTTCAATTCAATGTCATAATCCATCTGTTCTTCAAGCAAAACTGCTGCCAGATGGGTGATTGCAACGGATTCGGTCCATTCAGTATAAACCATCCGCAATTTCCGGTCCTCCTCATCCAGGGAATTGTTTTTGCAGCTTTGATGAAAAAGCAGAACCGTCAGGATGACTACCCAGTGGGGATGTGTGATTATTTTTTTCATGGTTTTTGGGGTTTATTTAAACAGGGCCTCAAGAAAACTCGTTGTTTGCTTTCTGTCCTTGACAATTAGTACCGGAATGTTCTTCTCTGTAGCAGCCAGCTTTTCAGAGGTGGAATCAACAATAACATTGGTGAGCTCGGATTTTATTTTTGAGCCCAGTAGAATTATATCTGCTCCAATTGTCAGCGCCTCTTTATATAAAATATTTGCCTCATTGCTTTCAGGGTCAAGTGAATTGGAAAAGCTGATTTCTGCTGCATCGATTTTATACTTCTGCAGGAATTTTTTATACTCTTTCCTGCTATACTGATCCACATGTTTTAAGAGCTTCGGATCTTTTTCAGGATCACTTTGGGGAAAGAATTTTAGGGGAAGTTTGTAAACATGATGACATGTAATACCAGCCCCGGTGAGTTCTCTGAGTTCCATGGCCATTTTTAGTGCCAGTTCACTCATTTTATTGAAATCCATCCTAACCAGCACCTGTTTAATTTTCGGATAAGTAGTTTCGCTTATAAGCAGCACAGAGGAAGGAATAATGCTGATCACTTTTCTGACAATGCCTCCCCGGCCTTCGTAGCCAATTTTCTTACCCATCAGGGTGAGGGAGATATTGTTCTTTCGGGTGTACTGCAGAATCGCGTCAGCCGTTAAACCCTCACTGACCTTAATGAGAACTTTGGTTTCCTCTTTTCGGGTCAATAGCGTATCTGTCTTTTCCCGGAGCTCCTCCTCCACAACCCCGGAAATAGGTTTGTCGAGATGGGGGTAAGCTTCAAGAATCTCCTTTGGAATGTCGTATGTTTTCATTACATGGAGAAAGGTAATGGTTTGTGGTTTGAGCTTTTCCACCAGGAAATCGCTGTAACGGATCAGCGATTCATCCATATCGCTTAAATCCAGGCAAACAAGAATGTGGTCTAAATGATACATAATCTGGGATTTCTTGGTTAAATAATTTATTATTTTTTATTCTCTTCTTTATTTCCGGTCTTCATGGTCTCCTGTTTTTTAAGCATCCGGGTTAAAGCATCAAGGTATTGTTTACGTTCAGCTTCGTTTTCAGTTTCCATCATCCCTGAGTGTTCCTTATTTAAGCCTTTCAACAGGCTCCACATCAGGAAGATCAACAATATGGCAAAGGGCAGTCCGGTTGATATGGCGGCTGTTTGCAGGGCGGCTAAACCCCCTCCAACGAGTAAAACAGCAGCAATAGCCCCTTCAGTGAGGGCCCAGAACACACGTTGTGCCACCGGCGCGTCCAGTTTACCACCAGCAGTGAGGGAGTCCACCACAAGCGATCCTGAATCTGATGAAGTAATGAAAAAACTGGTAACGAGGACAACACCTACTATGGATGTTACCGATGAGAGGGGAAAATTCTCAAGGAGAACATACAGGGAAGTGGAGATGTTTTCTGTAACCGCAGTGGCAATATCGGCCAGGGAATTCAGTTCAAGGAAGATGGCACTGCCACCGAAGGTCGATAACCAGAAAAAAGTGATGAGCGTGGGCACGATGAGCACCCCAAGTACAAACTCTTTCAGGGTGCGGCCCCTGGAGATGCGCGCTATGAACATGCCAACAAATGGTGACCAGCTTATCCACCATGCCCAGTAAAAAACGGTCCAGTCACTTTGCCAGTCAGATTGCATGTAAGTTTCTGTCCAGGAGGAGAGTTGAAAGAAATTCTGTACATAGCCACCCACATTCTGAACAAAGGAATCGACGATAAACAGACTGGGACCTACGATAAGCATGAAAAGCAGGAACACGGCACCTATGATCATATTCAACTGACTGAGCCTCTTTACTCCACCGCTCAGTCCGGCTACCACAGAGCCTGTCGCTGCAAGGGTAATGACAGCAATGAGGATTACCTGTGTGGTGATGGTATCCGGCAGATTCAGCAGATGAGCCAGACCCGAACTTACCTGCTGAACACCCATGCCAAGGGAGGTAGCAAGTCCGAAGAGGGTGGCAACCACCGCGAGTATATTGATCGCCTTTCCTGCCGGTCCGTATACCCTTTTACCCAGCAGGGGGTAAAACACGGAACTTATTGTGAGGGGAAGCTTTTTATTGAAGGTGAAAAAAGCCAGGGCCATGCCGACAAGTGCATAGATTCCCCAGGCATGTAAGCCCCAGTGCAGGAAGGTGATCTCCATCGATTCACGGGCAGCTTCTATCGTGCGGGGATCTGCATTGGGCGGACTAATAAAATGGCTGATGGGTTCACCCACGCTCCAGAAAAGAATACCAATCCCCATACCGGCACTGAACAACATCGCGAACCAGGCAAGTGTGGAAAACTCGGGTTTCGATTTAGGCCCGCCCAAGCGGATCTTCCCGTATTTGCTGAAGGCTATGTAAATAACAAAAAACAAGAAAATGTTTACTGACAAGACGAGGAACCATCCTCCTGAATTGGAAATACTGGACTGAATGGATGAAAAGATTTGGCCCATGGGTTCTCCAACAATCAGCGTTACCGCAATAAATGCAATGATCAAAATCGCTGAAGGCCAAAATACCTGCCCATCTACATCAAAATACTTTTTATCACTTTTCAGGTGTGCTTCTTTGTCGATGATTTTAGTGTGTTTTTTACTCATCTGTATTTTTTTTGTGCTTTCTTTCTGTGTTTGAGCCGTCAGGAATATTAAAAATAATATCCCAGGTTAATTACCTGGTTTCTGGATTCCACATACCCATATCCGAAATCGACCAGGGACGCTTTCCGGTACTCTTTCAGTGAAGTGAAAATGTAATTGAAGCGAAGCGCTCCCCCAATTTGCAGCTCTGGCTGTTCCTGTCCAGGGAGGTGAAAAGATGAAAAGGAGAACAGGAAAATTAGAATTTGATATTTGAACTTCATGACATGCTATCATTTTTAGTTCATTTACAAAGGTAGGGATTTTTTTTCCTACTGTTGTGGAGATAATACACGGTTTTGTACTTGACTGAAAAAGAAACCTACATTTTGCCTGGTCCGGCTTCTTTGTTATTAAAGCAGGTGATTGGTAGTAATTAATAGGGTTTCGCTTATAATTGGGTTACACAAAATTCGGATAAGGAATACTTTGGCATGAAATTGGACTTTTTTTTTCTAAGCGATTTGTTGAATTATAAAAACTGAATATTATGAAAAAAGCGATTAGATTTTTTACCGTATTCTTTGCCAGTGCAGTTTTGTTGACTATTGTAAATTCATGCGGGACCTCCACGATGGTAACCGGTACCTGGGAGAAACCAGCAGTTAACAAAGTTTACGACAATATATTGGTTGCGGCTCTGGTGCCCACTAACAGCTCGAGATCGTCTATTGAAAGAAACATGGTTACATATCTTCGCGAAGAAGGGGTAGATGCTTCCCAGAGTATCGATATATTTCCCCCACGGTTAATTGAAGATGAAGACAAAAAAAAGGAGATTCAAAACTCAATCCTGAACGATGGGTTCGACGGAATTTTAACCGTTTCACTAATCGATGAAGATACCAAAACCAGGTTTGTCCGTGGTTCGGGGCTTTACAGGCCATATCCTTATTACAGTTTTTACGGTAGTTTTTGGGGGTATTATGATTACTGGTATCCATATTTTTATGAACCCGGATATTACGTTGAAGACAAAGTCTACTACATGGAAACAAATCTCTATGATGCCCAAACTGAAGAACTTGTTTGGTCGGCACAAAGTGAAACTTACGATCCCGTTGATCTGGAATCGTTTTCAAGTGGTTTTGCCAGGGAAATTGTTGAAGAATTGGATGAAGCGGCTTTGATTCCTTAAAAACAGCAAACTTCAGACAGCTTTCTGGCTGACGGAGTTGCGATTTAACGATAACAATTAAAACTGAACCTTCTGAAGATTCAGATCAGGATTGGGTGTATGGGAACGTAAAGCGGAAAGTTGAACCTCTGTTTTCTTCCGATTCGACAAAGATACTTCCTCCCAGTAATTCGACATAGGATTTGGTAATGGAAAGTCCCAATCCTGAGCCTTCAACTTCCTCTGTTTTTGGATGGTTGATCTTGATAAAACGATCGAATACCTTGTCCAGCTTGTCCGCCGGAATCCCAATCCCGGTATCGCTGATAAAAAATTCTACCATTGGATCTTTTTCGTTAGGGATGGCCCGCAGTCCAAAAGTAACAGCGCCTTCAAAGGTGTATTTTATGGCGTTTTTTATCAGGTTGGTAATGATCGAGATATATTTCTCACGGTCCATTTTAACCACTTTTTGCTTTTCCGGCAATTTCGATGAAAATGAAAATTCCAGCCCTTTTTCTTTTGCTTCCGGCACAAAAAACTGGTAGAGATCATCTGTGATCTCATTGAGGTCTTCGTCTTTGCTGATAATATCAATGAGTCCGGCTTCAATCCTTGACATATTGATCAGATCGTTGATGGAATCCAGTAGTCTTTTTCCACTTTTTCTTATTATTCCGTATAGTTTTTTCTCTTCTCTTCGCTCAGATCCGGATTCTGCAGGAGGTCGGTAAAGCCAATGATTCCATTGACCGGGGTGCGAATTTCGTGACTAATGTTTGCCAGGAAGGCAGATTTCAACCGGTCGCTCTCTTCCGCTTTCTCCTTCGCTATAAGTAATTTCCCCGGGATGTTGCTTTATGTCTGATGGATCACTTTTCATGAAAGCATCTGTATGAACCATTTGTTATATAACGTTAACCGAAATTGCGGTGGTATGAAGATAATCAAAAGATATTCGCTTTTTAAGATATGATTTACCTTTGACTAAAGACAGATTGTTTGGTTGGCATGCAGCGCTGTTCCCGTCAGGTTGGAGTAATCTATATAAAATCACAGTTGCAGACTGGAGAAAAGATACGACTGGTCCAATGCAAGTTGTATCGGGACCTATGGGAAAAGAAAAAGTTCACTATCAAGCTCCAAGTTCAGATAGGATAGAACTAGAAATGAAAAGATTCTTAGACTGGTTTGAAAACGAGGAAGAAACAGATTTGGTTCTAAAAGCAGCTATTGCTCATTTATGGTTCGTGACAATTCATCCATTTGACGATGGAAACGGACGAATTGCAAGAGCAATTACAGATATGACATTGGCACGTTCTGATAAAAGTATTAGGCGCTTTTATAGTATGTCTGCACAAATTAGGGTTGAAAGAAATCAGTATTATGAAGAACTTGAAAAAACGCAAAAAGGAAATTCAGATATAACAGGATGGATTTTGTGGTTTTTGCAATGTTTAATAAATGCTATCGACTCCACAGAAGAAACTTTATCGAAAATACTTCATAAAGCAGAATTTTGGAAATTACATTCCACCACACTTCTCAATGACAGGCAGCAAAGAATAATAAACAGACTGCTTGATGGATTTGGTTGAAAAGTACATCTGCAGTTGTGCAAAAACACTTTTCCACGTTGAAAAGTACATCTGCAGTTGTGCAGACATACACTTCTACGTTGAAAAGTACTTCTGCAGTTGTGCAAAAACACTTTTCCACGTTGAAAAGTGTCTGCGCAGTTCTGCAAAAGTACTTTTCCACACTGAATAGTGTTTCAGCAGTCTTGCAAAAAGACTTTTCAACATCAAAAAGTGTTTTTGCAGCAGTTCGGGTGTGAAAAAACGGACTAGTTGACCATCTCAGGCCTTTTTTTATCGACCATCATATCATGAAGTACCCCGGCCCACTCATCCGAGCTGTTCAGACTCTCGGTCATCACCAGTTCCTCACCACCGGCTTCAAGGAACAGCTCCCCATACTCCTGTCTGATCTCCAGGGTGGTCTCCAGGCAGTCGGCTACGAAAGATGCAGGCACCACCAACACCCTCTTTTCTCCGCTCTCCGCCAGCTCCACCAGGCGCTCATCGGTAAAGGGCGACATCCAGTTTCTCGACAACCGCGACTGGAACGCGACCGACCAGCGATCTCCCGTGATCCCACACTTTTCCGCCAGCAACCGCGTGGTGGCGTAACAAGCCGCACGGTAGCAATAGGTACCGTGGGAGGGCATCTCTTTTTCGCAGTTGCAGCTTTCAACGGGCACTTCCGGGTGCGACTTCCTGATCTGCCGCAGCGGCAGTCCATGGTAGGAGAAGAGCACATGGTCAAAGCTCCCGGGATCATGCCCCTGTATGATCTTCGCAAAGCACGCTAAAAATCCCGGATGGTCGTAAAACAGGTCGATCATCCTTGTCCGTGTGCGCACACGACCAAAGATCACCTGCTGCACCGATCCGGTGGTCGAGTCGGCCCACTGAGGGTAGAGCGGCAGGTAGGTCACCGAACTATAACCGCTCTCTTCCAGTTCATCCGCCAGTTTGC
>CAYSMO010000097.1:0-9105 GCA_964432125.1 uncultured Bacteroidaceae bacterium | reverse complement strand
GGATTTTGTTATAATTACCACGGAGGATCGGTACCAGGGCCCGCGGGGTAACGTCTTTTACGGTATATCCTAAAATCTTTAGCGCCTCCCGCAAGGTAGAGGTCCCTGTTTTTTGAAATCCGACACCGATTATTTTGCCTGTCATGGGGTTCTGCTTATAACTTTTGGTGCAGATGTACGTCCATTTGCGGAAATGGAATATTAATCCCCTCCTTATTAAAGGCATTATACACCCGTTCATTCATATCAAAAAACAGTGGCCAGTAATCCGGTGCTTTCACCCAAACACGTACAACAATATTCACCGAACTATCACCCAGCGACGACAATGCAATAAATGGTTCCGGTTCATTTAACACCCTATCATCGGCATTCAGCAGGTCCAGCAACACCTTTCTGGCCTGCTCCACCTTGTCTCCATAAGCGATCCCAAAGGTCCAGTCAACCCTCCGGGTCTCCTCCGCCGAATAATTGATCATCGAGCTGTTTGCTAATGAACCGTTGGGAATTATAATAATTTTTGCATCGGGTGTTTTCAGGACCGTGTTAAATATCTGAATCTCTTTTACACTTCCCGCATGACCCTGCGCCTCAATGTAATCACCAACTTTAAATGGCTTGAACAGCAAAATCATAACTCCACCGGCAAAGTTCTGAAGCGTACCTGAAAGGGCCAAACCAATAGCAAGTCCGGCAGCACCCAGGATGGCTATAAAAGAGGTCATTTCAACACCGACCATCCCCAGCACACTAATAAAGAGCAGGGCCCTCAATAGTGTCCTTGTCAATGTATTTAAAAACGGTTTGAGCGAATCATCAAGCTTACTGCGTTCCATTGTACGCTGGATTCCACGCATGACCAATTTGATGATCCAACTACCGACAAAAAGAACGAGAATAGCTCCCAGCAAACGGGGACCATATTCCACAAGTATTCCTGTCAGCTTTTCTAAAATCTGTTCTGTATTCATATTTTATCTATTTAGATTGGATGTTTTAAATCATTTTTTATCTAACCATAACATCAATCATCAGAAAAATGTTTAAGCATCTCACGGTAGGAGGAGAATACCTTTGCACGGGAGAGAAAACCGACGTACTTACCATCATCAACCACAGCAATATTATACCTTCCCGAGCGTGAAAATTTTCCGGCAACCTCTTCCATCTGGTCGCCTATATTTACAGTATATTCAGGCATAAACATCAAATCACGGACATGGGTCTTGTCATACATCTCCTGGTTGAACATAATGTGTCTTATATCATCAAGCTTTACAATACCAACAAATGTCCCATCCTTCTTCAATACAGGAAAAATATTTCGGTGCGATTTGGTGATCACCTTGACCAGGTCGCCCAGGGTTTCTTCGGGATGAATAGATTTGAAGTTTTTTTCAACCAGATCGCCAACATTCATCAAAAGCAGTATATTCCTGTCCTTATGGTGCGTCATAAGGTCACCCCGCTTGGCAAGCTGAATGGTATATACCGAATTAGAAACGAAATATTTTGTTGTGGCATATGAGATGGTCGACACGAGCATCAGCGGCATAAACAACTCATACCCACCACTAATCTCTGCAATCATAAAAATGGAGGTCAGCGGAGCGTGAATAACTCCGGCCATCACTCCTGCCATCCCAACCAATGCCATATTGGTGACAGAAACATCTGCCCCCAGATGATTCAGAACAAGCCCAACCAACAACCCCAGGTTGGCGCCAATAAAAAGCGATGGCGCGAAAATCCCACCGATACCACCCGCTGCAAAAGTAAGGGTGGTTGCAATGGCCTTAAATACAATAATCAAAACAAAAGCCAATACAACCAAAAGAAAGTTATGTTGCCAATTTTCGTACAGAGAACCGCTAAAGAGCGCTGTAACGTCACCCCGCAAACTCGAATTAACGATTTCATACCCTTCACCGTACAGTGGTGGAAGAAGAAAAATAATTATACTCAGGATGCCCCCAGCAACAAGCAACCGCTTCCAAATACTGTGAACTTTCTCAAATAATTCTGAGAAATAATTATACACCTTTGCAAAATAGACAGATACCAAACCAGCGATTACCCCAAGAATCAGGTAAAGGTGTATCTGATCCATCTGAAATCTTTCCACTACCTGGAATGAATAGAGCACATTCTGACCCAGGAACAGGTAAGAAGTGAGAGCAGCCGTTGCAGAGGCGATCAGTAATGGAAGCATTGCATACATGGTAAGATCCAGCATAAGTACTTCAATAGCAAAAACAATTCCTGCAATAGGAGCCTTGAAAATAGCTGATATTACGCCAGCACATGCACATGAGATCAAAAGGGTAATCTCTTTATAACTCAGATTAAAGAGCCTTCCAACATTGGATCCCACGGCCCCTCCGGTAGCGATCATAGGTCCCTCCAGTCCGACCGATCCACCAAATCCGACTGTCAGCACACTGGAAACAATGCTTGAATAGAGGTTATGTACACGAATGAATGCATTGTTCCGTGATATGGCAAAGAGGACCCCTGGTATCCCATGTCTTACTGGTTTTCTATTGATATACTTAATGAATATCACCGCAAGGGTGATTCCGGTAATTGGTAATAAGATGATCAGTATTTTTTCGTAATCGCCTTCGATCGCTTTCGAGAGGGCCACCTCAATAAAATGAACCAGGTTTTTAATAATTACTGCCGCAATTCCAACAGCAAGTCCGACAATTGCCGCAACCAGGTAAAGAAACCTGTGTCCCGACAAGTACCTCATCCTTAACTTACTGACCCTGTCCTGGAGCGTAATCTTACTCATAGCGCCACAAAAGTAGTATTTCTGAATAAGGAATAGTATTCAATGATACGATTTTTCTCACAATTATCTTTAAAAAAGATGTTTGGGATGCCGATCCCGGCAGACAACTTCGATTAGGATAAATAGATTCCGATAACCGCTGCTTAAGATTTATGGTAAAATGAAGATAATCTGATTGCTTCATGGCGTTACTGAAAAGAATTTCCAACTGTCGCAAAACTTTTATCGCATTTTTTCGTATATATAAGGTATTGGTATTTGTTAAGAAGAATTCAGTGATTGTGAAATTTTTATTACCGGGTATACTATTAATGATTCTGTGGTTAAATTCAGGTATGGCTCATGACAATCTGCCTGATAAACCACGTATTAAGTATGTAACTATTGATACAGTTTCGGGAGAAACAATCATCGAATGGGAGGCGAGTACAACTCCGCAGATAGATTCATACATCATCTATACCCTCGATATTACAACCAATCCTGTAACGGGTATTTCGCTTGATACAGTTTCTGGTGAATCACTCACCTTTAGCTATATACCGGACAAACAAAAACCTTACATCTACACAGTTACAGCTGTAGACGAAGAGGGAAACGAAAGCTTGCTGAGCGGAAATTACCATCAACCGGTGCATCTCAGCCTGCAATATGACTCCTGCAATAGTGCGATGGTCCTCAACTGGAATAATTACATTGGGTGGAAAAACAACCTGACAGGGTACCGAATCTTTGCCAAACTTGATACAGGTGACTTCCAGCAACTTGTCAGGATCGATACCAATACCCTCTCTTTTATACATCAGGAGGTTGAAGAAAACAGGAATTATTATTATGCAATCGAATCATACGATAGCCAGGGAAACACCTCGCTGTCAAATCTCTGCAAGTATTATACCTATATGCCACCACCTCCTTCCTTTATCAATCTCGATTACGTATCGGTTATTGATGAGCAGACTGTTGAAATTTCCTTCTCAGCAGATGTGTCGGGTGTGATTAACGATTTCCTTGTATCAAAGGCAAGGTCTCCCGAAGGCACTTTCACCCCAATTCAAATGCTTACAGATATTGACGAACCCACCTTGCAAATCTCTGACAATGTTGCTACGAAGGTTGAGCAGTACTATTATAAAGTGGAGGCGTTGAACAGTTGTTCCAGGCCGGTAGCAAGCTCCAATCCTGGTAACAATATTTTAGTCACAGGCTTTGCAGAGGGCTCTGTTATCAGCCTGAAATGGCATCCTTACGAAGGGTTTAAAAACGGTGTCTCAAATTATTTGGTTTACAGGAAGAACCAGCACAACGAATATGTGGTGATTCATACTTTACCGGCAGGAATTACCAGGTTTAATGATAATATAAGAAATCTAGGCAATACAGATAATCCGGGCGATCTGCATTACTACATAGAAGCACATGAAGATGGCTCCAATCCATTTGGGATAGCAGGAACGAGCAGGTCAAACGAGGTTATTGTTCATGTCGAAACCCGGATGTGGATGCCCAATGCTTTTACTCCTAATGGCCACAACAATAACCATTTTCTTCCGGTAATGGATTTTATCCCAAAGGATTACAAAATGCATATTTTTGATCGCACCGGGAAAGTTATTTTTCATACAACCGACCCCTACAGTGGTTGGGATGGAACACTGAGCGGATCAGGACGGGCCAGGGAGGGTGTGTACATATATCATGTGACATACCTGTCATATAATGGTGTACGACGTGAGCTGACCGGCAATCTGACATTGGTTGATCAGTAATGTACTATTGTGATCAAAAACAAGTGAATCTGTTTTTAATTCAGGTTCTCATTGTGCCCGTTGAACTTCAAAAAATCTTTTAAGCGCCTATTTTATTTACTGATTCTATTTCACTAATTTTACAAATTCAGTCAAACAGTTAACTAGTGTCGTAAGGAATCATGGTTCCGAGATCGGCGGAGCAACCGAGCTTGTGAGCTCAGCAAAGCTAAAACATTAAGCACTAACTCTCGCAGGGGTGATATGGATGAACAAATATTAATAGAACAGGAAAAAATCCAGGATGAATTAAATGCCATCCTGCGAAACTGTGCGCACTGTAAAACAAAAGAGGACGAGGAGCTTATCAGGAAGGCTTTCAGGATGGCCAATGAGGCGCATAAGGGCATGCGCCGAAAATCGGGAGAACCTTTCATTATGCACCCTCTTGCAGCCGCAAGGATCGTAGCAGAGGAAATTGGCATGGGGGTTACTTCGATCGTCAGCACAATTCTGCATGATGTGGTCGAAGATACCGAGCTTACCATCGAAAATATAGAAAATGCATTTGGTAAAAAGGTTGCTACCATTGTTGAAGGGCTGACCAAGATTTCCGGTGTATTCGATAAAAAATCAAATTCACTCCAGGCTGAAAACTTCAGAAAGATGCTACTCACCCTCTCAGATGATATCAGGGTGATCATAATCAAACTGGCCGATCGGCTCCACAATATGCGCACGCTGGAATCTCTTCCAAGGGACAAGCAGGTAAAAATATCCGGAGAAACGACCTACCTCTATGCTCCACTTGCCCATAGACTTGGTCTTTACAACATAAAGACTGAGATGGAGGACCTGAGCCTCAGATACCGATATCCTGAAGTATTCCAGGAGATAAGTGAGAAAATAGCCCTTTCGGAAAAGAAGCGCAATCAGCTGATTAACCATTTTTCCATTCCGATTATTTCCAGATTAACTGAGAGCGGGTTCACATTTGATATTTCGGGACGATCAAAATCCATCTACTCGATCTACGAAAAGATGAACAAAAAAAATGTTTCGTTCGAGGAAATCTATGATCTGTTTGCCATCAGAATTGTATTTGATCCCAAACCCGGAATTCCGGAAAAGACCCAATGTTGGGACATCTATTCAAGTATCACAGACATTTACCCGCCCAAACCCGATCGCATCAGGGATTGGGTATCAACACCAAAGGCAAATGGCTATGAAGCGCTACATACAACAGTTATGGGACCCAACGGAAAGTGGATCGAGGTGCAGATCAGGTCAAAACGAATGGATGAGATTGCTGAGAGGGGATTCGCCGCGCATTGGAAATATAAAACCGCAGGAGCAGAAGACACGGAACTGGATAAATGGATCAAAAGCATCAGGAAAATGCTTGAGCAACCCAATTCCGACGCCATGCAATTCCTGGACGATTTTAAACTTAATCTGTTTGCCTCAGAAATCATGATTTTCACCCCTAAAGGTCGAGTTATTACACTGCCTGCAGGGGCAACAGCGCTTGATTTTGCATACGAGATTCACTCAGAAATAGGTAACAAAGCCATCGGCGCCAAGGTGAATCATAAATTGCTGCCTTTAAACGCCAAACTGGCAAGTGGCGATCAGGTCGAAATACTTACCGCAGAAGACAGAAAACCAACACTGGAATGGAATGAGATTGCAACCACAGTAAAGGCAAAATCAGCCATTAAGACAGCCCTGAAAGCAGAAAGAAAAGACAGGATCAAAGTAGGAAAAAAGATACTTGATGATAAGTTGAAGAAGCTACATCTCACTCCCAATGGACGCGTCTTTAAAAAAATATTACCAGCCTATGAATCAAGCAACAAGGATGAGCTGTATTCAAAAATAGGAACAGGAATGATCTCGCTTGACAATCTGAAGGATGTACTGAGCAAGAATACAAAGAATAAGTGGGTCAGGGTTTGGGACCTCTCCCTTGGTCGTCCTGCTGTTAATCCTGAATCCGTTGAGGAAAAAGTGTATGATGACAAGGGTAGATTGCTGCTGAAGGAGAATATTGACGAAAAACAAACCTATGAACTGGGAGCATGTTGCAATCCAATACCAGGCGATGAAGTAATTGGGGAGTTGCGGGATGACGGAATGATTACCGTGCACCGCACCGACTGTAGCGACGCTATCAAAATCATGTCTTCGCATGGCGATAAGCTTGTAACCGTGAGCTGGACACAACACAAGGTATTCTCCTATCTTGCGCGGATCCATCTCAATGGGTGGGACCGGTTTGGTGTGTACAACAGCATTACCAGTACGATCGCTCATGAGTTTAATATATCTATGAGAACAATCAATCTTCATGGTCATGATGGAATTTTCGATGGTACCATTGACCTCTATGTGCACAATACCAGTGACCTGAACAATTTGATTATGAAATTGGTAAAGCTAAAAGGTGTTGAATCGGTGCACCGGGTAGAGATCAAGGATCAATAAATAACGTCTCCGAAAAAATTTGCCTGAGATCTTTTCCGTTCTTTTAATAGTCTACTGACCGAAATAGTATTAACGAATCAAAAAGATTTGTATATTCGTGCTATAATTTTTAATTAGACTAATTATGGGTGTGGAAGATACGAGGAGCACTGTTAAGCAAATATTTACAGAATACCTTGAGAAAAAAGGACATAGAAAAACCCCTGAGAGATATGCAATTCTAGATGAAATTTACTCCAGGGAAGGGCATTTCGATATCGAATCCCTCTATATTTTTATGAAAAACAAAAACTACAGGGTAAGCAGGGCCACCCTATACAATACAATTGAACTCCTGCTCGCTTGCAACCTGGTTGTGAAACATCAATTCGGAAAAAATATAGCTCAATTCGAAAAAGCTTATCATTGCATGCAACACGACCATCTGATAGATCTTCAATCAGGAAATGTGATCGAATTCTGTGATCCAAGAATTGATGAAATCATCAAAACAGCCTGTGAATTAAATAACTTCAAACCAAGTCATCACTCGCTCTATATCTATGGTATTGCTACTGACAGCAATGACAAGGATGAATAGTTCATTTCTTTTCCTAAAATCCCAGTAATCTTATACCATATTTTTTTATCTTTATGGTGCAAATAACGCCGGGAATACTCGGCGTATTTTATGTGATTTCAAGTGTTATGGCAAACTTTCATGCAGTATAATAAGGCGTAAACCAAGTTAATTGTAAAAGATAAAAATCATGAAAATAGATGTACTTCTCGGTCTTCAATGGGGAGACGAAGGCAAAGGAAAAATAGTTGATGTTCTCACTCCGAGATATGATGTAATCACAAGATTTCAAGGCGGTCCGAATGCTGGTCACACACTGGAATTCAATAACATTAAACATATTCTTCACAATATACCTTCCGGCATCTTCCGTGAAGACACCTTAAATATTATTTCCAATGGTGTGGTACTGGATCCGATCGTTTTCCAACAGGAGATAGAGGCCCTGGAAAAAATGGGAGTTGACATAACCAAAAATTTGGTGATCAGCAAAAAGGCACATCTGATTCTTCCCACGCACCGCATACTGGACGCCGCTTCGGAAGCAGCCAAAGGGAAATTAAAAATCGGATCCACACTCAAAGGGATCGGCCCTACCTACATGGATAAAACAGGGAGGAACGGACTTAGGGTGGGTGACATTGAGCTTAATTTCGAAGCCAAGTACAATGCGCTTAAAGAGAAACATCTCAAAATCTTAAAGATGTATGATTTTGATTTTACAATTGAGGATGAAGACAAATTCTATGATGCAATCAAGACCATCAGAAGATTTAAACTGGTAGAAAGTGAGTTTCTGATCAACCAATTGCAGGAGGAGAATAAAAAGATTCTTGCTGAGGGCGCACAGGGTACCCTGCTGGATATCGATTTTGGCTCCTATCCATTCGTAACATCCTCCAACACCATCTGTGCAGGAGCTTGCACAGGAATGGGAGTCGCACCATCGGCCATTGGCGAAGTATACGGTATCTTTAAGGCATATTGCACCCGGGTTGGAAGTGGCCCCTTCCCTACTGAACTATTCGATGAGGAAGGAGACAAGCTAAGAAATATCGGAAACGAGTTCGGATCCACGACCGGACGACCCCGACGATGTGGATGGATGGATCTGGTAGCACTGAAATATAGCATCATGCTCAACGGGGTTACCCAGTTAATTATGACCAAAACTGATGTACTTGACAGCTTTGACACCATTAAAATAGCTACTGCCTACAAAATAAACGGAGAACTCACAGATCAATTCCCCTACGCTCTCGATGAAGAAATTGAAGCTGTCTATACAGAATTACCCGGCTGGAAAAAGGACCTGACTAATGTGAGAAAAAAAGAGCATTTCCCTGAAGAATTGTCCGGATACATTCAATTTCTCGAAAAAGAACTCAAGGTGCCGGTCAGATTTGTCTCTGTCGGACCCGACCGGGAACAGATCATTGAGATGGATTAGTTTTTTTTGCTAAATTGAGCCCGGCAAACTACCAACAAATATCGTATGAACCCCTCATCAT
>CAYSMO010000096.1:0-9133 GCA_964432125.1 uncultured Bacteroidaceae bacterium | reverse complement strand
GTTTTGGCCAGTGAATGTCCGTACGACCCCAAATAACAGTTCAGGTCATCGGCAATGATGAACAATACATTCTTTTTTTCCTGCGCTTCTCCCAAAACAGCAACCAGGAGAAACAGTGAAACTGAGAAAATTACTTTTTGAATCATTGAATTATTGATTTGATGGTTTAATGGTTTCCAAAATATCGAAATAAGGTCCGGTATCGCCCGATCTACATGCCGGTAATATACAATTTTTTACACAAACCTGAAATAAATACCCGGTCGTTTCAGACCGGCAATGATGGTTTATGAATATCACGGGTGACATTCCCAAAACAGAACCGTCTGACAGGTACTCTTTTGCTCGAATAGATTACCTTTGTAATAAATTAAAAGTTTGTATAGTTTAACCTCACAACTATGTAAGTCAAGCCTACCATCAGACAATAAAAAATGCTGACACAAAGATCTCATACTCATACATTATTATTTTGCCCGCTCAGGCTATGCGCCTTTTTGTCCCTCCTTTTGCTTTCCCAATTTTCAGTTTTTGCTGAAAGCCCGGTCAAAGGCCGGATCGGACTCACACTGAGCGGAGGCGGGGCCAAGGGGTTTGCCCATATCGGCGTTTTACACGTGATCGACAGCCTCGGTCTAAAAGTAGACTACATCTCAGGGACCAGCATGGGCAGTGTTGTCGGTGGTCTCTACGCCGCCGGGTATTCTGCCGCCGAAATTGAAAAAATTGCACTATCAATCGACTGGGCACATGTTTTTGACCCCAATCCGGAATTGGAAAATATGCATGTCCGCGACCGATACCGTTCAGGGAAATACCTGATTGAAATTCCCTTTGAAAAGATGAAGGTTGTCGTCGGAACCGGGGCAATTGAAGGTCAGCAATTATGGAGCCGCCTGGAACAACTGTTTTTTCATCTTCGTGAAACGAATAACTTCTACCAGTTTCCCATACCTTTTGCCTGTGTAGCTACCAATATCGAAACCGGCGAACCTGTAGTGATGTCGTCCGGCGATATTGTAAGTGCCATCCGCTCCAGCATCGCCATTCCGGCTGTTTTTACTCCGGTAGAAAGAGAAGATATGCACCTGGTAGATGGAGGCTCTGTAAATAATTTCCCTGTGAATGTGGTTAAAGAGATGGGGGCCGAATATGTAATCGGCGTGAATGTTTCTCATAACCTGAGAAAATTTGAGGAGCTTAAAACTCCATTAGACATCATCTTTCAAATGGGACTGTTTAAAAATGCTGCGGTGTTTGAGAAAAACAGAAATAATACCGACCTCTTTATGGAGCCCGATCTGGACGGTTACAACGGTTCAAGTTTTACCGAGGTTGCTGAAATCATCGAAAGAGGGAAGCAAATTGCCAGAGATTATATACCGAAAATAAAGGAACTGGCCGGAATAAACCCCGCAGACACAGCAAAAGTATCCGAAGCAACACATTCAGAATCGATTGTGGTTGACCACATCTTCTACCAGGGTCTCAAAAATATAAGAGAAAACTTTATCAATAATATTGTAACAACATACATTCAGGATACAGTTACCGCAGAAGATATCAATACACTCACACAACGGTTATACGCCACAGGCTATTTCGATCGTGTTACCTATAGCTATAAAACTGCTGTAGCGGTTCCCCAAAAAAAGCTTTTAACCTTCTCTTTCGTTGAAAAACCGATGAACTTAATAAAGCTGGGGCTGCATTACAATGATTTCACAGGTGTTGGTCTGGTCGGGGCAGTTTCTGCCAGAAAGCTGTTTTTTCATAACCTCTATGGCGATTTCAGTTTCAGCTTAGGCCGACAGCCTGCTGTTCGTGCAAAAGTTGATTTTTTTACTTCAGAAAACCTTAAAAACTGGATGAGCCTGAAGGCTGAAGGCCATGCGCTCGATTTTCCCTACAACGAAAATTTCGTAACAGTTGCCGCCTATAAGGAACGATACCAGCGGTTGGATGTTTCATTTAACCAGACAGCTGGTAAAGGCGCCTCCCTTTTTACAGGTGCTGCCTATTATTTACAGTATCTGAATCCAACCATTCAAACGGATTTTGCACTGCAGGGTAAAAATTCCGCAAATGAGATTTTTGCCGGATACAAAAAATACACACTCGACAGACACGCTTTTTCCCGTTCGGGCCATAACCTGTCGCTGACAAGCACCTGGTTTTTCAATCAAAAACCTTCACTCACCGTTGTCACGGAAGACGAATCCATCGATCATTTATCGCAGACAGACATCACTATCAAAAATTTTATTCAACTGAAACTCATTTACGAATTCTATCAACCGCTTCCCCTCAACTCCTCTGTTTTTGCCAGGTTTCAGGCAGGCTATAACCACAACTACACCCAGGGTTTTTTAAACATGTTCAACCTGGGCGGAACATCCCCTTTTTTGCGCGATCAAATCGCCTTTTCAGGAATTGATGAATATGGTATCCTCACCCCATCAGCAATAACCACCGAACTGGGATGGAACATCAACATCTGGTCGGAGTTCTATCTCACTCCTCTTGTGGGTGCTGCCTTGTATGATTTTCAAATTGAACAGATCAACGAAATTGATATTAACAACCTGCTGCTGGGATCCAGCCTAAGCGTGGGTTACCTCTCGCCAGTCGGTCCACTCACAGCCACCATCTCCTATAGTCCGCAGAAAAACAGGCTGCTGGGCTACATCAATTTTGGCTGGAATTTTTAACAACCGCCCTGCATTCCATCTGCACATACTCCCCGACAAAAACGCTATATAGTTCTCACAGCTACCATCCCGGTTATCATAACGTTTATCACAATATCTCTGGTCCCTCATGATATTTTTTCGGCAAATTCATATTGCTGCAGTATATTTGATGCTTAAAACGTACCGTTATCACACAAATATTTACACATTGTCCGAAACTGTAACCACCAAAAAGCATATACCGGGGGATCGCACCTCCGACCTGGTCATCATCGGAGGGGGGATCACCGGCCTGAGCGCAGCATACATGGCCGCTGCCGCCGGGAAAAAGGTGACCGTGATCGAGGCAGGGAAAAATTTCGGCGGACTCCTCTCCACGTTCGAAATCGGCGGCAACAGGCTCGAATACTACTACCACCACTTCTTCACGCACGACCGTGAACTGCACTGGCTGATCAACGAACTGGGACTGAAAGAGAAACTCTTGTACCGCAAAACCTCCATGGGGGTCTTCAACCGCGGAACAATCTACCGCTTCGACACCCCCCTCGACCTGCTGCGGTTCAAACCGGTGAACTTTTTTGACAAGATCAGATTTGGCCTCACCAGTATCTACCTCGGAAAACTGGCCGACTGGAGAAAAAACGAACACCTCCCCTGCATCGACTGGTTCGGCAAATGGGCAGGCAAAAGCACCACCTCCGCTCTCTGGTCACCCCTGCTGAGAATCAAATTCGGTCCCTACGCCTCAAAAGTCCCGCTCTCCTGGATGATCGGCCGGCTGCGCCAGCGCATGAATTCCCGCAAAAGCGGCGACGAACGGCTGGGATACCTCGAAGGAAGCCTGCAACTGCTGCTCGACACCCTGCTCAAAAGACTCAAAGAGCTGGGTGTCGAACTGGTCCCGAACGCACCGGTCGAAAAGATCAGCTTCGAAAACAACCGGGTCACCGCCGTCAGAACACCGATCAGCCAATACACAGGCAACAACTTCCTCTTCACCATCCCAGGCATCCACCTGAGCAAACTCCTCGAAAACAAGCAGCCGCAACTGGCCCGAAGCCTCGGCAACATCCAGTATTTCGGCGCCGTCTGCGTTATCCTCGAACTCTCCCAACCCCTCAGCGATATCTACTGGCTCAACATCGCCGACGAGGGTTTCCCGTTCGGTGGTATCATCGAACATACCAATTTTATTGCTGAACGCAACTACAACGGCAGCCACATTGCCTACCTCTCCAGGTACTTTGCCGCGGAAGAGGAGATCGCCTCCATGACCGATGCAGAGATCAAAGAATTGATGATCAAACAGCTGCCAAAGATCTACCCCGGCTTTGATAAAAGGCAGATAAAGAATAGCTTTGTGTTCAGGACAAATACGGCTGCCACCGTGTGCGATCTGAATTTTTCTGAGAAGGTGCCAACTTGTAAAACGGAAACGGATAACCTCTACATCGCCAATATGAGTCATATATACCCCGATGAGAGAAGTACGAATAATTCAATAAAGATTGCTGCTGAAGCGATGCGGTGCATGGGGATTCCAACGACGATCCCTGAAAAGTCCAATTCGCTTTCGGGCAAAATAGGTTTTTAAAATGATATCGATCGTCATACCACTGTACAACGAGGAGGAGAATGTACCCCACCTCTACTCCCGGCTTACCGAAGCTGCCCCGCTCTGGAAGGAGCCGTATGAAATCATTTTCGTCGACGATGGATCGTACGACCAAACCCTTTCGCTCCTGCAGAACCTTTGTAAAAAGGACAAGCAGATTAAAACCATCCGGCTCAGCCGCAATTTCGGTCACCAGGCCGCTATCTCCGCAGGCATCAGGCAGGCAAAAGGCGATGCGGTGGTAATCATGGATGGCGATCTGCAGGATCCGCCGGAGGAGCTGCCACGGTTTCTTGACAAATGGCGGGAGGGCTACCAGGTGGTCTACGCCATCAGGAAAAACCGCAAGGAGCCTTTTTTTAAAAAGATCGCCTACAAACTGTTCTACAGGCTGCTGGGGATGATCAGCAACATCAGTATTCCGCTCGACTCGGGCGATTTCTGTGTGATGGACCGGAAGGTGGTGCAGGTGCTGAACAACGATATGACAGAGCACAGCCGGTTTGTCAGGGGACTCCGCGCTTATGCCGGGTTCAGGCAGGCCGGTGTGGAGTATGAACGGGCAGAAAGAGCCGCCGGCGAGGTGAAATACACTTTTAGGAAACTGCTGAAGCTGGCGCTCGACGGACTCCTCGATTTCTCCACTTTCCCGCTGCGGATCGCCACCTACCTCGGTTTCCTGATCGCGATCCCTTCGTTTTTCGTGGGACTCTTCTTCGTGATCCACCGGATCTTCGACTTCAAATTCCTGGGGCACTCGGCTACAGATACTCCCGGACTGGCATCGCTGGCTGTAGGGGTCTTCTTCCTGGGAGGAGTGATCATGATCATGCTGGGGGTGATCGGAGAATACATCGGCCGGATCTATTTCGAAGTGAAAAAACGTCCCTTCTACATCATCGATGAGATCTACAATGAATAAAACCCTTCAAACTTTTTTATTTAATACCAGGTCGGGCAATTCTCCTCGGAACACGAGATCTGCTATGGGTAAATTCTTCCGCAATTTCATACAACCGACATCCGGGAAAAATCACACTCTTTTTATAGTGCTGGCCATCCTCTTCGGAGTGGTTCGAACCCTCTTCTCTTACAGCGGTTTCGGGTACGAGGACCAGGTGGAGCAGCTGCCGCTGATCTACCGGTCGTTCGACAGCAGCTACCTGCAAAACGACTTTTTTGTTAACGCCGCACTGGAATCGACGGCCCGCACCAACTACATCCGGTTCATCCGGCTCTTCTCCGGCTCGCCCGAAAACCTGCCAATGCTGTTCCTCATCTTCACCCTCATTCTGAACGCCGCGATCTCCCTGATCACATTCCTCACCGGCCGCACCCTGTTCAGTTCAGGCCTCTTCAGCTCCGGTCCGCTCCGGCCCGCTCCGATCTCTTCCGCTCCGGACTCCTCGGCTCCGTTCCGTTCCAACCCCTTCCGGTTCAATCCGTTCGGATCCAATCTCCTCCGACCCAAATTCCTCCATTCCGCCCCATCCAGGTCCGAGCTCCTCCGATCCGCTCCGTCCCGATCAATTCCGGTCCGCACCAACCTGGCGCCCCTCACTGCAGCGGCCCTCGTGATGCTGGTCCCGACATTTCACCTCGGCGCCTCGCCCCATCTCTTTGTCACCTATTTCATCCCCTCCTCCCTGGCCGCACCACTGGTACTGCTGGCAATCCTCCTTGCCCTTCAACAAAGAATCGCCTGGTCCATGCTGGCAGGCGGCGCAGCTTCACTGATCCACCCGCTGTTCGGACTCGAAACCATGGCGCTGGTATTGTTTGCCTGGCTGGCGTCAAACCTGCTGCAGAAGGAAAAGCAGGGACAGCGATTACCACTACGGACCCTGGCCGTAAAAATGATCATTCCGACCCTCCTTTTCACCGTTTTTGCCCTGCTGTCGATCCTCCCCCAACTCAATCAGCCCTTCCAGCTCGACACACAACAGTTCGTCCATATCCTGGGCCATTTCCGGCACCCGCACCATTACATCCCCGGCAGCTTCCCGGTAACCCACTACCTCCTCTTCCTGGCCTTCCTCTTCGCGTTCAGCTATGCCTGGTACGCCCTGAGGAAAAATTTAAAAAATTACCACCGCTATTTCATCCTGCTCCTCAACCTCTCCATTCTGGCAGCCTGCATCGCCGGTTACCTGTTTGTGGAGATCGTTCCCCTGCGAATCGCAGCCATGGCGCAGACCTTCCGGCTGCTCTACCTCTTCAAATGGACCGGTCTGATCTTTTTTGCTGGTTTCATGGTCCGGTACTTCACAGAAAAACAGGCAAGAAAGGACATCAATTTGGCAGCAGGAGCAGTGATCGTACTGTTTGTCGCAGCACTCTTTGCTAAAGGGCTGAACAAACCGGAAAACCCAAAACAGTTCCCCGGCAACCAATCGGAGGCTTTCCCGAAAACGCTCATCTCCGGCGAAATTAATTCCACACCCAATGAGCAGGCTGCTGAGATCGCAGCATTTGCAAAACAACACACCCCGCCCGATGCGCTCTTCCTTACTCCCCACAACTTCGGCTTTTTCCGCCTGTCGGCTGAGCGCTCTATAGTAGCCGACTTCAAGAGCTTTCCCTTTACAGACCAGGCGATGCTGGAGTGGTACGAGCGGATCAATACCTGCTATGGTTCTCCTGAACCGCTCAACAGATCTGGATTCAAAAACGAACCGCTGATGACCGCCAACTACTCTGTCCTCGATGACACAAAACTGAAAGAGTTGCAGTTACAGTACAATTTCACCCACGCAGTGCTCTTTACCGATACAGGCACTCACTATAAGGACCTCTTTTCAAATGAAAAGTATAAAATTATAGCTTTGGAATAGCCACTAGTTAATCATCCATGAAAGCAAGCAATATTTATAGAATCATTCATGCCTTTTTGCTTTTAACTCTTAAATGAATTAATTTTACTAAAATTGAATATGTTTCTGTGAATAAAGTCGTGTGGTTCGATCATGATGTTCGAGTTCAAAGCACATAAGGATTTTTAAACGCAAAATCTATTTGCATGGTGCAAAAACAAAAGATTACTTTAATGCATTTAAATCTTAAATTAGTCAGAAAAATTAAAGAAAATGGAAGCTTATAGACAAATAGTTGATATAAAAAATCAAACATTAAATATACTTTTACCAAAGAAATTCAAGAATGGTAAAGTTGAAGTAATAGTTTTTCCTGTAGAAGAACAAGAAAAAATAGTTAAGCGTAAACCTTCTGATTTCAGGGGCTGTATTTCAAAAGACACTGCTACTTCCATGTTAAACAGTATCGAAAAAAGTCGCCAGGAATGGACAAGGAATATTTGATTGATACAAACATACTTATCGAGTACACTGGTAATTTATTGCCAGAAGGAGCTAATTTCTTTATATCTGAAGTGATTGATAAACAGTTTACCATTTCGATAATAAACAAAATTGAAATTTTAGGGCACAATACTGCCGGAAAGGATATTGATGTATTTATTGGTTTAGCAAATATTCTTGAACTTACTGAGGCTATTGCAAACAAAACCATTGAACTTCGAAGAATATATAAAACCAAACTCCCCGATGCCATTATCGCAGCCACAGCAATTGTAAACCAACTAACTATTATTACACGTGATTTAAAAGATTTTGAGAAAATTGAAGGTTTGGAAGTGCTGAATCCATACGATATTTAGGATTACTCCCCAGGCATAACTTCCCATATTTCACTTCTTAGATTTTCCATTTCCATGTTTCACATCATTTTTTAAGCCCGTACTTTATTCTAATTTCGCATTGTACAATTTACAATGCTATAGATGGAAAAAATAATGGTGATCGGGGCTGCCGGACAGATCGGTTCGGAGCTGATTGTTGAATTGAGAAAAATTTACGGTGCGGAAAATGTCTGGGGAACAGATATCAAATCCCCGTCGCAAGATATTATGGAAGGCGGTCCGTTCCAGGTGCTCGATGTAATGGACGACAAGCAGCTGATCCACTTCATCATCCGCCACAAGATCACCCAGATCTACCACCTCGCCGCGGTCCTCTCGGGCAACGCCGAAAAGCTGCCGATCCAGGCCTGGAACATCAACATGGACAGCCTGATGAATATTTTGGAGGTGGCCCGCATGGTAGAGGATGTAAAGAAAGTCTTCTGGCCCAGCTCCATCGCAGTCTTCGGTCCCACAACACCCCGCATAAATACCCCGCAACTTACGGTGATGGAACCGATCACTGTATACGGAATATCCAAGCTCGCAGGGGAACGGTGGTGCGACTACTACTACAACAAATATGGTGTCGATGTGAGGAGCCTGCGTTATCCCGGACTGATCAGCTACACGACCGAAGCGGGCGGTGGAACCACCGATTATGCTGTGGAGATCTACTATGAAGCGATCCGCAACGGAAAATACGAATCGTTCCTTCAGGCCGGAACCTCCCTGCCCATGCTCTTTATGCCCGATGCCATCAGGGCCACAATCGATCTGATGGAGGCCGACCGCACCAACCTGTCCATCCACAGTAGTTATAACCTGGGCGGATTCAGCACCTCGCCCGAAGTGATGGCAACAGAGATCCGGAAACATATCCCGGAATTTAAAATCAGCTACAACCCCGACTTCAGACAACAAATCGCGGAATCCTGGCCGCAGAGTGTCGACGATTCCATCGCACGGGTTGACTGGGGGTACAAAAACAAATATGACCTGGAAAAAATGACGGAGATCATGCTCGACGAAATCAGAAAGAAGTTAAACAAGTAAACCAAAATACCATGTACGGAAAAATAAAGGAACACCTGCAAAAGGAGATCAGGGAAATAAAAGAAGCCG
>CAYSMO010000095.1:0-9142 GCA_964432125.1 uncultured Bacteroidaceae bacterium | reverse complement strand
TGGGTAATGTTTAACTGGCTTTTATGTTAATTTTTCATATTAATTAATGTATTTATATAAAATATTGGATTGTATTGGAATATTTTTGTACTTTAGCGTGAAAATATCACGTCATGTTAATAAGATTAGTTGTAAATAATATTTTATCATTTGGAGAAGAAAGAGAATTCAACCTTCTCCCAGCCCCAAGATTGTCACGTTTGAGTGAACACAAATATAAACTCAATAAGGCAGAGGTACTTAAAATCTCTGCAATCTATGGTGCAAATGGAGCTGGAAAATCAAATTTGATCAGTGTTTTTAAGTTCCTTGTTTCCATAATAAAAAATGGAGATATACCTACGGAATTAATTGATACCAAGTTTAAACTATCAAAACGGAATGACAAAATTTCTCAAATCATTGGAATAGAGTTTTTTATCAACAAAAATTCCTACTATTATGGGATTGAATTTGATAATGGTATCATCCTTACTGAGGAATTATACAAAACCAACACAAACAACCTTTATGATCGACTTTTATTTGAAAGAAAATCAAATGATTCTGGTAAATCGACAACAAAATATAGTTCAGAATTTGAAAAGGATAAAGAGAGTCAAACATTAAAAAGTGTTATTGAAAAGACTCTAATAAAACCTGAAAAGTCGATATTCAAACTGCTTAGTGAATTAGACAATGAATTTTTGTTTGAAATAAAGGAAGCCTACAAATGGTTTAATGAAAATATTCAAATTATACAACCAGGTTCTAAACCTAGAGGAATTACTCATCAAATAGATGTTAATGAAACGTTTAAGGAATTTGCTAATAAAATAATGTGTTCTTTTGGAACAGGAATAAAAAAAATCGAGACTGAAAAAAAGACCTTGAAAGAGTTTTTTGGTGAAGATGAGGAATATGATAAAATATCGAAAGAATTGAAAAAGTCTCCTAAAGGTGTAATTGGACTAGTTAATAATTCTGGAGAAGAAATAATCGCTGCTAATGAGAACAATGAATTAATTATAAAAAGATTAGTACTAAAACACCAGGGAGACAAGAATGATTTAGTAGATTTTTATCTTGAAAATGAGTCAGATGGCACAAATCGATTATTAGATTACATCCCAGCATTTCAAGATATTATTTCAAAAAACAAAGTCTTCATTATTGATGAAATAGAAAGAAGCATTCATCCATTGTTAATTAAAGAGTTACTCAAAAAGTTTTCTTTGGACAATAAGACAAATGGACAGCTTATCTTTACAACTCATGAATCAAATATACTAGATCAGAGTCTTTTAAGGCAAGATGAGATTTGGTTCATCGAAAAGGATAAATTAGGTTGTTCAGATATGTATCCTTTAAGTGATTTTAAAGAACATCATACAAAAGATATAAAGAAGGGTTATCTTACAGGAAGGTATGGAGCTATTCCGTTCCTTGGTAATTTAAAAGATTTAAATTGGTCTGAATATGCCTCTTCTGAATAAAAGAGAATACTCGAAAAAAGAACCCTTCCGTGATGCAAATATTTATATTATTATTTGCGAAGGAGAAAAACGAGAACCTGAATATTTCAGATTTTTTGAAGGGCTATCCTCGAAACTTAAGCTATTTGTTATTCCCAGTCATGATGGTAAGAGTGCCCCAAAACATTTAATTGAAAATGCAACTCATTTTGAAAAGTCTATTATAAAAGACGAGGGGGATTTTGAATTGTGGTATATCCTTGATATGGATAGATGGGGCTCTCAAATTCATTCAATCGAAAGTGAATGCAGAAAAAGGCCCGACTGGAACATTGCCATAAGTAATCCATGCTTCGAGGTTTGGCTATATTATCATTTTACTAATAAAAAGTTTGTTGACAAAGAAGCTAAGCATTGTAAAAATTGGAAACAGATCGTTAGCAAATTAGTTGATGGTGGTTTTAATAGTAACCACCATCCCACGTTAATAGAGGATGCAATCTTAAATTCAAAAAAGAACTACTCTGAAGAAGGATATATTCCTGATATTGGTGCCACCCAAGTTCATATCATTTCAGAAAAAATATTTGAAATTACAAAACACATTATCATAAAGTATAGAAATAGTAAAAATAAATAGGACGGCGGCCTGCAAGGCCCAGCGATGAGTCCATGTTGAACTACACCCGCCTGACCACGAGCTATGTACTTATTGACGTTTTTCTGTGGTTTTTAAGGTAGAATTACCCGGATAATTTATGAAGTATTACTGCATTTTATACTGTTTGGAGTCATTGGAATGATGAACGAAAGACTTACAGCCGGTTTCTATACCCGCGATGTGCTGGTGGTGGCGCCGGAGCTGATCGGTAAACGGATCGTGCGTGTGTTGCCGGATGGGGAAACGATCCGCTCGATCATCACCGAAACGGAAGCATACCGTGGTACCGACGACCTGGCGTGTCATGCCAGCAAGGGGATCACACCCCGCACCAAAGTGATGTTCGAAACAGGTGGGGTGCTCTATATGTACCTCGTATACGGAATGTACTGGATGCTCAACGTGGTAACCTCGGTGAAGGGCAATCCGCAGGCATTGCTCATCAGGGGCGTGGAGGAGGTGTCCGGACCGGGACGTGTAACCCGCACCCTGGCGCTCGACCGCTCCTTTAATGAAGAGAGCCTTCTAACATCCGAACGCATATGGATCGAGGAGACGGGCGTTACACCCGCCCACACTGCCCATCCACGCATCGGGATTGACTACGCTGGCGAATACTGGAAAAGCCGTCCATGGCGGTTTTTAGCCACGGGTGGTGGTTGATGAAAAGATGGATTTCTAAACGATCAGAATGAAACCTGCTACTCTGTTAAAAATATTTATCTTTGCTTGCATTTCAGTGAACAATAACAGAAAAAACGATTTAATAAGGAAGTACAAATGATAAACTTCAGATTCTATAACCTGCTTACAGGATGGGCGGTCTTTTTGATCGCAGCGGTTACCTACCTCCTTACCATGGAGCCCACTTCCTTCTGGGATTGCGGCGAATTCATTGCAACAGCCTATAAACTCGAAGTTGGTCACCCGCCAGGTGCCCCGATGTTCATGATTCTCGGCCGGTTCTTCACCCTTTTTGCCGGTGGGAACGAGCTGATGGTTGCCGCTACGATGAACGCCCTGTCGGCATTGGCGAGCGCCTTCACCATCCTCTTTCTCTTCTGGTCGGTGACACACCTCACACGAAAATTTTATGGCAACAACAAGACCTACAACACGGGCGATCTGATCACCATCCTGGGTGCAGGAGCCGTTGGCGCACTGGCCTATACCTTTTCAGACACATTCTGGTTCTCAGCCGTCGAAGCTGAAGTATATGCCACCTCCTCCCTTTTCACCGCCTTTGTCTTCTGGGCAATGCTGAAGTGGGAAAACGTAGCCGATGAGCCATATGCTGATCGCTGGATCGTGCTGATCGCACTTTTCATCGGCATCTCGATCGGGTTTCACCTGCTGAACCTGCTGGCCTTTCCGGCCCTGGTTTTTATCTACTATTTCAGGAAATATACTTTCAGCATCAAAGGCTTTCTGGTAGCTATTGGTGCGTCGGTGGCGATTCTGGTCCTTATACTTGAGATAATTATTCTTGTGTTTCCATATATTGCATCACGTTTTGAGCTGATGTTCGTTAACCGAATGGGATTACCGTTCTATTCAGGGGTCATTTTTTATATGCTGTTGATATTCGGACTGATCATTTTCGGGATCTACCGCACACACAAAAGGGGAAAATCGCTTTGGAACACCTTACTTGTATCGCTGTTCGTTATCATGGTCGGGTACTCCTCCTATGCGGTAATCGTAATCCGCTCAGTGGCCAATACTCCGCTTGATGAGAGCAATCCGGAGACCATTTTCTTGCTAAACAGTTACATAAACCGCGAACAGTACGGTGACCGTCCACTGTTCCATGGTGCCTATTTTAATGCCCGTCCCACCGCTGTTGAGCAGGGCAAGCCGACCTACTACAGGGAGGGAGACAAATATGTTCCCGTGGAGAAGGACCGCAATTATGTCTACGCGCCTGAGTTCGAAGGGTTATTCCCGCGGCTCTGGAGCAGTCAGGATCGCCACACCTCCGAATATATGTACTGGGCGAAGCTTCGTGAGTCTGATCTCTACAAGGTCCGCACCGATGCCAACGGTCAGCCCATTACCGGCCGCATGGGCGAAGTACAGTTCGACAGGAACGCGCCCAAGGCTCCGCCGACATTTGCTCAGAATATGGGTTTCTTCTTCAAATACCAGGTGGGCTATATGTACCTCCGCTATTTCATGTGGAATTTCGCGGGAAGGCAGAATGACATGCAGGGGCACGGGGAGCTGCACAAAGGGAATTGGCTCAGCGGGATAAAATTTATCGACGAGGCGAGGCTCGGTCCGCAGGACAACCTCCCGGAATCGGTCAGCCATAGCAAGGCTTACAATAGATATTATATGATACCGCTGCTCTTCGGACTGATTGGGATGGTGTTCCACTTCAGGCGGAGGTGGGATGATGCGTGGATTGTGATGCTGCTTTTTGTCCTTACCGGACTGGCTATTGTGGTCTACCTCAACCAGTCGCCCATGCAGCCCCGCGAGCGCGACTACGCTTACGCCGGCTCCTTCTATGCCTTCGCCATCTGGATCGGCCTGGGAGCTGTGGCGATTATTGAGTACCTACGGAAAAAGGCGCGTTCAGCAGTGATACCCGGCACTGTGGTACTGGTATCGCTCGTGGCGGTGCCGGGACTGATGGCGATGGAGAACTGGGACGACCACGACCGGTCGGGAAGATACACGACACGGGCACTGGCAAGGAACTACCTGAACTCGTGCGATGAGAATGCGATTATTTTTACCAATGGCGACAACGATACCTTCCCGCTCTGGTACATCCAGGAGGTGGAGGGGTTTCGGACCGATATCAGGGTGGTGAATCTGAGTTACCTGACGGCCGACTGGTATATTGAGCAGATGATGCACAAGTTTTATGCGTCAGAACCGCTGCCGCTGAGTATGAGCAAGGAGCAGTACAGACACGGACGGCGCGACTATGCCTACCTGGTGGAGAGCTCTAATACATTGATCAGCCAGAAATACAGGACCAATGAGGCGAAGCATTCTGACAATGTGATGCGGCTGTATGAGGAGGCAACAGCGCTTGTGGATCGGTCGCTGCTAGCTTCTTCACACCCGGGCGACTACAAGGCGTTTGGAGAATTGCGCGATCAGATGGATCCCCTCAGGTTCTATTCCTACCTGCGGGCATTTAACCGCGATGAGGTGATCCAGCGGATCAGGATCGACAGGGAAGAGCTGGTGAAGGTGATGTCAGGACTGGAGGAGCAGATGCGCATCATCGATGCCGACTATGCACCGCTGAAGGACGCGATCGACTTCCTGGCAACAGACGATCAACGTTTCAGGGATAACAGGTACTTTATTCCGGCACGGAAATTTGTGATCCCGGTCGATACAGCAAGCCTGAGTGATGCGGTGAAAACTGATGCAGTAAAGTCGGCGCTGGTTGATGAGGTGCGGTTTACCTTGCCAAATGATGTAATATACAAGAACAGCATTGCACAGCTCGATATGATCGCCAACAACAACTGGGAGCGACCGATCTATTTTTCCAATACTATCTCGGCCGATAATTTCCTTGGACTGGAGAAGGCTTTTGTGCAGGAGGGACTTGCATACAGGCTGGCACCGGTACATGTGGATGAATCAGAGAGCATCGGACTGGTGGATACAGAGCGGATGTATCAAAGGCTGATGGAGGAGTTTGAGTGGGGCCGGCTGAACGAGCCGGATGTGTTTATGGACGAGAACAACCTCAGGATGACTATCAAATACCGGTATACATTTGCGACACTGGCACAGGCACTGGCGCGTAAAGGTGACAATGAGAGGGCCATTGAGGTGCTCGATAACTGCATGGAAAATATGCCACATGAGTTGATACCGTTTAACTTCTCCGTTGTGCCTTTGATACAGAGCTATTATACAGCAGGAGCAGTTGATAAAGCGATTGAGATTTCGGAAAAGCTTGAGGAGGTGACAGAGAAGGAGCTTGATTACTATACGGCGGTAATACGGGCGAAACCCTCTAAAGCACCGAAGATGCAGAACGATTTCCTGCAGGCGATCCGCGACCTGAATACCCTCGGCAGTATGGCGATGGGTTACGGGGAGACGGAAGTTTCGAAGCGACTCCAGGAGAAGGTCGATACCTACGTTCCCGTGTTCGAACAATACTTCAGGTTCTAGATGCTTATTGCAAAGACACCCCCTTTTCTGGCCAGGGTTTTCAAATCCCTTACCTGGGAATTGCCCGTGGAGGATAAAAGTGTATTCCTGACTTTTGACGACGGACCGACACCAGAGGTGACCGATTGGGTACTGGAGCAGCTTGACACATTTGAGGCGAAAGCGACCTTCTTCTGCCTGGGATGCAACGTGGAAAAGCACCCGGATATTTTTGGGAGAATTCTCGCTGCCGAACATGCCGTTGGGAACCACTCCTATTCGCACAAAAAGGGGTTCAGAAGTTATGTCGACAGCTACGTGGAGGATGTTGAGCGTGCCTCGGAGCTGATCGACTCAACCCTCTTCAGACCACCCTATGGCAGGCTGCTTCCCGGACAGGTGCGGAGGTTGCGGGAGCGGTACAGGATCATTATGTGGTCCGTGCTGAGTGTTGATTACGACAGGCAGATTGGCGGCCGGCAAGTGGTACGGAATGTACTGGATAACGTGCGACCGGGATCGATCATTGTTTTTCACGACTCGGTGAAGGCGAGCAAGAACCTCTATCATGCACTACCAGAGGTATTGACGCAGATGACCTCAGAGGGTTACAGGTTCAGGGTTATCACCTGAAAGACTAAGTTGCAAGAATGGTTGCAACATGCACGTAGAGGAGCAAACCCACCCAGATCCAGATGAAGAGCTCATGGACCCAGTGATTCCTGCGCCGGTAAAAGTAGTTTGAGAAGAGATAGGCCAGCGGAATGGCAAGTAAGGCGGTGAGCTCTGCTGTGTAGGTCACAATGAAGAGGGCGAAGAGAAGCAGATAGACAAACAGGATGAAGAGGACCAAATAGAGCTTTCTGATAATGATCTTACGGAATTGGTAGCGACTGAGCATATAGATGCTGGAGATGACAATGAGGACCAACAGATAGCCGTAGAGAATTATCTGGGGAGTTTCGAACCGGTAAAACTTTTCGTGCGACAAACTGAAATTTTCCCTGATCAGGGATTTTAGTAATGAAAGGTCGTCCCTGAATACCCAGTAATAGGTGATTGAAAACAGGAGCAACATGATCAGTACCAGTATGGGGTTGATGATTCCGCGCCATTGCAACGGGCGGATGATCGTGGCAGTGATCCATAGAAAAGGGATGAACCAGAGGATTTTTGCAAAAAACAGACTTCCCGCAGCCAGCACGAGGCTGGCATTGAACAGTGCCAGCGGGTCGGCACGGTGCTCATCGCCCCGGATCAGCATCAGCAGTGCAATGAGCAGGAATGGGGCGCTTACTAATATTGGATTTAGTTGTAGGGCCGGGGGGTAGGAGGCAGCGAGCAGCAGGTAGAAAATAGCCGGCATGAAGGTGCGTTCTTCGAGCAGGAAATGGATTATATTGAAACGGATGATCAGGACGAAAAGTAGCCCGTAAAAAGCCATGCTGACGATACCGAATGCGATGTGGTTCTGTTGTAGTATTCCGAAAAGCAGGTCATATAGTGGCATGGAGATGACCGCCGTAGGAGGTTCCGGATCGATGAAGTACGGGAGCCACAGGAGGATCATCAGGAAAAAGAGGAAGATGATCCCTGCAGGACGGTTGCTCTTGATCAGCCTTAGCAGCATATCTGTTTCTGGTTAAAGGTCGAAGCCGATATCCTTGCGGAAATTTTTCTTCTCAAAGGCGATGATTGTCGCGTTTTTGTATGAATTCTTCAGGGCCTCCTGCATGGTTGCGCCGAATGAGCTCAATGCAATCACCCTGCCGCCGTTGGAAAGAACCTTCTTCCCATCTGCTTTTGTGCCGGCATGGAAGGCGATGCTTTCGCTAACCTTGTCTAATCCCGTGATCGGCTTCCCCTTCTCGTAGCTGCCGGGATAGCCACCTGAGACAAGCATCACAGTGGCAACGGTGCGGTCGTCAAATTCTATGGTTGTCCCTTTGAGCCTGTTCTCCCCCGTTGCTTTGAGCAGGTCAGCGAGATCGGATTTGATCCGTGGCAGCACCACCTCCGCTTCGGGATCGCCCATGCGGACATTGTATTCAATAACGTAAGGCTCGCCACCTACGTTGATCAGTCCGAAGAAGATGAAACCCTTGTAAGGGATGTGCTCTTTTTTGAGCCCTTCAATCGTTGGCTTGATGATCTGCTCTTCGATTTTTTGCATGAATGCTGCTTTGGCAAATGGCACTGGGCTGACTGCCCCCATGCCGCCGGTATTGAGGCCTGTATCGCCCTCACCGATCCGTTTGTAGTCCTTGGCTTCGGGAAGGATCACGTACCCGTCGCCGTCGGTGAGTACGAAGACCGATAGCTCTGTACCGCTGAGGAACTCCTCGATTACCACTTTGGATGATGCCTCGCCAAATTTTCCACCGAGCATCGCTTCGAGTTCCATCTGTGCCTCACCCAGGTTGTTGAGGATCAACACACCCTTCCCGGCTGCGAGTCCATCGGCCTTCAGCACATAGGGAGCCTTGACCGTCTCAAGGTATTTTTTTCCTTCTTCAATGGTTTCCGGGGTGAAGGTGCGGTATGCTGCCGTGGGGATGTTGTGCCGTTGCATGAACTCCTTGGCAAAGTCCTTGCTGCCTTCAAGCTGTGCTCCAGCTTTTGTCGGACCAATCACCGGAATTTTTTTTAGATCGGGATCGGCCAGGAAGAAGTCGTGTACACCGTCGACCAGCGGAGCTTCCGGACCGGGAACGACCAGGTCGATGTTGTGTGCGAGGACCGCTTTTTTGACCGCATCGAAATCTTCGGCCGCAATGTTCAGGTTGGTACCGACCGTGGCGGTCCCGGCATTTCCCGGAGCAATAAAAAGGTTGTTGATTTTCTTACTCTGGGCGATCTTCCATGCCAGTGCATGTTCGCGCCCCCCTGCACC
>CAYSMO010000094.1:0-9245 GCA_964432125.1 uncultured Bacteroidaceae bacterium | reverse complement strand
TCGCAAAAATAGGTGATTTTTTTATTTCCTCAAAGAAAAAAGATAAAAAAGCATGAAATTATTTTTCAGAGCAGATGGCCATAGCACACTTTACCCCATCAGCAGCGCTGGAGATGATCCCCCCGGCATATCCACTCCCTTCACCGGCGAAATAGAGGTTTTCAAATCCTGCACAAAGGCCATCTTTTTCCCGCAGGACCTGTATGGGTGATGAGGTTTTGCTCTCCAGTCCCATCAACACACCTGTCTCAAAGCCATTGATTTTCCGCCCGAAGTCCTTCAATGCCTCGGCGATCGCTCTACCTACCCCCGGTGGTACCATATCGAACAGCGATGCCGGCTGCATTCCCAGCGGATAGCTGCCGGAGGGCAGATCGCCTGTGCGGTGCCTCTTCATATAACTCATTGCCCTGGCAGCTGGAACCACCAGGCTGTCCGAAAATGCAAAAAAATGCTCCTCCAGATCATCCATCCAATCAAGAATCTCTTCCGGACTGCTCTCATGACCCAACAGCATATCGGGATGCACACCAGCCACAACTCCTGCATTTGCATAATCGCCATCGCGCATATAATAACTCATGCCATTCACAACACTCCTCTGTTCGTATGCTGCAGAAGGCACCACATTACCTCCCGGACACATACAGAAGGTATAGACCGGTACACCCGAAGGTGTCTTTGTCGAGAGTCTGTACTCTGCCGCTTTCACCCCCGGTAGTTTTTCCTTGCCCCATTGCGCCTTATTGATCAGCGGCTGAGGATGCTCGATGCGGTGACCAATCGCAAAATTCTTCGTACGGAACTGCACCCCCCTTCTCATCAGCATTCGGTAGGTTTCATAAGCTGAGTGTCCGGTTGCCATCACCAGCCTGTCAGCCTCCAACTCCCCGCGGTTTGTAACCACCTTTGTTACCCTGCCCTCCTTTACTGCCATATCCGTCAACTGCGTATCGAAAAAGAGCGTTCCCCCGTTATCGAGAAAAGCCTGCCGCAGATTGAACACGATCTTCTTCAGATGGTCCGTCCCAACATGCGGGTAGGCCATGTATAATATTTCCTCCGGGGCACCTGCCTTCACATACTCAGACAGGATAAACCGCCGTTCCTCCGAGATGTGTTTCGACCGCGAAGTAAGTTTACCATCCGAGAAGGTCCCGGCACCCCCTTCGCCAAACGCATAATTGTTCTGCGGGTTAAATATACCACCCTTCTCCAGCTCCCGAATCGCCCCGCTCCGCTTCTCTACCTCCGAACCGCGTTCAAGCACAGTAACATCAAACCCGGCCATCTGCAAAACATGCGCCGCAAAAAAACCTGCCGGTCCGCTTCCCGTTACAATAATTTTTGCTGATCGCTTTTCACGGGTGATCGCCAGTGGCGGGGGAGGTGCGTAACTCTCGCCAGTAAAGACATCTGAAGAAACGATCGCGCTGATGAGCCAGTGAATGTTGTTCTTTTTGCGGGCATCCAGGCTCTTCTTTTCAATATGACAGGTAAATTCTGCTGTGCCTGTTGCCTTTTGAGCAGCCTTGTTTAACTGCTCTTCGGTATAATCAGTAGGTAGTGTTACTTGTATCTGTTTGTATCCCATTCTTTTCAGGAATCAATTACCCGGTTCGGTCAGGTTATTTGTCGAGAAAAAGGAAAAGTTCACACTGCCATAATTCCTGTGATCGAACAGCTCGGGAATATGGTTGAACTTCATTTTGGCGGGGTGTTCCAGGATCAGCCAACCACCTTTCAACAGCAGGTTGGCTCGAAGAATGAATTCGGGGAGGGCCTCCAGTCCGGGTAGGTCAAAAGGCGGATCGGCAAAGATCAGATCGTATGACTCCCAGGGGTTCTTTGCTACCCTGAATGCATCGGAGTGAACAGGCTGAACCTGGATAAAATCCAATTCGCCAACCATTTTTTTGATAAAATTGTAGTGCTTCAAATTCGACTCCACCGATGTGACGCGCTCTGCGCCCCTGGAGGCAAATTCATAAGTAATGCTGCCTGTACCGGAGAAAAGATCGAGAATAGTGAGTTCTTCCAGATTGAAATTGTTTTCAAGGATATTGAACAACGCCTCTTTGGCAAAGTCTGTTGTGGGCCTCGCCTTAAAATTTGAGGGAGGGTGTATCTTTTTCCCTTTATATTTGCCACTGATTATCCGCACCTGGTTGCCTCTGCTAATAGGATATGTTCTGGAATAGATGATTTGTCGATATCAAAAATATGGTATGCCAGGGGTGCAAGGGTTCTGATATATTTTCTCAAATCTCTTATCTCCTTTTCATTCGTAAGGCCTGCATAAAAGGCAGGTCTGTTTTTACGATCAAATCCGAGTTGCTCAATTGCATTGAGTGTATGGTAGACCAGATCTCCGGTCCCGTTTAGTGCAAGTTGGTTGGAAAGAACGATCCCATCCTCTTTTATCACCAGGATATTGAGCAATCCCTGCTGCGTTTCAATCAGCATAAAACCCCGTTGGTGGTCCGCAGTATTCACCTGTTCTGCCATGGAGAGCATCACTTCAGGTGCAGGGATTATCCTGACGGGTCCTGAAAACTTTTCAGTAAGTGAGGATATGAGTCCCGGAACCGAATAGACAAGTACAATCGATCTGCCCTTAATCTCTTTGTGCCTTACGTACTCATGGGCCGGGATGCTCGCCAATGGTTCCAGGTAGAGAGAGGAGTCTTTTTCAGAAAATATATTTTTTGGCACAAATAGAGCAGGGGAGGAGTCATGGTTAATACTCACCTCACCGGCAAAGTCATCTATCAAGGTATGTCTTTTCAGCCAATCTTGACAAGCAAGCACCTGGCTGGTCAACGACATGGATCCTTCTGTGGAAAATTTGTTCAGGACAACCGGATGGTAGTTTTTGTCCTCCAGCAATAAAGAAAAACCTTCCACCATGAAACGAATGGACAGATGTCCCTTGCGAAGGATTTCCTCTGAAATGGTATTGGATATGATGCTGTGAACCTTCATTGGAAATAGACGCTAATTCGCTATTCCCAGTTTCCGGAGAGTGTACCGTCTTCCAAAGACCCAAATTTAATGCCTGGAAATCCTGTCATGGTAACTCTCTGGTCAGTATAGTTCACGATCAATTGCTCATTTAGACCTTTTAACAAATCTTCATAATAGCATTTAACTTCAACAACCTGTACTTTAAGGTTGGATGATGTTTCAATTTGGCTGGATTCGATTTCAAACTCTTTCCCATTTGTATAGGGTACATATTTCATTGAGTCGACCGGATAGGTTCGTCCGAACAGTGAATCCATCACGGAGCGTGTTGTTGTTTCCCTGATAATAACGCCCTCTTTGATCGCTCTCTCCCTGGCTTTCTCCAGACCGAGCTCATCGAGCCATTCTTCAGGAATCGTTCCTATTGCTTTAGTAACTGAAAATGAATCCTGTCGGAGAAATGTTTGTAATGTATCAAAACTACCTGTATATCTTTTATAAACATCTTTATAGGCTTTTTGTGCCTCACGGATGTCTTTCAATTTGCTAATGGTTACCTGCTCTCTTTCATTTACCTTTCGCTGAAAACGAATGGGACGCATGATACTCTCAACGATAAGGTATCCCAGTACTATGATTGAAATGATCAGTAGTGGCTGAATAACTTTTTTCATAGGGAACTTTTATTAAAGTGTTTGCGCACAAATTTAACAAAAAAAACAAATTATAAATTTTAATTTTGTCTTTTATTCAGCCCAATGTCCAAAAATTTTATCACATCCGGATTGCTTGATAATCTTGACTTTCAACCGACAGAGAGTCAGGAAATACTCATTGGTCACCTTTCCGGTTTTATTGAGGCGGGAAATAGCCGGGAAATTTTCCTGATGAAAGGGTATGCAGGAACCGGAAAAACAACCATTGTTAATTCACTTGTCAAGACGCTGGAGAAGACAGGCTCAAAAACGGTGCTTCTTGCCCCGACAGGTAGGGCCGCCAAGGTTATGTATGCCTATACCCGGCATACAGCATGGACCATCCACAAGAAAATATACAGGCAGAAATCAGGAAGTGACGGTTTGGGGGTTTTTATGCTCGACAGGAACATGCATAAAGATACTTTTTTTATTATTGATGAGGCATCCATGATCGGACAAGCGGCTGCAGATTCGGTTTTTGGTACCGGCAACCTTCTGTCTGACCTGCTGCAATATGTGGAAGGCGGAACCAACTGCCGGCTGATCATGATCGGGGATACGGCGCAACTGCCTCCGGTAAGACTTGATGCTAGTCCTGCACTTGAACGGCGTGTGCTCGAATCATATGGGTATTCAGTCAGGGAATTCGTTTTAACAGATATTGTCCGACATGAACTGGATTCGGGCATCCTGATGAATGCTACTGTTATCAGGAATCACATCACTTCTGAAAAATATACAACCCCATTACTTAAGATTGATGAATACCCTGATATTGAGCGGGTTGAAGGGTCGGAGCTGTTGGAAAGTATCAGTAACTCATACGACACATTTGGTGAGGATGAGACCATCGTTGTAACAAGATCGAACAAACGGGCGAACAAATTCAACGCCGGTATTCGCGGACAAATCCTTTGGAGAGAAGAGCAGATTTGTCGGGGCGACCTGTTAATGGTGGTTAAAAACAACTACTTCTGGAAAGACCCGGATGTAAAGATTGATTTTATTGCCAATGGTGATATTGCCAGAATCGATCGGGTTATTGGTTTTGAAGAGATTTATGGGATGAAATTTGCTGATGTGGAGTTGTCATTCATCGATTATGGCGACTTGGTGCTGGAAGCAAAGATTATGCTCGATGTATTGGAAGTTGACGGTCCTTCACTTCCGGTTGGGGATCACCGCGATCTTTACCAGAAGATACTTGAAGATTATCCCGGACTAACAGACAAGAAGAGTCGGTCGGAGCAGATGATGAAGGATCGTTACTTCAATGCCCTTCAGGTGAAATTTGCCTATTCCGTTACCTGTCATAAGGCACAGGGCGGACAATGGAAGTCGGTGTTTCTCGATATAGGCTATTTTACGGAAGAGATGATGTCGCCCGATTATCTCCGCTGGCTCTACACTGCATTCACCCGGGCAACAAAAAAAATCCACCTCGTAAACTTCTCCTCCCTTTTCTTCGGAGAAGAATAATCAGTTACCCTGTATACAGTTACCCTTTGTATACAGTTACCCTTTGCTCATTACATCATAGCTTCGCTGAGCTCCTGAACCAGACTCTTTCAAGCCGAGCCAGAGCTATTGGGTTTTAGCTTTGCTAAGATCGCAACCCCCGGCTCTTTCTTACACTAATTCGATAACTTACTCTCCGATAATCTTTACCAGCACCCGCTTTCTTCTCATTCCGTCAAATTCGCCATAGAAGATCTGTTCCCAGGGGCCGAAGTGCAGTTTGCCATCCGTTACGGCAACAACAACCTCACGTCCCATGATGGTCCGCTTAAGATGTGCATCGGCATTATCTTCGTATCCATTGTGCCTGTATTGGTCGTGTGGTTTCTCCGGAGCAAGCTTTTCGAGCCATACTTCAAAGTCCTGGTGTAATCCCGGTTCATCGTCATTAATAAAAACCGATGCCGAGATATGCATGGCATTACAAAGTAGCAGGCCCTCTTTAATGCCGCTTTTTTGCAGGCATTTTTCAACCATAGATGTAATGTTAATCAATTCCCGCCTTGCCTGGATGTCAAACCAAAGTTCTTCGTGATACGATTTCATACGCTATTTAAGTTTTAGTTCTTCTTTTATTTTTTCAATTCTCTCGCCTGCCTCAGCATCTACCCGGTCGTACTCCTCCCTTGAGGGTAATGTATCCTGAACGCTGAAGTAGAACTTGATCTTGGGTTCCGTACCGGAGGGGCGTATGCTGACTTTTGTTCCGTTTTTAGTAATAAACTGCAGCACATTTGATTTTGGCAGTTCAATGTTGCTTTCTTTCCCTGCTTCTACATTAATAGTTTTCTGTAAAAGGTAATCCCTGATCTCCACAACCTCTGAATTATCGATGGTCTTTGGAGGGGCAGATCTGAAGTTTTCCATCATTGAAGCGATCTCTTCAGCCCCCTCTTTACCCTGGCGGTAAATTGAAACCAGTGATTCTTTGTAAAAGGAGTATTCCTGGAATATGTCGAGCAAAAGATCGAACAAACTTTTTCCCTGCTCTTTTGCCCAAACGGCAATTTCAGCCAGCATGGAGCATGTGGTAACCGCATCTTTGTCACGCACAAAATCACCTATCATAAAGCCATAACTCTCTTCTCCACCACCTATAAATGTGAGTTTATCTTCGTTTTTTCGGATTGCATCGGCAATAAACTTAAAGCCTGTAAGAACATCAAAATAGGCAATACCATAATTTTTATAGATGTCTGTGACCAACTCTGATGTAACAATTGTTTTTGCCATAAACTCTTTCCCCTGTAGCATTCCTTTGGCACTCCACTGTGATAGAAGGTAATAGGTTAGCAGTACCGCTGTATGGTTTCCATTCAGAAGTACCAGTTCTCCCTTATTGTTCCTTACAGCCATTCCCACACGGTCGCCATCGGGATCGGTTGCCATTACGAGATCTGCTCCGACTTCATCCGCCTTTTTCAAAGCCATATCGAGGGCTGCTGTTTCTTCCGGATTGGGTGATACCACTGTGGGGAATTCACCACTTACTACATCCTGCTCCGGAACATTGTAGATGTTCTTGAAGCCAAGTCGCTTTAATGCCTCGGGAACGAGATAAACTGCGGTTCCGTGGATCGGTGTGAAGACAATCTTTATATCTGCATGCTTTTCAATCAGGTCAACATTCAATGCCTTCGACAGGGATCTTTTCAGAAACAGCTCATCCATCTCCTTGCCCAATATCTCTATTTTTGAGGGATCTCCTTTGAATTTTACATCATTAATCGAAGCAATTTTTTTCACTTCCTCCACGATGTTCACATCGTGCGGATTGATGATCTGTCCGCCATCTTCCCAGTAGGCTTTATAACCGTTATACTCTTTCGGATTATGGGAAGCAGTGATCACGATACCGGTCTGACAATTCAGTTCACGGATGGCAAAGCTTAATTCAGGTGTCGGTCTCAAATCATCAAACAGATAGGCCTTGATCCCGTTGGCAGTGAACACATCGGCAGTTGTTCTGGCAAAGAGCTTACTATTGTTTCTGCAATCATATGCAATGACGGCACTGATCTGTTCGAGGTGACAGAATTCTTTCAGCAGGTAGTTACACAACCCCTGGGTCGCCATGCCCACCGTATATTTATTCATCCGGTTTGTTCCGGCCCCCATGATACCTCTTAGTCCACCGGTTCCAAATTCCAGCACCCTGTAAAAGCTTTCAATCAGCTCTTTTTCATCGTGCTCAAGCATATGAATGATCTCCTGCCTGGTTTTGTCATCAATGTTGCTTTCGAGCCACTGCTGTGCAGTTGCCTTCACCTGTGATAATAATTCCTGTTTTTCCATATTGTTGATTGTTTTTGTACCTGTTTATTTTTCCATGTAAATTTTCAGGCTGCTTTTCCAATGCGGTATTTCCAGTCCATATTTTTTTTTAATCTTTTGCTTATTCAAAACAGCATAGGCCGGTCGTGGTGCGGGAAGTGGATAATCTTTGGTTTCGATGGGAACAAGTTTGCAGGATGCGCCTGTGAGTTCTCTGATCTCGTAAGCGAAATCATACCAGGAGGCAACTCCTTCATTGGAGTAATGATAGATTCCAGGGGCAAATCCGGCAGCCCCCCGATTAATAATATATGTAATTGCTCCAGCCAGATCGGCGCCATTGGTGGGTGAACCGATCTGGTCGTAGACGATTTTTAATTCATCTCGTTCGTTGAGCAGCCTGGCCATTGATTGAACAAAATTATTACCGTATATGGAATAGAGCCACGATGTCCTGATGATCATCGCGTTATTATAATGCATGAGTGCCTGCTCTCCCAGTAATTTTGACTGACCGTACCTGCTTTCAGGAATGGTATCATCCTCCTCTTTAAGCGGTCTTGCCAGGTCGCCCTTAAAAACATAATCGGTGGATATATGGATGATCCGGCATCCGGACACCTTACCATATTCAGCAAGCATTTGAGGAATTCCGACATTGATTGATTCGGCTTTCTCCCATTCCTCTTCTGCTTTATCAACGGCGGTATAGGCAGCACAGTTGACGATGACATCCGGTTTCTCATTTTCAAAGAATGAGAGTGCGTCTGTTTTATTGGTCAGATCGAGTGTGTCGACATCGGTAAAAACAGAGCAATTTGAAGATGATTCTAAAATCTGCCGGAGTTCAGATCCAAGTTGTCCATTGGCGCCGGTAACGATGATCTTTTGTTGCATAGGATTATTTGTTGTAATTTTTTAAAAAAGGCAATTCCCGATCTTTTTCTGAGACCTTTACCTTGATTTCCGGAATTCTCCAATCAATCTGCAGATCGGGATCATTGAACCTGATCCCTGTTTCAGTTTCGGGATGATAGAAGTCATCGCACTTATAAAATACAGTAGCTGTTTCGCTCAATACAGAAAATCCATGGCAACATCCTTTGGGAACCAGCATCTGGAGGTGATTTTCAGCGTTCAGCTCCATACCAAACCATTCGCCAAAGGTAGCTGAACCCTCCCTCATATCCACCGCCACGTCAAAAATCGATCCCCTGATAACGCGGATAAGCTTGGTTTGGGAGTGGGGTGGATTCTGCATATGCAGTCCGCGTATTACACCATAAGATGATTTGGACTGGTTATCTTGCACAAACCTGAATTGTATTCCGGCCCTGGCGAGTGCCTGTTCGTTGTAACTTTCGAAGAAATATCCCCGGCTGTCCTCATAGACTGCTGGTTCAATAATCATTACCCCCGGTATTTTTGTCTTACTGACCTTCATGATGTTTATTCATTAAACTTAAAAATCTTTTCATTGGCGATGTTGAAGAGGTATTGGCCATAGGCGCTTTTCTTTAGTCCTTCGGCAAGTTTCAGCAGTTGCTTTTTATCTATAAACCGCTTTTTATAGGCGATCTCCTCGATGCAGGATATTTTTAGTCCCTGTCTTTTTTCGATGGTATAGATGTAGTTGGAGGCTTGCAGCAGGCTCTCCGGCGTTCCGGTGTCGAGCCATGCCATTCCCCTTCCCATGATCTTTACCTGCAGCCTGTTTTCTTCGAGGAAAAGACGATTCAGGTCAGTAATTTCCAGTTCTCCCCTGGCAGAGGGTTTCAGTGTTTTTGC
>CAYSMO010000093.1:0-9260 GCA_964432125.1 uncultured Bacteroidaceae bacterium | reverse complement strand
AAATTCCATTCTCATAGAGACGGGTTGAATTCCATGGCTTTTTTTCTTCAACATTAGAAATCGGACCGCTTTTTTTTGTCCGGGTTTTACTTTAACCGGTAACGAAGATAATCCATCATCAGAGAGATCTCATCTTTGTCTATTCCCCTTTCGACCAGCACTGGAGTGTCTACTTCCATGGTTTTCTGAAAATCGGAAAAGGTGAAATTCTTGTTTTTTATCGAAAGAAGATAATTTTCAATTGCCCTCTTTCTATCTCCTACAACCCAATTCAGGTGACCGTAATTGACGTAATCATAGTAATCGGGGTTGTGATCAAAGACTTTTTTATAATATTTTTCCGATTTGTCAAATTCCCATAAGGCGAAATAACACCAGGCTATCGGTCGTATTACATTGGTACTTTCGGGCTGCAAATATTCGATTTTAAAATAGTGCTTTAGTGCTTTTTCGTAGTTCTCCATCTTTAGATAGCAAAACCCTGTAAGTGACTCGTGTTTTATATTGCCCGGTTCATGTTCCGAGAGTTTTATGTATATTTTAAGCGCATTCTCATACTCTTCCAATTTTCTGTAACAATAGCCCATGTTTTTTAATATCCAAATACCCGATTTCCCATAAAAATCAAGCTTTTTATAGTATTCCAATGCCCTCTTGTACCGGTCCGTCTTTTGATGACAAAACCCGATTTTTTCAAGTAATTCGGTGTTTTCAGGATCTTGTTCCAATTGTGCAGCAAAGATCTCCAGCGCCTCTTCGTAATTCTCTTTTTCAAAGAAATACTCTGCTATGTTTCGGTATATTTTCCGATCTCCGATCAGTTTGCCAAAAAAGCTGCTGTTATATATTCCAAGTCTGCCATGAAAGAGGTCTTCGAATTCATTTTTAAAGGGCGATAATTTAAAGAATCTGTAAAGATCTTGGATATACTGAACAAAAACTGTTCGCCGGGCAAAACTTTCATTCATTAATTCCTCGTCTGATATCATCTCGGACAAACCTTCTATCTCCATGGAAAAAGCAGTAGAAAGCATTTTCTTTTGCTCATCCGGCAAAAATTTAACGTTGAAAATAAAACTATACTTATCAGAATTGCAAAGAAATGGCATTTTTTTAAGGCCAGTAATAAACAACTCTGTATTAAAATTCTCTGAATCCTGCTTAAATATCTCAGTCAGGTCAGGATTCTCTTTATAGAAGGGAACCAGCCAGTTGGTTAACTCATTAAAAAAAGGAAAGTTTTTTAACCTGGCAAAGGTCGTCATATAAACATCTGCCCCCTCCATCTGTAATTTCATAAACTCATCTACCTTTTTATAAAGCTCATCCGATTCTTTAAACATACTTTCCCAATCCGGATTTCTATCGCCGGTAAGCTCCTCTTCTTTCAGATCCTCCATTTTCAATTTATCCTCCAGCTGTGGCTTAAGCCTGGCCATTTCCGGTATAATATCCTCATGTAGTTTTTTGCCCAACTCCATTGTCTCCTCTGTTCTGATAAACTGGAGAGCGATTTGTTCAAGAACCTTATCAAGGTCAACAGCGTCCTTTAAAATCTCGAGCCGGCTCAGCAGCGACGGATAGAGGTAAAGTCTCTTATCATAAGTATATAACAATATAACCAGCCCCACCAAAGCCCTTCCTGAAACCTGGTGATCTTTAACTTCAGTAAAATCTATAATCCGGTGAATTTTCTGCTCATCAAAGCGCCTCAACCCAGAGAGCAGGATTGCGCTCACCTGCTGTGCTTGTTCATACCAGGCAAAGTCATTACAAGTAATAAGTGTGTTCACGAGACTGTTCTCAGCCTCCCCATACTCATCGGTAAGCCAGAGGTGTTTGAAGATTTCCATGATGAGCTCCCTTCTTTTTAAATCGGAAGTAGAAGGAGATGTTTTATCTTTATTAATAATTTCGTCAAGTTCGACCCTGAATGCCAGATCGTCAAGGCTTTCGATTACCCCTTTTCCGGTAAGTTTCTGTCTCTTTTCCAGCTCCTCCTGGAGAGTCAGTGTCAGCCATCCTGAATATTTCCTCATAAGAAATGATTGGACTTTGTCAGCCAATTGGATAATTGACTTCCGGAGTTTCATATACACTTTCTCCCTTTCCGGATCATGCACCCCTTCGAGGGTATACTTCAGCATTTGTTCATAAGTCGATTCAAGGTGTTCCTGCTGAACAAAGAAATCGCTGTATCCTGCCTCAGATATAAGCTCCTTTAAGATATCGAGTGCATCCTTTATCTTTCTACCATGGATCAGAGAACACAATTGATTATATTTTGAATGTATCTTTTTAGTGTTGATCATAAGTACAATTTTTATTATTGTTCCAAATATCAAGCCATTGACAGGTATGCGACAATCTGTCAGCAAGAAGCGGGTTTACAACCTTAACAAAGCCAAAACCAATAAGAGGATGCTTTACAACCAATATTATTCTAAAATAAAACTTTTTTGCAACTATTATTAAACTAAAATGTTATAAATGTTAAATCTTTCAGTCTGCTCAAAAAATATTTGTTTTTTCGCGGCTGTAAGGAACCAGCTTTTTTACGACTGATCAGAAAAACAAAGAAAAACGAAAATGAAAAATTTAATATGTCCCGTTTCCAATAAGAAAACAAACGAAAGTATTGTCAGAATTACCGCTTTCTGGGTGATTTTGCTAACAGTGCTTTTCATTTTGTTTCCCAATCCATTCATACCGCTTTATCTGGCCCTGGATTTCTACATAAGGGCTTTCACCAGGTTGCCATATAGTCCTCTGAGCTGGATTTCTGCAGGCATTGCACGTAGCCTCAATTTTACTCCCCACTGGATCGATAAGGCACCAAAAATATTCGCCGCCAGAGTAGGATTTCTTTTCTCAGTACTCATGCTGGTGCTTACTTTATCCGGTGTTACCATCGCAGCGATAAGCACTGCATCGGTCCTGGTTTTATTTGCGTTCCTGGAATGTGGCTTAAATTTCTGCGCCGGCTGCTGGGTCTACACCTATATTGTGCTTCCTGTTTACAGGGAGAGGTAGAATGATCTTTCTTCAAGGTATATAACAGGAAACAATCAGGGAGATAAAAAATAACTTCCAGTCGATGCTTTTTTTACTAAAAAACGTAGTACTTTCGGTGTTGATCCAGATCGATTATCCCTGAAACAACAACCCAAAATATCGGTTATTCTTCCCTTCTACAATGCTGAGACGACGTTATTACGTGCTGTTGAGAGCATCCTCAATCAGGATTATCCCGACTTCGAACTGATTCTGATCGACAATAATTCCACCGACAGCGGCCGGGAAATCGCGAAAAAAATGGCAAGTTCGGACTGCCGGATCATACTTGCTGAGGAGAAAATACAGGGTGTTGTATATGCTTCAAACAGGGGAGCGAAGCTTGCCAGGGGGAAATACATTTCAAGGATGGATGCCGACGACAAGGCTGAACGATCCAGGTTAAAGTATCAGTCAAATTACCTGGATTTTCATGCTGAATGCGATGCAGTTGCTGGATTGGTTAAGCATGTGCCCCATACGGAACAGACAGCAGGTTTTTCACGTTTTGTTGACTGGAGTAATTCCATCCAAACATATGAAGAGATTTTCAACAACCGGTTTATTGAACTTCCTGTTGTCAATCCGACTCTGATGTGGAGAAGACAAACCGGCGAAAAGTATGGATTGTACAGAGCCGGAGGTTTTCCGGAAGATTATGAAATGGTTTTGCGTTGGCTTGATAAAGGGGTAAAGATTGTAAAGATCCCTGAGGTGGTGCTTCTGTGGTATGACTCCGATACCCGGCTCACCAGGACCGACGCGAATTATAGCGACAAATCCTTTTACAAGATCAAAAGCCGTTACCTGGCCTCCTGGCTGGAGAAGAATAATCCGTTCCATCCATCTGTTTCCGTTTGGGGAGCAAGCCGTATCTCCCGGCGAAGAGCCAGGCTGCTTGAACAATATGGCGTTCAGCTGAAAAATTATATCGACACTAAAAAGAGCCGGCAGATCGGCAGTGAGGTTATTTATCACAAAGACCTGCCGTCTGCCGGACAAATGTTTATCCTTTCCTATATCAGGCAGATGAACAACCGGGACAGGATACGATTATTCCTGAAGGAAAGAGGGTACCTGGAGGGAAAGGATTTCCTGATGGTTTCGTAAATTGTTTTTTACAAAGAAAGCATCAATTAGCCAGAGAATTGGTCCTTCTGTCAGGCCGATCCGCATAAACAATTTTTCAAAACAAAAGGGCTGATCATATTCCCGGCACTGGATGGCCCTTCAGTATCTCCGTGAATTTCTGCAGGTCCTCATCCGGTAGCGAGTGGTTGGCCAGCTCCCCATTAAAGAATTTGTCATATCCCACGAGGTCCATCAGTCCATGTCCGCTGAAATTAAAGACGATTACCTTCTCCTTGCCCTCCTCTTTGGCCTTGTTGGCTTCACGGATAACAGATGCAATGGCGTGACTTGTCTCGGGAGCGGGAATGATCCCCTCTGTACGGGCAAATTTAACCGCCGCCTCATAACATTCAAGCTGCTGTACGGAATCGGGTCTGATCAGGTTGTGGTTTACGGCATGACTGATCAGTGGGGAGATCCCGTGGTACCTGAGTCCGCCGGCATGAATCGGGGGTGGTATGAACCTGTGTCCCAGGGTATGCATCGCCATCAGCGGGGTCATCTTTGCCACATCACCATGGTCGTAAGCAAAGGGAGCCCTGGTAAGGGTTGGACAGCTGGCCGGTTCAACGGCTACCACGTCGATCTCGGCACCGTTGATCTTATCATTCACGAACGGAAAGGCAAGGCCTGCAAAATTACTTCCACCGCCAGCACAACCGATCACCACATCGACCTTGCTCTCATTGATCTTAGCCAATTGCTTTTTGGTCTCCAGCCCGATAATGGTCTGGTGGAGCATCACATGGTTCAGTACGCTACCCAGAGAGTACCGGGTCTGACCGGTCTTATCTGTTACTGCCGCCTCAATAGCCTCGGAGATGGCTATGCCAAGACTCCCGGGTGTATCTGGATATTTTTCCAGGATGTCCCGGCCCGCTTGTGTTTCGGTGCTCGGACTGGCCACACAGTCGGCCCCCCAGGTTTTCATCATCAACTTCCTGAAAGGCTTCTGGTCAAAGCTCACACGCACCATGTATACCCTACATTCCATCCCCAACAGGGAGGTGGCAAATGCCAGTGCACTACCCCATTGTCCGGCACCTGTTTCGGTAGTGAGTCTTTTGATTCCAAACTCCTTGTTATAATAGGCCTGTGCAACTGCAGTATTGGGCTTGTGGCTCCCGGCGGGAGAGACGCTCTCATTCTTGTAATAAATCCTGGCGGGAGTGCCGAGTGACTTTTCAAGGTTCCTTGCTCGCACCAGTGGTGTAGGACGCCAGAGATATAACATCTCAAGCACCTTCTCGGGAATATCGATCCACCGCTCCTGGCTCACCTCCTGCTCGATCAGGTTCATGGGAAAAACGGGGGCAAGCATTTCCGGACCGATCGGATTTCCATCGGGACCCAGGGGTGGATTTAATGTTCCGGGCAGGTCGGCTGCAATGTTGTACCACTGTCGCGGCATCTCCTTTTCGTCAAGTGTGATCTTTGTCAGTTTGCTCATGATAATTATCGTTTTTTGTGAATGATGTACAATAAAAAACGGGGCTGGTTAAATACAAGCCCCGACAATCTTAAAATAATAATTTTGGAATTATAACTTCAATGAATAGAAAGAGATCATCGGGCACCTAAGCAGTGCCATCGCCATCGCCATCGCCAAATCACTCTGTTTGTATTCCGCATATTTAAAAATATTCCGGTTAAAACTAATGATTATTTCCGAAAATCGTGCGTTTGTGATAAAAATTATCACAAATTCTTGCGTTTATCTAATGATTTTCGGAAAAATTCAATGGTTGCTTTCATTAGCTCTTTCAGGGCCTCCTGGTTGATGTCGGAGAGTTTTTTAATATAGATACAAGCTTTCCCCATTTTAAATTTACCCAAGTCTTTTAACATGTGTTCATGTTCCGGAATGCCTGTATAGACATAGAGCGAAATGGCCGCTTTCCGTGGAGAAAATCCCACCAAAAACCAATCGCCCTCCTGCCGGCTGCGTTCCGATTTGTAATGATAGCTGCCAAACCCGACTATAGAGGGACCCCACATTTTGGGTTCATAGCCGGTAAAATCCTGCATCAGTTTTAACAGTTCAAAACTGTCCTGCCGCTTCTGCTCAGTATCGGCGAATGAATTAATAAATTCAGCAACATCTGCATCATTTTTTTTAGTTTTTAGTTCGGCCATCGTTAAAATTATTAGATGATTGCGGATTAATTATAAACCTCATAAACTATATTTTCAGCAGGCCCCTAAAGGCCCTTGAGCCGTAGTAGGATTGTGCACCGTTGTGGTACACAAAGACCTTTCCGTAGCGGCGATCGCAAAAAAGGGCACCACCAAGTTCTCTGATATCAGGAGGTGTTTTCACCCAGCTTGATGTTTTCGTGTCGAATTCACCCATATTTTGCAGCGCGCGGTACTGCTTCTCGGTTAACATTTCAATGCCTATGGCAGCGGCCATTTCAATGGCACTGTTTTTAGGTTGATGCTCTTTTCTTGACTCCCGGGCCTCACGGTCATAGCATAGACTCCTTCGGCCTTTGGGTGATTCTGGAGAGCAGTCATAGAAAACGTATGCGCCCGATTCCTTATCCTGACCTGTTACATCAGGTTCACCCCCGGTACTTTCCATTTCATAAAGTGATTGCAACTTTTGGGGTTGAAGTTCCAGTTTTTTCTCCACAGAAATCCATTCAATCCCTTTATGGCGTTGTGGGTTTTTTTCAAACCGGTTCCTGAGGGTTTTCAAAAGTTGCTGACCAGCTTCTTCAGACAATCTCATAATCATGGATTTATAAAATGACAACAAAAAGGGTTAAAATGTTCATGCTTAACCCTGTTCACCACCATCAAACAGTAAAAATCATATGATCAATCTATTCTTATTTCCGCACTGTCTGTCCGCCGAATAACTTTGCAGAGCTAAACATCTCCCCTCATCCTGCTATCTCACAAAAAAACGTTAAATATTTCTATTTCAAAACTTAGTCATACTCAACTTGTTTAATGGTTGTCAGGCAGTTACTCTAATCTTTACAACTATTAGAAAGCGGACCAGATATCAACTGCTTCTTACAGCGCTGATTGCTGCAACAAGTTTTGCTGAAAGCTATGCCCAACCGGGTAGGGAAGACAGCCTGAAAACCGCTTTGTCCAATGCCGCCAACGATTCCATAAGGGTGGAAACCCTCATTGCCCTGTGCGATGAATCTACCTACAATAATCCGGAAAAAGCCCTGCACTATTTCAATCTGGCCAGAGAGCTGGCAGAGAGTAGCGGCAATTTTACCGGGTTGGCACGTTCTTATGAACGGGCCGGTAATGTCTACTTTCACCAGGGAAAGAAGGGGCTGGCCAGGGAGCATTACCTTCGCGCGCTGGAGGTGAACAGGCAGGTGGGCGATTATGAAATATCCGCTTCCATTCTTTATAATCTCGGTAACCTTCACTATGAAACAGGGGAATTTGATTCGGCGCTTTACTATGCAGACAGATCCGCTGAAGTTTTCCTTGAAAACAACGACTCCATCGGTTTTGCTGCTACCCGGTACCTCACCATCGGCGCCTATAAGGACCAGGGAAAGTATTCACTTGCCATGCAATCGGGCCTTCAGGCTTTGGGAATCTTTCAGCGACACAAGGTACAGGTCTGGGAAATCTATACCCTGAACAACATCATTGATCTGTATAACATCCAGGGCAGCTATACAGAAAGTCTCGAAATGGTTGAAAAGGTACTGAAAAGTTACCGGAAAGACAATAACCGAAAATTTGAAGCGGTAGCCCTGAGGTACATGGGGGATATCTTTATCGCAACGGAGCGTTACAGTGATGCGCAGGAGGCGCTTTCTCAATCGCTTGAGATAGCCCGGGAGGGCAGTTTTCTTCCCGAACAGGCCAAAACACTGATCTCTCTGGGCCTCCTTCAATTCAGGCAGGAAAACTACAACAGTGCGCTTTCCTCCTACCGGGAGGCCCTGGAGATGTGCATTCAAACGAATGATGCGTTCTATGAGTCAGTTTGCAACCTGGGAATTGGCAAGTCATGGTACCACCTCGAAAATCATAATAAAGCCCTTGAAAATTTGCAGAAGGCTGAAGAGGCAATGAAAGATTTTGGTGATTATTCCTACCTCAGGGAGATCTATTTTTACCTGTCGCTTGTTTATGAAAAACAGAACAATTTTCAGGAATCGCTTAGTCAGTATAAACTCTATTCCGATTACCGCGACTCCCTTCTCCGGGCGGAAAAATCGCGTGAATTGGGGGAGGTCACCGCAATATATGAATCTGAACTAAAGGAGGAACAAATACAACTTCTTCAAAACGAAAAGGCACTGGTACTTAAAAACCGGAATAACCTGGTGATCATAGGCCTGCTGCTCATCGTGCTCGCCGCTTCATTTATCTCCTTTCTCATCCTGCGGGTACGGAAAAACCGGCAACTGGTCGTGAAAAGTGAAGAGGTGGACCAAATGAAGTCCCGCTTTTTTTCCAATATTTCCCATGAATTCCGCACTCCTATATCACTAATTTTCAGTCCGCTCTATGAATTGAAAAGAGATCCTGCCCTGCAAATGCACAGCCTTTCTCTCAATCTGATCGAGCAAAATTCCAAGCGTCTGCTGGCGCTGGTCAACCAGATTCTTGATCTCTCCAAACTGGATGCAGGGAAGTACACAACACGGATTGTTCGTGATGACCTCTTTGCTTTTCTTCGAAGAGTATCCTCCTCCTTCTCCTCCCTGGCTGAATCGAGGAATACCGAATTCAGAATAATGATCCCGGAAGGGCATTGCTCCTTTAATTTTGACCCGGACAAACTGGAGGTTATTATTAATAACTTATTGTCTAATGCATTCCGGCACGAACCCGAAAACGGATTGGTAAGCCTGGAAGTTGCTGGTCCACTAAAATCCTCCACTGTAAGAATCATGGTTAAAAACAGGGGATCCTTTATTCAACCGGAAATAATTCAACACATTTTCGACCGGTTTTATTCAGGAGAAAAGGGATCCATCACCGGAACTGGGATAGGGCTTGCATTGGTAAAGGAACTTGTGGATCTTTTCGGGGGAACCGTGAAAGCGGAAAGCTCTTTGATTGAAGGTACGGCCTTTATC
>CAYSMO010000092.1:0-9477 GCA_964432125.1 uncultured Bacteroidaceae bacterium | reverse complement strand
GTCCGGGCGGCAACATCTCCAACTTCATGAGCTCCGTGGCAAAGGCGAACGTCGCCCTGTCGGTCACCCTCACCGCCATCGCCACCCTCGGCGCCATCGTGCTCACCCCGTTCAACTTCGCTTTCTGGGGCTCGCTCTACCTGAAATTCGCACCGTCTGAAGCCACCGCGTTCCTCCGTGAACTGCATATCGATCCCATCGAGATGTTCAAGACCGTCTTCATCCTGCTGGGCCTCCCGCTGATCCTCGGGATGTGGTTCAACCACCGGTTCCCAATGATCACCAAAAAAATCTTCAACCCATTCAAGAACATCTCAATGGTCGTCTTCATGGCCCTGGTGGTGGTGATGTTTGCCATGAACTACAACTTTTTCATCCGGTTCATCTGGGCGATCTTCATCGTGGTGCTGCTGCACAATATCGTGGCGCTCGGTGCGGGGTATACCGTGGGATCGCTTTTCAGGGCCGATGCGCCCACGCGGCGGACCTTCGCGATTGAGACCGGGATACAGAACAGCGGACTGGGACTCGTGCTGCTGTTCAATGAGGCGATCTTCCCGACACACCTGATGATTGGCGGGATGGCATTTATTGCCGGCTGGTGGGGGATCTGGCACATTCTGAGCGGACTGGGGATCGCCAATATCTGGGCGAGGATTCCGTATGACGAGAGGTTTAAATGGAAATATTTCAGGAGAAGGAAAGGGTGACAGACATGTCGCCCCGCCGGGGCTGGTAAAGCTTCGTTGGAACATTCTGCTACAGACATTTCACCTAACGGGGCTGGTAAAACTCCGGAAAAACAGTTATTCATTTTGTAAAGAGATATAGTAACAACAAACTATTATCTTTGGTAAATAAAAAACCACCTTTTCATGACCAACCTGGCCATTATTCCGGCACGAGGAGGCAGCAAGCGCATCCCCGGTAAAAATATCAGACCGTTTTTGGGCAAGCCGATTATCGCTTATTCCATTGAGGCAGCGCTGAAGAGCGGACTATTCGCGACGGTGATGGTATCGACCGACGATGAAGCGGTTGCAGCAACGGCCCGGCAATATGGCGCCGAGGTGCCTTTTATGCGATCCGCCGCTGCCTCAGACGACCATGCACCACTGGCCGATGTGGTGGATGAGGTTTTGCATGAATACAGCAGCCGGGGCAGCAGCTTCGATTTTGTCTGCTGCATCCTCCCCACCGCCCCGCTGGTCACCCCCGAACTGCTACAAAAAGGGTTGCACCTGCTTGAAGAGAGCGGCGGCGATTCGATGCGTCCGGTGGCACGCTTCTCCTACCCGGTGCAACGGGCGTTCAGCATGCAAAATGGCGCACTGGAGATGCTCTACCCGGAGTACCGGACCACGCGTTCGCAGGACCTCGAACCGGCGTTCCACGATGCCGGACAGTTCTACTGGATGCGGTCGAAACAGGGATTTCGGGGTGACAAGCGATATGGGTTTGAGATTTCGCAGCGGTTGGTGCAGGATATTGATGAGGAGGCCGACTGGGAGATGGCAGAGATGAAATACGCGGCGTCAGGAAAAAGAACCGGCACCTACATCATCGCAGAACTATCGGCCAACCACAACAACGACTACGATCTTGCCGTTCGAACGATTGAAGCAATGGCAGCAGCAGGTGCGGATGCTGTGAAGTTGCAAACCTACAGGCCGCAGAGCCTCACGATAGATCTCAATACAGGTTACTTTGCCCCTTTCACCAAAGGGCTCTGGAAAGGGTACACACCGTGGAAGCTTTTCAGCGAGGCAGCTATGCCATATGACTGGCAACCGAAGCTGAAGGAGGTTGCTGAAAAACTGGGACTGGAGCTTTTCTCCTCCCCTTTCGACCTGGAGGGGGTTGATTTCCTGGAGTCGATGGATGTACCACGCTATAAGATCGCATCGTTCGAGATCACCGATATCCCGTTGATCGAATATGCTGCCTCCAGGGGCAAGCCGATGATTATCTCGTGCGGACTGGCGGAGGAGGAAGATATCCAAAGAGCAATCGATGCCTGCCGGCGTGCAGGGAATGACAATATCACCTTGTTAAAGTGCACCTCCCAGTATCCGTCCACCATCGACGCTGCCAACCTGGTTACGATCCCCGATATGAAGCGCCGCTTTGGTGTGGAGGTGGGATTGTCGGACCACACCATGGGCAACCTCGTTCCCACTGTTGCTGTTTCGCTGGGGGCCACCGTAGTGGAAAAACATTTTATTCTTGATCGCCAGCTGGGAGGTCCGGATGCTGCCTTTTCCATGGAGCCAGAAGAATTTAAAGCAATGGTGGAGTCGGTGAGACAGGTCGAAGCAGCGCTCGGTAAGGTTACTTACGAGGTGCCGGAGCAGGATAAGCTGCGGCGGCGTTCACTTTTTATTGTGGAGGATATGAAGGCGGGTGAGAAAGTTACGGCCGGGAAGGTTCGGTCGATTCGCCCGGGAGCGGGGATGCATCCGAAGGAGCTGAAGAATATTTTGGGCAAGAGGGTTAAGAGGGATGTGGAAAAGGGAACACCGTTTACGGAGGATCTTCTGGAGAAACTGCAGCTAGAGGTAGCAGCAGAAGACAACTACGATGACTACTATATGATTCGAAGTGAGAAGAAGAATCTGCACTGGACCGGTTATGAGAAGCCGCCAGAATATGAAGGGTTTAAAAAATGGTACGGCAATCGTATCAACGATCCCAACAGGGATATATACCTTCTGTACGTTGATGGACAATGTGCCGGATCCCTCCATATCGATTTCTATCCAGGCTATGCCATCATTGGATACAATATTAAAGAGGCGTTCGAGGGCCGTGGCTACGGTACTTTGCTGGCCGGAAAAGCAGTTGAGATTGCCCGGCAGGAGAAGCTTGCCGGGCAACGCGATCTGAAAGAGGCAAGAGCATGGATTAACGCGATTAACAGCGCATCTATCAGCGTGGTCGAGCGGAACGGTTTCAAAAAGACAGGGATATCAGAGGAAAGAATGCGCTTTTCGAAAAAAGAGACCTATTATGTGTACGCTTTGGAACTTGAATAATAGAGAGAAGCATGATCTTTTTTAAGGCGGAAGCGAATCATCTTATTGGCGGCGGACACCTCTACAGAGCACTTGCCCTGGCCAAAAAACTGCGTGAGCGCAATATTCCGGCGCGGTTCATCTTTACCGACACGCCAAAAATTTTTCGTGATAAGGTGATACAGGCCGGATTTGATGCCCTGCAAGTAGCTGCTGACCGGCAGATGGATCCTGAATTCTATTTCAGGGTGGTACCCGCAGGCTCCCTGATCATATTTGACACAGACGATGCCCGGTTCTATTCCGGCCGCCTCATTGATAATTTAAGGGCAGGCAGGATCAAAACAGCCTGCTTCACAGTGACAGACCAATACATGGTCACTACCGACCTGCTAATTAATCCCAACATCATCTCAAAGCTTCACCAATACAAGATAGCAGATCATACCAAAAAAATTCTGGGTCCGAAATATATGTTGTTCAGGGATGAGTTCCGCAACGTTCAGCCCCCTCAGCACACTGCCATGTACCCTGTCAACCTCCTGCTTATCTTTGGCAACAGCGACACGAATCACCTGACCCTCTTTTTTCTTGATATGCTTCAGGATCTGAAAGAGTACTTTAAAAAGGTGCATGTTGTTTGCGGGATCAATAATCCGGATATCGAAGAGATCAGGTTGCTGATCCGATCGTGGAAGAAGCCGGAGATTGCGTTGCATGTTGATCTGCCTGAAATGGTTCCGGTGTACAGGCAAACAGATATTGGGATAACATCGGCGGGGATGGCAATGTGGGAGATGGCACTGTTCAACATCCGACAGTTCGTTTTTGCAGCAGCAGACCGGGAAGTTTCGTACACCGATTATCTTCACGACCTGCAATATATAGTTAAGATCGGAGCGGTGCCGGAGCAGCCCGTGAAGGCGACGATGTTGAAAAATCTGTTGGATGCCCTGGAGAACAAGCGGTTGGCAGAACTGAAAACGGATGAATTCAGGAGTGTTATCCATCCCGGTGGAATTGATCATATCATTGATTTTTTTATAGAATTAATAAACGATCGCAGGTGAAAAAGATATTGATTATAGGGGCCGGGATTGAGCAGGTTCCGGCTATTCAGATGGTTCGGCAGATGGGGCATACCGTGATTGCATCGGACATGAACATGAAAGCACCGGGGATCGGGTATGCCGACAGGGCTTATGAGGCGAGCACAACAGACATAGAAGGGAATCTTGAGATTGCCAAAAAAGAGCATGTCGACGGAGTGATGACCATCTGCTCTGAGACTGCCGTGCCGACCGTTGCACAGGTGGCGGAAACGCTGGGGTTAAGCAGTTTCAGTACGGATACTGCCCTGAAGGCCACCAATAAGGAGAAAATGCGTAAAGTCCTGCTGGAAAAAAAGGTTCCGGTTGCCCCCTACACAATAGCACGTAACATTGCTGACTTGTGGGAATATATCAGAAAAACACCCCCACCCTGGGTCCTGAAGCCGGTTGACAGTTCCGGTCAGCGCGGCACCTATATCATACAGGACGAGATGCAGCTTGAAGATGCTTTCAACAAATCACTGGCGTTTTCAAATTCAGGGGCGGTTCTGGTTGACAGGTATATCGCAGGACCGGAGGTTCATGTTACCATGCAGGTAATCAACAGGAAGGTCTATTTTCTTGCTCTTTCAGACAGGGTTACCCTGGGTAGGCGAAACTTTGGTATTGCCGTACGTCATATCGGCCCCTCCCTGCTTACAGAAGAGACCGGACAGGCAATAAAATCAGCCTGCAGAAGCAGCGTGGAGGCAATCGGACTGGAGAACGGGATTGCAACATGCGAATTGATTATCAGCGATGGCAGGCCCGTAGTAATGGAAGTGGCAATACGCGTTCCCGGCGGATATCTGCGCGAAGTTGCGATGCATCTGAGTGGAATTGACCTTGTAAAGACAACGATAAGGAATTGTCTGGGGGAGCAGATGGATTACAGGTCAATAATAACAGAACCAGTCTACAATGCTGTATCGGTCATGTTTATTACCCGGCTGAATCTTCCCCCATCAATAAAGGAGATCGACAGGATAGAAAACCATCACCTGCTTTCGGAGAAAGTGAAACTTTGTCAATTCCACCATTCATTGCCTTTTTCCGTTCCTGAACTCAGCAGTTCGGTTGGAAGGTTTGGGGTGATCGTGGCGATAGGCGACAACAGGAAGGATGCGATCAGACAGACGGAGGATCAGTTCAATCAGATACGGATCAATGGTGAAAGGCTTATCGGATATACAGGAAGTTAAATGCCTGTAGAAAATTACCGGTCCGGACTGGTCCATGGTTCATTCTGCCGGAATCATTATCTTTGCGGTTAATAAAAACCAAATCCAAAAAGCCATAGAATAGAATGACAGCGCAGCAGAAAAAGTCAGATTCAGTGAAGAAGGAGTTGACTAAAGATCCGACAGCCCATTTGAAACCCACACCCTCCCCTCTCGAGATTCACTGGTACGCCATATACACCCGTCCGCGCGCCGAAAAGCAGGTCGCCGCGCGCCTCGATGAGCAGGGCATTCACGTTTACCTCCCCCTGCAGAAGAAGCTCCGGCAGTGGTCGGATCGCAAGAAATGGGTCGAGACCCCGCTCTTCAGCTCCTACCTCTTCGTGAAGATCGACCGGCGCGATTACGACCGCGTGCTGCACACCAACGGCGTGGTGAAGTACATCACCTTCGAGGGCCGCGCCGTTCCGATCCCCCAGAACCAGATCGACAACCTGCGGATCGTGGTCGACTCGAACGCCGATGTGGAGACCACCTGGGAGACCCGCAGAAAGGGCGAGAAGGTGCGGGTTAACGGGGGACCGCTCAAAGGGCTGGAGGGGGTGCTCATCAGCGACGGTGGCCGGAAAAAAGTGCTGGTGCAGATCGATCGGCTCGATCAGAACCTGGTGGTTGAGGTGCCGCTGGGATTGATTGAAGCGATGAAATAACGGGTTGCAAAGAGTATATTACCAAAGGAAATATTTCAGGGAATTCTTATCTTGAATATCACAATCTTAATCCAGTCAATCTTTTTTAAATCCTGATAGTAGCTTTTGCTTTTACCAGCTTCAATTTCCTGATATACAGCAAAAGGAATAAAAATCTCTGAATACAGATCTTTTAAAATATCGAGCCGTGATAGTTTTAGCAACGAGATAATTGGGGTTGTATTTGAAACAACTTTAAGCATTCAAAATGTCATCTCTAACATCATCAATATCATCATAGCCGAATGGAGATACTTTATATTTTCTAATTAACTCAAGAAAATCGAGCCTTGTTAATCCCAATACTTTTGCTGCGGTACCTGAAGAGACTTTACCTATTTCAAATAGTTTTACCAGTGAGCTGGCTTTCATCTCATTTTCAAAATCTTTTCCTTTCAGTCGCAATGAATTGGCCAAAGATTCAGGATATTCTATATTTATCATTCCTTTCATGATCGATTCATTCTTTTTACAAAGATACAGAAATAAGCAGTCGTTTTTCAAACAATCTGGGTCTTTTTGTTTCTCTTTCGAACCATACCGCAAACATGTCGGCCCGTTCGTTCTAAAGACATAGCGCTAACGGAGCTGGCAATGCTTCGTTGGAACATTCTGCTACAGACATTCCGCCTGCTACAGACATTCCGCCCCGCCCGGATAGACATGTCGCTCCGCCGAAAAACCAATAGTCATTTCCTTGCAAATCTAAATTATTATTTTAAATTTGCAAGTATGAAGTACATCCAACGACATATTGAAGATGCGATCCGTGCTACCATGGAGCGTTCACCGGTTACTGCACTGATCGGACCCCGGCAAGCCGGAAAATCGACATTGGCAAGCCATATCCTGGATCATTCAGGAGATGTGCTTTACCTTGATCTTGAACGGCCATCTGACCTTCAGAAGCTGAATGATGCAGAATGGTTCCTTACATCCCAGAAAGAGAAGCTGATTTGCATTGATGAAATACAGCGAAAACCTGAACTGTTCCCCCTACTCAGAAGTCTCACAGATGAATGGAAGCAACCGGGGAAATTTCTCGTTCTCGGATCTGCATCAAGGGACCTGCTCCGTCAAAGTTCTGAATCGCTCGCTGGAAGAATCTCATATAAAAAGTTGACCCCATTTCTCTGGAAGGAGATCTCAGGAAATACAACCATTGAAAACTACCTGTTAAGAGGTGGCTTCCCGCGCAGCTTGTTGGCTGGCAATGATGTACAATCACTCGCCTGGCGTGAGGATTTTATCACCACATTTCTGGAACGTGATCTCCTCCAGTGGCAGGGATTCAATCCGGTAACCATGCGAAGGCTCTGGCAAATGTTGGCCCATGTAAACGGTCAAACCGTTAATTACTCTCTTCTGGGGAATTCTCTGGGCGTAAGCAATGTCAGCATAAAAAACTATATCGACCTACTTGAGGCAACTTTTATGCTTGAAGTTGTACCTCCCTACCATTCCAACACTAAAAAAAGAATGGTGAAGTCACCCCGCATTTATATCTCCGATCAGGGAATAACGACTGCCTTGCTGCATCTGGAAAGTTTTGAAGTGCTATTCGGACATCCGGTCATCGGCGCAGTATGGGAACAAACAGTGCTCACGAATCTTAAAGGCTGTTTCCCTTCAGGTGAATACTATTATTACAGAAGCTCCGGTGGTGCTGAGGTTGATTTTGTAATGAAACACAAGGGCAGAACCTTTGCTATAGAATGTAAATCTTCACAATCTCCGAAACCATCAAAAGGATTCTACAGTGCAACCGAAGACATCAATCCGGATCACTCCTACATCGTTGCACCGGTGAAGGAGGGTTGGCCGGCGAACAGGACGACCGATGTGATGAATCTGGATGAGATTATCCATACGCTTAGTAAACTTTAACCGGAAAAGACCAATCGTGCCAGTCACTCTTAAACCTGCATGCTTCTCATGAAATCGGATTGTGGTCGACTCGAACGCCGATGTGGAGACATTACATCCCTTCAGAACACGGAATTCGCACGGTAAACACCGAACCATCACCTACCTCGCTCGTTACCCCGATCGTTCCGCCCATCTGTTCCACCAGCCGCTTGCAGATGGACAACCCCAGGCCGGTACCGCCGAAACCGCCATCGGCCACCTCGGTTGATTGCACGAAGGGTTCAAAAATATGTTCCTGTTCGTGGGGGGGGATACCGATTCCGGTATCGGATATTTTTATCTGTAAGGTATTTGATGGGGTACAGACATGTCGCCCCGCTGGGGCTGCACCCAAAATATAATCTACCTGTAATTCGACCTTTCCCTGGCTGGTGAATTTCATGGCGTTGCCTGCCAGGTTGAAGATTACCTGCCTGATACGCGTTTCATCGATCACCACCACTTCCGGCAGAGCATCGCTCACCGACAGCGTGAAAGCGATCCCTTTCTTCTCTGCCTGCTGACCAAACAGTAAGCCGAGCTCCTCCAGCACCGGCCGCAGCTTGACAGGCTGCGGTGCCAAAGCCATCCTCCCCGCCTCGATCTTCGACAGGTCGAGAATATCGTTCAGCAGGGAAAGCAGCATCCTGCCACCCGTGATAATCGACCGCGCCATCTTGCGCTGTTCCTCGCCGGGCAGCTCCTCCATCAGCACCTCACTGTACCCCAGCACAATATTCATTGGGGAGCGGATCTCATGACTCATGTGGGCAAGAAACTGCGTCTTGGCCAGGTTGGCCGCGTTGGCCCGGTCGCGCTCGCACCGCAACGACTCCTCCATCATCTTCCGCTCGTAACTGCTCGCGATAATCCCGGAGATAGTCCGCAGCAGCTCCAGCTCCATGCGCGACCACTGCTTGCTCCGAACACACTCATCGAACCCGATGAACCCGAAATACCGCTGCTGTACATAAAGCGGGTAGGCGATGATCGATCGGATGGACTGTAAATCAAGGGGCTTCTGCAAGTCGGCCGGCAACCGGTTAATATCCTCCGAATAGACCAGCCCCTTATCGATAAGCATCTTCTTCCACGACGGAATACTGTCGTAGGGAAACCCCTGCAGCTGCTTCATCATCGGCTCGATCCCCTCATTGCACCACTCGAATGTATTGTCAGACAATTTCCCATCGGCCGAATCCTCAAAGATATAGACACGGCTCACGCCCGTATGCTCCCCGGTGCGCTGAAGCGCCCTGTTCACACGCACGGAGAAATCCTCCAACGTGTTCATGCCGAGGGCAATGTCGGACACCAGCTCCTGCTGCTGCAGGATGTGCTGCAGATCAAGGTACGTGTCGGACGTATCTTTCTTGCTCATAACAGGTCAAAAGCGGTAATTCGATGGCTTGCAGGGATAAAGGTACGAAATGATCGTGAAAATGCAAATATTCACGGGGGATCGCAAAGTGGTACCAGGGGATCGCAGGATTGCACCGCCAGATCGCACCCCATCACCGCAGCACCTCATATC
>CAYSMO010000091.1:0-9532 GCA_964432125.1 uncultured Bacteroidaceae bacterium | reverse complement strand
GGCAGATGCTGCACTGGGATGTGAACAATGGGATTGCGCGGCGGAGCTGGGCCATGATCAAAGAGGCGATGAGTTCCATAGAACGGGAGATGGAGCGGACCCCTGAATTGGTGGTGACCCTGCCGGAGGTGGCTGATGATAGACTGATCGACCAGATATTGTGTCAGGAAGAGTAAATATTATCGGTATAGAATATCTCTTAGGAATATTGTTTTTCGTAAGGATTAGAGATACGGTTGGCTGGCTATTATCAGAAGATCACAATAACTATTTCAGGAATAGAGTGCTTCGTAAGGTTTGCTGAGGACTTTCTCACGCTCGGAGAGCATCAGGTTTCGGCTAAAGCGGGTATGCTGCCTGCCTTCCACGTAGATATCGATCCTCGGGATGGAGAATACCCTGTACTGACCGGAGATCACAGGGCTTTTTTCTATATCAACGTAAAGCAGGCTTACCCCGGGGAACCGGACGTTCAGCAGCTCAATGACTTTCGGTTTTAGGATTTTGCAGACATTGCATGATTCGCTGGAGAAATAGACCACTGCCATTGGTTCTTTTTCGACGTCAGTTTTTAGTGCTTCGAGGGAATAGGTTGGTTTCATGGTTTAAAATTTACCGTTATCCAGCATTACGAGGGCACATCCTTCAACCACTTCTATCCCCTTGTCTTTTAACTTTTCCATAAAGGGTTCATTGACCGTGCCGGGGTTGAAGATCACCCGCTGCGGCTGGAGCGAAATGATGTAATCGTGATACTCTTTCTGCCGTTCCGGACCGATATAGAGCGCGATGGTATGCACACCTTCAATCTCCGGCATCCCGCGCTGGATAAACTTGTCGAAGATCACGCCAGGACGGAACCCGACAGCAATGGCCTCATGGCCGTAGCGCAGCAGGCTCTTCATCGCTTTGAAAGAGTACCTCGCCGGGTTGGGACTGGCCCCGAGCACTACGGTTTTTTTTGGTTCCTGCACGATCTTGCCTGATGAATATATTTTTTTCTATCGACGCTAAGCTAAGTTATTTAGCTCAGAATTCTATATCTGTTTTACCCTTTTTAATATCAGTTGGTTCATTTCCTAATCAGCACCACGGCATGGGCCGACACCCCCTCTTCAAGCCCGGTAAAGCCAAGTCCCTCCTCGGTTGTTGCCTTCACCGATACCCTGTCGCGATCAATGCCCATGGCCAGGGAGAGTGCCGATCGCATATCTTCAATGTAGGGTTGGATCTTTGGTTTCTGAAGGCAGACGGTAGAATCGATATTGCAGATGGAATAGCCTCTGTCTGAAAGCAGCCGGATTGCTTTTTCGAGAAGCAGCAGGCTGTTGATGCCTTTGTATTTTTTTTCATTATCCGGAAAATGTTTTCCGATATCTCCCAGTGCTGCTGCGCCCAGCAGTGCATCACAGATCGCATGGATCAATACATCAGCATCAGAATGCCCCTCAGCACCTTTTGTGTGGGGAACAAGTACTCCGCCAAGTCGAAAAGGGATTCCTTTTTTGAGCCTGTGTACGTCATATCCAAATCCGATCCGATGTTCCATCAACATTTACCCTGTTATTTGATTTTTTTCCTTACCTGCTGAAACTTTGTATCCTTTCAGTGATCGCTTTCACGCTGCAAGTTACAGCTTCAGACTTTCAAAATCAAACCCGAGGGTAAATCTAACTGTATTGGCGAGCGGACTGTCCGTCCCATTGGTGGGAATCAGGTAGGCAAAGTCGAGGGAAAACACATTGAGCTTAAGTCCCACACCCAGCGTGGCATATTTACGGTTGCCCTTCACGGCAGTTTCGTGGAAATAGCCCGCCCTGATGGCAAATTGCTCGCGGTACCAGTACTCCACACCGAGGCTTATCATAATCTCTGCCAGCTCCTCGCGGAGGATCGAGCTGTAGGTGCCGTCGGGGTAATTAATACCGGGGGCGTCATAGAAGGACTGGATCATCCCCAACACGATAGATTCCGGCTCCGGATAGCCTCTGAGCACTGAGTCTGTTTCCGGATCCTTTACAGGACGTGTCGGCACCAAAAGCTTATTCAGGTCCAGCATGAAGCTCATGCTATTATAATCGTCCAGTTCGTAATCGAATCGTCCACCCAGTCCGAGGTTCGAGGGGATCGGAATTTTTTCGGTATCGGTTGTGTAGGCAACGGGTGTTCCCAGGTTGGATAGATTGATCCCCAAAGCATAGCCGGCATCATTTCCGCTGAGCCTGAGATCATTTTGATAGTAGAATCCCAGGTCGGCTGCAACGGCGATCCCCGGTTTCGACTCCTGGCCGTCAACGATCTGACCGCTGGTGAGGTCGGAGTGGATGTAGCGGAAGACCACGCCACCGGAGAAGTTGTCTGTAAAAAGTCTTGAATAACCGGCGTCCAAAGCCATCTCAAAGGGAGTGAACTGCCCTTGCGGATCTCCTTGAATATTGGTAAAGGTGATCTCTCCAAGGGAGAAATAGCGCAGCGAACCGCTGATCACCTGGTTGGGTGTGGGTTTGTAATAGGTGGAGAGGTATGCCAGGTTGATATCGGGAATAAGGTTCCTTAACCAGGGCGTATAGGAGATGGATAGGCCACCGTCCTCCTTCATAAAGGGATATTTAGCCACATTATAATGTTGGGAGTTGAGGTCGGGTTTGGAGGCGATGCCGAGATCGCCCATGCCGCCTGACCGTGAATCGGGTGCGATGGTGATAAAAGGGACCGCGGTGTTAATCGTATTCAGGTCGCCCCCTTTAAGTTCCCTGATGGATATTTGTCCGAATGCTTTCGATCCCAGCAGTAATACCACCATAAATAGTCCTGTAATGTACATGGCCCTCGCCCGGTCTGTTGTTACCATCAATCTTGTTTTTTTAAAAGCACAAATATAAAATATTGAAAATCAATAATACTGTCGGTCTTACAATAATATATACGTCGAATCTCTGTCCTTAGTATATTCAACGATAATAAATTCACCTTTTTATGATTAGTCTTCCGGAACCGGCTGCCTCTTCACCGGTCTCGCTTCTAACAAACACCTGATAGACATATAAACCACTGCCCAGCGTTGCACCACCCAGTGATTTTCCCTGCCAGGAGGGTGGATCGATTCTGTAGCCTGGTGAATAAACCTGGTTTTGTAAAATGCTTACAAGGTTACCACTGAGGTCATAAATACGGATTAACACTTCAAGTTCCTCGCCGGGCCTGTTGTGTTCTATATTAAAAAATGTTTCATCAATAAAAGGGTTTGGATAATTATAAATCTCGTCCAGGAGCATCTCTGTCGACGCTACAACGACAAAATCGATCGATTCCGACGAAGAGTTGTTAAATATATCCCACACCTTCACAGTAATAGAGTGCTTTCCCTCCGGAAGTTTATCGTAGGGATAACGGACGGCCCCAGCACTGTAACTGCCGGCCTCCGCCTGGTAATATTCGTTCAGGATGATTGCATTGATGCGGTCGTCGTTGAGGGTGGCGGTGATATCATGCCCGATCCCATTGCCTGTTGTATTGATGCCGTAAATATCCTTGACGTAAACGAGCAGTTCGGGTGAGCTGTTCACGATGCCTCCGTTTCTGAATAATGAATCATTCATATAGACGAGAAGTTCCGGTCCGACAGTATCGAGCGTAGAAAAATCACCCAATCCTCCGATGGTTATACCATGTGAGTATCCATGGGCATCGGTCTCTTCACTGAAACCGTAATAGCTGATTCTGCCGTCGCCCATGTTGTATCCGATATCCTTGGGTACGTAAAAACTGAAGCTGAACCTGCCGTTCTTCACGGTTGCATTTCCTTTGAAAAGTGTGCTGTTGCGGGATTCAAACTCCATAGGAGTACCACCGTCATTGGCGAGGGTTTTTAAGCTGGATTTCTTGTCGTAGACGATGGGAATGACCGATCCGTTGAAATTCTCCAGGAGTTCTCCGGAGCGGCTCTCCAGGTGACCGCTTATGGTGACATAATTTAGAGCAGATATGGTATCAGTAAAGGTCTCCAGTGGCTGGTGGTTGACAGAGTCGGTTACGACGACATGTTTGGGGAATGAAAGACTGGTTGATGGATCGCCAAGCAGGGTAAAGTTTCTTTTATTGATGCCTGCACCTGCATTGTTTTTGGTCTCTTTGATGATATCACCCAGCCGGTAGCAGTCCCCGTTTTCACGCTTTTTAAAAACGATATTATAGAATTTTTCATTGAGTACATGGTTGGGTCCGGAGTAAACCAGTCGCGTTGTAGTGAGAAGAGCAATCGCCCCGCCACCGGAATTCAGCAGCACCTCTTCACCGGCCGATGTGACCTCCTGTTTCTTGGAGGCGTCGTACTCATCGTACCTGCTGAATTCACATGTGGCAGTCATGAAAAGCGGGTACTTTCCTCTGTTTCTCCATGCCTTGATGTTGCCGATTTCGAGAATTTTCTCATGTGCCAGTCCGTTCACCCCTCCATGACCGGTATAGTTGATAATTAATGCTCCACGGTTCATCTGATCATTAATAGCACGTTCCACATCCGGGTATTTGTCGCCCGTGGGAGTGGTTTGCTGCGGATATGCATCGAGAAAGATCTTATTGATATTGTATTCCGGAGTTTTTTCTTCGATAATTGTTGCCAGGCTGTTCGCCTGTCGCATATGGATGTTCCCGTCTTCATCGTCACCAATCAGGCAGATATAGTTCCTCCATTCCCCGAGCGTCTCTTTCTGGTCATATTCTATGATTTTATCGACCAGTAGTTCCGCCTCTTTTGTCGTTGAAACGGGTAGCCGGCCAATGCCAATATCCAGCATCCCATCGTACAGACCCTCTCCTGTATCGAGCAGTCCGAAGAAATCATCTGAGACATAGGAGCTGGTGGGAACGATTGAATTTGCCGATTGGTAGGTGATGATCAGATTGGGGTTATATGCAGCGGTGTCCCTGTTGTTATATGACCCGTCACCAAAAAGCAGGAGGTATTGGACCATCTGCTCCTTCGGGTAGTTGTCGTAATACATTTTCAGAAAGTTTCTGATGGCACTCACATCAGGTGTCCCGGAGGAAAATTCATTGAAGATCATCTCCTGGGTAACCAGTTCGACGGTAAGATTGTCGTTATTTCTTCTGTGTGCAGCAAGCCGCGAAGCCTGCTCCTCGAACATCGCCGCATAGATGATGATCATATCAGGTGGGGGGGTACCGTGGAGGTTTTGTCTCCTGACCATTCCCAGTCCGGGTCCCTGGATTGCCGGGGCAGGAAAATTGCCATTGGCCTCGAATGCAATGAAATCTCTGAGGTCATCTGTTCTGATAATGAATGATCCGTTGCTTCCGTTTTTTTGGTATGGTATGTTTTTCGGATCTTCAGGATTTGAGACATCCCAAATGATTGTATTTCCGGTCACATTACTGATCTGGAAATCAGTTATTTGGCCAATACCCACCGACCTGCTGTCCCTAAATGGCAGCTGAGCGCTCTTCATTTTCAGTTCTGCTCTTCCGTTGATGGTGATGTGGTTCAGCCATGCCTCTGAATTGGAGTTGGGTTGCAGGTATTCTACCAGTACTGTGATCACCTCTTGTGAAGAGTTATATGTAAAAATATTACTCTTTTCAACGGCAAAGGTGGAGGTATATGAGCTGAGGTTCACCGGAGTGAAAAAGACCTTGCCCAATGAAGTATTGTTGGCAGTTACCTGCAGGGACGATTCTTCATTTGAGCGGCTTGCTGCTGTAACCCTTATTCTAAGCGGTTCTGATGTTATAAGATTGTCGATTGTGAAGGGATATGCTCCGGACAGGCTGGCCTTGTACTGGTCACCATACCACTCCCGGCCGGATTTCAGAAGATTAAATTTTTCCTCCTCGAGGTGGTCAAGCACATCGTATGAATTGACGACCATTCCGGCAGACTCACCAGAGAGACTGGCAGCTGCAGGTGCTTTCGCGGTCCCCTGACCATCGGTCAGAAAATAATATCCCGTTTTACTGTAAGAATGAATTTCCTGTGAAAAGAAGCTGCTTTCCATGTCGTAATCCCATGTTACCGGACCCCGCGCATAAAAGAGTATATAATCGCCCGGTCCGAACAGTTGATCTTCTCCTTTATGCAGATAAACTGGTATTTCAGCCAGGTCATCGTAAGCACCCTGGTTATAATCTTCAGGCAACCGGATTGCTCCTGCGCCGTATATTTTAGTCATCGCAGGATTTTCGATCCCGGTTTTCACAAGGTCCTCATAAGTTAACTTATGGATGCCCGATTGTTCCACTGAAATCTTATACCAATTTCCATCAGCGAGCAGAGAAGAAGCGGAGAACCGGCCTTTCTTCATTGATTTCAGGGCTGCCATTGGTTCCTGTTCCGAAATATGGAGGGAAAACGATTCAAGCCGCATGATATTATCACTGTCTGGATCGGCATGGAAGGGAATAACACTGACCTGCAGGATTGGACGCTTGTTTTCGAATACAACCTGAAAATCCAGGCCCGGTTTGTCTGAAAGATATTCAGGCAGAATCTGGTCTTTATATCTGCTATTCAGCACGGAGGATTGGTTGATGGTAAGACGTATAGATGGGATTTTTGCAGGATCGTTCCAGGGGATCACAAGAGCGTATACCGGAGCATTGCCTGACTTTTCATGGTAGGTTGCGCCGCTGAGGCTGAGCAATGAATCGTTTTCGATCCAGTGAAGCTCCACTTTTCTCTCCTGGCTCCATCCGAATACAGGAAGCAGTAATATGGTTAATAAAAAATACTTACTCATAACCTTACGGGAAATATACATGGTACAGGTCCCAAGCCCGGTTCAAGCACCAAAAAAATAAATTGTACGAATATAAGACGTTATATATAACGATCCTGACAAAAACTTATTGTTAAATTTTTTGTTAATGCATTTATTATCTTTGCCACTACAGGCTTGTATATGACAAAATCGGGAGCCATATTGTTTGTTACAGTTCATAGTTTCCTGGCAGGGATCTGTGCCCAGGATCCTGTCTCTTCACATTTTTATGCCAATAGCTTGCAGCTGAACCCCTCTCTTGCCGGCATGGATGGACCGTCTAAAGTGTATATCGGATATCGGAACCAGTGGCCCAATTCGGGTTCTTCCTACATTACTTACCAGGCATCCTACGACCAATATGTTGAGAGGTTGCATGGGGGACTTGGTGTTCATGTGCTCAACGACAAGCAAGGTGAAGGGGTATTCAATACCTATAATCTGAATGTGATGTACGCCTACCATTTCCAGGTCACGCGTCGCCTCTATTTTTCCGGAGGGATCCAGGCAGGCGTGGGACAGCGTTCGTTTGATCCGTCATCTCTGGTATTCGGGGATATGATCGATCCGGTTTCCGGTGCTATTTCACCCACATCTACAGAGCTTAGCGGATACAGTAAGTTTTACCCTGATTTCGCAACAGGAATATCGGCCTTCTCCGGAATTTTTTATGGTGGGATCGCTATGCATCACCTTTTCAGTCCGGTATTTACCGATATAAGTGATCCAGAAGGAACAATTCCCCGCAAATATACCGGTCATATTGGCGCCATGATCCCTATTTATGAAAAGAGAAGCGGCAGGGAAATTATGCAACTATCGCCCGCCCTGGTCGCAATCAGCCAGCAAAACATTCAGCAGATAAATTATGGACTGGATCTGATGTATAAGAATTTTTTCGGAGGTGTGTGGACAAGGCATGATTTGCTATTAAATTATGGCAATCTTATATTCACAACAGGTTATATATCAGGAAACTTACGGTTCAGGTACAGCTACGACATCAAGCTGTCAAGTCCAGCCAACAGATTGAAAAATATGGGCGCACATGAGTTCTCCCTGATAATAACCAAATATCATTCTGACCGAAGAAATAATCGCCGCGCAATAAAAATACCAAAAATATAGTTAAATTTGTAAAGAAGTTTTTATATTAGCAGTTGATAAAACCCAAAATTGATCAAATCATGAAAATTGCACTGAGACTGATACCTGCAGTTATCGCTATATTTATATTGTCAGGTTGTAGTGATGACATTACCAGTTCGGGTAAAACATCCTCCGCTACAGGTTGGGATTATAACACGGAAGAAAACGGTGGTTTTGAAGTAGCTTCTGCCGTAGAACAGGAGACAGGTCCCGGACTTGTTTTCATTGAGGGTGGTACTTTTACCATGGGTAAAGTGCAGGATGATGTGCTTTATGAGTGGAACAATATACCCAGAAGGGTTACGGTTGCCTCTTTTTACATGGATGAGACAGAGATTACGAATGTGAACTACAGGGAGTATCTCTACTGGCTCGACAGGGTTTTTGGTGTGAACAACAGGCAGGTAATGCTGAATGCACTTCCCGATACCTTGGTGTGGCGTGATCCGATGGCTTTTAATGAGCCCTATGTTGAGTATTATTTCCGCCACCCCTCATTCAATGAGTATCCGGTGGTTGGTGTGAACTGGCTTCAGGCAAATGACTATTCACTCTGGCGTACTGATAGGGTCAATGAGATAAGGTTGGTTGATTATGGTGTTTTTGATGGAATCAAGACAGACCAGGTGGATGAAAGAAACTTTAATACCGAAGCTTATTTGGCTGGATTGTATGTACCCGACGATGGAAATCAGATACCGAGCCTGAACCCCAGGCAGGATACACGGGGAGTTAAAATTGAAGATGGTTACCTGCTCCCCAAATACAGGCTTCCAACTGAGGCTGAATGGGAGTTTGCCGCCCTTGGTCTGATAGGTAATTCGGTTGACGAACTGGTATGGGAGCGTAAGACCTATCCGTGGAATGGTCATATTGTTCGAAATGACAATCCCGCAAACATGGGGGAAATGCGCGCCAATTTCGTAAGAGGGAAAGGTGACCTAATGGGTGTGGCAGGTAGTCTCAATGACAATGCCAGTATTACTTCACCTGTAAGGGCGTATTGGCCAAATGATTATGGATTATACTGTATGGCAGGAAATGTAAATGAATGGGTATTAGATGTGTACCGTCCGATGTCCTATCAGGATGTTTCCGGCTTCCGTCCTTTCCGCGGCAATGTATTTACGAAGATGGTATTGGATGTTAACGGTAATCCTGTCATTGACAGCCTGGGACGTGTCCAGCGGGAACCGATTTCTGAAAGAGATGCTGAGGGCAGATTTAATTATCGCAAGGCAGATTACAGGAATTATATGGATGGAGATGCACGCTCTGTGCAAGAGCGCGGAGAGCTCGACACTACAGGTTATGAAGGATCATCCAGTATGTATGTAAACAACAATGTTGAGCAGAACTCACTTATTTCCGACGAGGTAAGGGTTTATAAAGGGGGTTCATGGAAGGACAGAGCTTATTGGTTGAGTCCTGGAGAGAGAAGGTTCCTGTTGCAGAGTGAAGCGCGTGACGATCTTGGATTCAGGTGTGCGATGACCCGCGTTGGTCAGCCGGCCGGTATGTAAGTAAACCATTGAATTAATATTACCAGGAGGCTGTCTCTCATTACGGGGCAGCCTTTTTTTTGGAGTGGCTGTCCATAAAGTCCG
>CAYSMO010000090.1:0-9547 GCA_964432125.1 uncultured Bacteroidaceae bacterium | reverse complement strand
AGACGTCGCGCGTTGTTGTTTGAACGTTCCGGACGGGGTGTGGCGGTCTGCAGATTCTATTGATAAGGGCTAAATAAATGAATCTCGAAGAGTTATATTCTGTTTTTGTGGGTTCATCCGGGGTAACTACTGATACCCGCACTATTGAAGGGAATGAGATTTTCTTTGCGTTAAAGGGGGAAAACTTTGATGGTAACACATTTGTGGGTGAGGCGCTCGACCGTGGATGTGGGTTTGTTGTGTCCGACGACCCGTCGCTATCCTCCCTTAATCGCGTGGCAGTGGTGAAGGATGCATTGGAAGTATTGCAGGAGCTGGCTGCATTTCATCGGCGAAAATGGAAAGGGAGGGTGCTGGCCATAACAGGAAGCAATGGAAAAACCACGACCAAGGAGTTGATTGCTTCGGTGCTTTCCATGCGATACAAGATTCTTTTTTCAGAGGGAAACCTGAACAACCACATCGGAGTTCCGCTGACGCTATTGAAAATCAAGGATGAGGAGATCGCTATTATTGAAATGGGAGCAAATCACCAGGGGGAGATTGCACAACTTTCTAAGATTGCTGCACCAGATATCGGGTTAATTACCAATATCGGCAAGGCACACCTGGAGGGATTTGGTGGAATTGAGGGTGTAAAAAATGGAAAAGGTGAGTTGTATGACTATCTGGCTCTTCATAGCAAAAAGGCTATCGTCAACATGTCAGATCCTATCCTCGCCGGCATGGCAAAGGAGCGTGGGTTAAAGTGTTTTTCGTACGGTACGACAAAGGACTGTACTGTAACAGGGAGGTTGCTGGAATCCGAGAATGGGATCGATGGTTCTTTTACCGTTGAGGGAGTGGAAACCATGATGCGTTCGGGACTCTTCGGCGGGTACAATTATATGAATATGCTTACTGCTGCAGCAACCGGTATATATTATGGTGTGTTGCCGGCTGATATCTCAAGGGCCATCGCTTCTTATATTCCGGAGAATAACCGTTCACAGGTATTAAAGGGTAAAAGCAATACGCTGATCATGGATGCTTACAATGCCAATCCGACCAGCATGTCACTCGCGCTTGATGAGTTTGAGCGTTGGAGGCATGACAAAAAGATGGTCATACTGGGAGACATGCATGAGCTGGGCGAGGATGAATCGCAAGAACATGAGGCTGTACTGAAAAAGCTTGCGACTTTGGGTCTCCAGGATGTGCTGTTGGTAGGAGAGAGGTTTTTTCGCTTTTCTGCCACTCCGGACTTTCCATTCAGGTTTTTCACCGGCCTCGGGGAATGCATGGATTATTTGCGCGAAATAAAACCGGAAAAGTCCCTTATATTGCTCAAGGGAAGCAGAAAAAATGCCCTGGAAAAGCTAACCAACCTATTGCTGGACAATTAGCCTTTGCAAGAACCAGGCACCACCAGGCTTGATATAGTAGACTAATTGCAGCCAAAGTGAATTTCCTAAAATTGTTCCTTGCAGGCAATGCCACTTTTAATGCAAATGACCAGTAAAGTTAAGGGCTTCCCGGATAAAACCCTCTTCGCGGCTAGCTCTAATCCTTGTAGAGAAAGCGTTTGATTTTCTTTGTAGGTGTTTTCTCAAAAGGATCCCTTTGGAGAATGGTTTTCTGCAGCCTTGAATTCTTGTTCAGCTGCTGGTTCACCCCTGCCCTGATCTCTTCGATCAGTTCCTCCGCTTTATGCTGAATCTCTTTCTGCTTATCATGTGCAGAGGATTTAAGATTCTGGAATTTCTCTTCAATCGTCTCGTAGTTAAGGTGTATAAGTGCAACAAGCTTTCCTTTAACACTCATGACAAGCGATTCGGATACGTACTCCTGTTCATTGATAACCGATTCAATCTCTTCAGGGTAAATATTTTCACCACTCGGACCAAGGATCATGTTTTTTGATCTACCCCGAATATAGAAAACACCATTTTTGTCGAGAAAACCCAAATCGCCTGTCCTGAAGTAGCCATCTTCGGTGAAAACCTCCCTGGTCTGCGCTTCATTTTTATAGTATCCCAACATGATGTTTCTCCCTTTTGCCACGATCTCCCCTTCACCTGTAACTGGATCAGGATTATTTATTTTCATCTCTACCCCAAAAATCGGTGTGCCAACTGACCTGTATACTGCATCTTTCGGACCGAATCCGGATAACATGGGAGAGGTTTCGGTGAGCCCATACCCAACAGCATAAGGAAATTTGGCCTCAATCAGAAACTTCTCAACATCCGGGGCCAGTGCAGCACCACCAACGCCAAAAAAGCGGAGTCTGCCGCCAAAAAAGGCTTTCAGCTTCTTTCCTGCGGCCCTGTGAAGCAGCTTTCTTGTGGGAGGAAACTTAATTAACGCATTGGTTACCGGTGATTTTTGTAAACCGGGTTTCACCTTGTTCCTGTAGATCTTCTCTATGATAAGCGGAACGGTCAGCATCGTCGTCGGACGGATTTTCTTTAGCAGCGGACCGAGATATGCCGCGGTAGGTAGCTTGTTAATATAATGGACAGATGCACCGTTTAGAACCGGTATGAGCATTCCAATGGTACACTCATAGGTATGTGCCAGCGGTAAAATGGAGAGAAAGACATCTGTGTCGATTACCTGGTGAATGCTTGCTGTATGAACCGTATCTGAAATGAGGTTGTCGTGGGTGAGCATGACCCCCTTGGAGCTGCCGGTTGTTCCGGAGGTGTAAATGATCACCGCCAGGTCGTCGTGCTTTGTTGCAGGAAAATCTACATTTTTATCACTGCTTTCGTCAAGACTTACCTTGGAAACTGTTTCTGTTCCCCCTTTAATCAGTAGATCCAACTTCTCCGGAGTATGGAATTTCAGGTCCTCAATCGTAATGATCAATTTCACTGTTTCAGGAAATCCATTCTTGAACTTATTGAGCTGCTTCGCTGAGATATAGACCATTGAGGCCTCCGAGTGCTGAAGAATGGTTGTCATCTCCCTCCCTGTAAAGTCAGTAAGTACTGGCGCAACAATGCCTCCCGCTCTGAGAATACCGAAGTAGGCTGCTACCCAGTGGGGGTTATTTTCACTGATGATCGCTACTCTTTCGCCGCGTTGCAATCCTGAACCGTAAAGTGCGGTAGCAATTCCGGTTGTCATGGACTGGATCTCACCATAGGTATAGCTGACCCCATCGGCTATTGAAAGGGCTGTTTTCTCTTTGTATTTTTCAGCAGTTGCCTGAAGCAGTTCCGGTAAATTTTCAAAATATATCTGATTGTTTCGCATCTTTTATTCTATTTCTATAAAGGTTAAATAATACTTCGTTGATCCATTCTTGCTCCAAATTGACCACGCAAATCACTGAAATGTCTCTTTCCGCCAGCGAAATAGTCGAAAACCAATGAATGCTGATAGATCTCGGGATGGTCTGCCCTTCTGTTAAGTCCGGCAGACTCGTTCCGCCGTTGACGGTATACTTTTTTTATCCTCCAGAATCCTGTATGCGCCCTAATAACTGCCCGGAAATCGCCTGGCTTAAGCGTGACGAGAAACAGTATTGCTGACAATCCATCCAGGAGCATTCTTCTTCTTATAGTCTTACGCAGTGTCTCTTCAGGCAAATTCTTATAGAGCAAAAGCAGGTTATTCCTGAAATTGAGATAGGTTTTAAACGGATTGCTTTTTGGTAAAGTGCCTCCACCCACGTGGTACACTATTGAACCGGGTACCAGAGCCAGCCTGTATCCCCTGTTTTTTAATCTCCAACAGAGATCTACCTCCTCCATATGGGCAAAAAAATGGTCGTCGAAACCACCAGCCTCCCAAAATAAATCTGCCCGGATAAGCATACAGCCTCCTGTGGTCCAGAATACTTCTGTTGGGTTGACCGGTATATTACCGGCTTCCTCTACAGTATTGAAGATCCTGCCCCTGCAAAAGGTGTAGCCATACTTATCGATATAGCCACCTGCAGCTCCGGCATATTCGTATTTGTTCCGGTTTTTGTAGTCGAGCAGGACAGGTGCGCAGGCTGCCACCCCATTGTTAATATCCATAAACGATACGAGCGGGTCCAGCCAGTTTTCTGTTACTTCGATATCGGAGTTTAGGAGCAGGTAGTACTTTGCTTCGACCTGTTGAAGTGCCATATTGTAGCCACCGGCAAAGCCATGGTTTTTTTTCAGCCTGATAATTCTGATTTCGCTGTATTTCTTCTGCAACATTGTCAATGATCCGTCGGATGAGCTATTATCTGCTACGATGATCTCCGCACCCGGCATCTTTGAGTGCCGAATTAGTGAGGGGAGAAACTTTTCAAGAAAGGCTTCTCCATTCCAATTCAGTATGACAATGGCCACTTTGGTCATAATTATTTATAAGTGGGGTTTCATTATACCTTTTATAACACCGATAAATTCATCGTGGTTCAATCCGTTGCTGCAGACCAGCTCACCACCAAACAGGTAATTGCCTTCACCTGAGAAGTCGGCACATTTTCCGCCCGCTTCCTGCAGGATAACAATGCCTGCGGCCACATCCCACGCCTTCAGCCCATACTCATAAAATCCGTCATATCTTCCGCATGCGACCCAGGCGATATCAGTAGCGGCCGATCCGAGTCTCCTGAGGCCCCTGCTGTTTTTCATGAACCAGTCCATGGTGACCATGAATCCCTCCAGCTGAGAGAAATTGGTATAGGGAAAGCCCGTTGCGACCAGAGAACTGTTTAGGGTTGTCGTTTTACTTACCTCGATTGGTTTTCCGTTCATGTATGCGCCACCTCCCTGCCATCCGTAGAAGCATTCGTTGAAGCCCAGTTCCAGGATCACTCCCACGAGGGGTGTTTGATGTTCTGCCAATGCAACGCTTACTGCGAAGGGGTATGCTCCATGAATAAAGTTGGTGGTTCCGTCTATGGGATCAATGATCCAGTTGTACTGCTTGCCCTTTTCTTTGTTTGTACCCTCCTCGGTAATGAATCCGGCTTCGGGAAGGATTTTAGCGAGTTCGGTTACCAGAATCTCCTCTGCAGTTTTATCAACAACCGTTACAAAATCGTGTTCACCTTTTTGTTCAATCTCTTTGTTGGTGTTGTTTTGGTGCTGCTCCATGATATAATCTCCGGCTTTTTTTACCGCTTTGATCGTATCGTTGCATATTTTTTCCAGATCCATTGGTGCGCTTAGTTGCTTTTATTTGTTTCTATTTTGTGGTGCAAAGAAAATGAAAATATCCTGGTTTTGGATATAAATGTGAGGAGTGAATACAGATGAGGGATGGAGACATCCGATTTGGGGTGAACGGGACGTACAGACATGCCGCTCCTGGCGGAGCTGTGGTTCCATGTTGGCATTCGGTTTACAGACATGTCGTCCTACAGACATTCCGCTTCAAGCGAAGCTATTAATGGCTCCGTTAGGAGCCCAATGTCTGTAGAACAATCTGTCCACATGGAACCCCAAGCTCCGAGCGAAATGTCCAGCCCCGCTGGGGGCGAAATGTCTGTAGAAGAAATGTCCAGCCCCGCCAGGGGCGAAATGTCTGTAAAGGGTTTAAGTCAGGGTAAGAAAATCTGCAACTACGAAGTTGCTGCCACCTATATATATAGTATCATCCGGTCCGGCAGCCAGCTTCGCTTCGCCAAATGCCTCTGTCACCGACCTGAATGCGTTCCCCCGCAACCCGGCAGCAACGGCTTTCTGCACCAGGTTTTCCACCGGCATGGCCCGGGGTATTGAGGGCTGTGTAAAGTAATAGACCGCCTCTCGCGGCAGATGCTGAAGGATGGTATCCACCGGTTTATCGCCTACCATTCCCCAAACAATATGCAATTTTCTCGAGGGTACCTGTTTCAATTGATCCATTACTGCCCGAACACCTGCTTCATTATGGGCCGTATCGGCGATAATCCGGGGATTGTTTCCCAGGATTTCCCATCGTCCGCGAAGCCCGGTGTTTTCTTTTACATGTTCAAAACCGCGGACAATTGCAGCTTCGGGAATATCCCACCCTGCACCCTTCAGCATTCCATCCTCCCTCACCAATCCATCTTCCTTCATCACATCATCCTCTGTCATCACTCCAGGTTGCCCTCTCAATTCATAGTTCCTCATCATTTCGACTGCTGCCAGTACCAGACTGATATTTTCACTCTGGTAGGCGCCGGTAAGGTCTGAAAGGATGGTTTCCGTTTGCCTGGTCTCCAGGTTCTTAAAATGAAAATTTGATGTCTGACTGGCAGTAAGCGTCTGAAAAAGAAACGCTCTGATCTTGTCGGCAAAGATGATTCCTGACCCTTTTTCCCAGGCTATCTCTGAAAAAACACCACACACTTCCTCTCTGTTTTTTCCTACGATAACCGGCACTCCTTTCTTGATGATTCCTCCCTTCTCACGGGCGATCAGTACCTCCGTATTGCCCAGAAATTCTGCATGGTCCATGGAGATATTCGTAATCAATGAAATAACCGGGTTGATGATGTTCGTCGAATCAAGTCTTCCGCCCATCCCGGTTTCAATGATTGCCATATCGACCTTTTCCCTGGCGAAATGGTCATATGCCATGGCGACAGTCATCTCAAAAAAGGAGGGTTGTATTCTTTCGATCTCATCTTTGATCCGTCTAACAAATCCGACCACCTGCTCCTCGCCGATCATCTCTCCGTCGATCCTGATCCGTTCCCTGAAATCGACCAGGTGTGGTGAGGTGTAGAGTCCTGTTTTGTAACCGGCCTCCTGAAAGATGGAGGCCAGCATATGGCTCACCGATCCTTTGCCGTTGGTTCCGGCAACATGGATTGACCGGAATTGCCGGTGTGGATGGCCCACTGCTTTATCCAGAGCAATGGTGTTGTCGAGGTTGGCCTTATAGGCAGCCTTGCCGGTACGCTGGTACATCGGCAGACTGCTGAAAAGAAAGTCAATGGTCTCCCGGTAATTCATTATTTCTCAGGTTAACTGCCGAGGGTGCGTACATGGCAGCCTTGCGTATACTCTCAATATCACTTTCAGCAATGGACCGGTCACTATACTTCCTGATGCTTCTACGGCTCAATAGCGCGTTAAGTTGGGTTTCGTTTAGTGGGCTCTCATTCTTCATCGTTGATAAAATTGTTTAAAACTTGGTTAACTGTGGATAATTAACGGCTCATTATGCTGTTAAAAATAGTAATTTTGTCTAGTTCTTATATCTAACCTAAGGAAGGGTAAATATGGTAAATTCGAAGGGAAAAATCAAAAAGATCTTTGTTGTCGACACAAACGTTCTCCTCCACGATTATAGATGCATCCACAATTTCGAAGAGCATGACATCGTCATCCCGATCACGGTGCTTGAAGAGCTGGATAAGTTTAAAAAGGGAAATGACACGATTAATCTCCATGCGAGGGAGTTTACACGTGAGTTGGACAAGCTGTCGGGCGACAAGCTATTTAACGGTGGACTGGCACTCGGGAAGGGGAAAGGGAAGCTGAGCATTGCCACCGGCAGCAAGCCTTCAGAAAAACTGGCAACCTCTTTTCCTGAAAATACCCCTGATCACCGCATCCTGGCAATTACCGAGGAGCTCCACAATAAAGAGAATGGTATCCCGGTGATTCTGATCACCAAGGACATCAACCTGCGGATGAAGGCGAAATCGCTTGGTATCATGGCCCAGGACTACCACAACGACATGGTGGAAAACATCCAGGATATCTTCGAAGGGGTGAAGATCAATGAAAATGTGAAGCAGGAGGTAGTTTCAGGGTTGTATGAGAACTTCAACGGCTTGCCGCGGTCGAAGTTTGGTATTAAAACAGAGCCGACAGCGCACCAGTACTATATTTTCAGGAACGAGTCGGTAAGTGCATTGGCCCATTACGATCCGTTTAACAAGTTAATAAACAGGGTAGAAAAGCTAAAGACCTACGGAATCGATCCGCGAAATGCTGAACAGACCTTCGCGCTCGATGCGCTGCTTAGGCCTGAGGTTCAGCTGGTGGCACTCACGGGCAAGGCCGGAACAGGAAAGACATTACTGGCCCTGGCAGCGGCGATCCACCAGCGCAAATTGTACACACAGATCTTCCTTGCCCGTCCGATCGTCCCACTTTCGAACCGGGATATCGGTTTCCTGCCCGGCGATGTGGGGGAGAAGATCGGTCCATATATGCAGCCCCTTTTCGACAACCTCGCGGTGATCAAGCAGGCGTTCAAGCCTCAGAGCAAGGAGTATACACGCATTGAAGAGATGCAGCAGACGGAGAAGTTAGTGATCACACCGTTGGCTTTTATCCGCGGAAGGAGTCTGTCGCGTGTGTTCTTTATTGTTGATGAGGCACAGAACCTGACGCCCCATGAGGTAAAGACGATTATTACCCGGGCGGGGGAGGGAACCAAGTTGATATTTACGGGCGATATTCAGCAGATCGATTCGCCCTACCTGGATACGAAGTCGAACGGACTCACTTATCTGGCCGACAGGATGAAGGGACAGGATGTGTTTGCCCATGTGCACCTGGTGAAGGGAGAGAGGAGTTACCTGGCTGACCTGGCCAGCAATTTGTTGTAGCAGGGGATCTTCGCTTTGCTGGAAACTTCGGCAAGACGGGCAGCAGAAGAGTGGGGAGAACGTTGGCTGAGCATTGCCTTCAGCAGGTAAAAAATGAACTATGGATGAGAAGAGCGATCAGTAAAAATATGCGTTCAGCATTGATTGTTAGACGTTTGAAAAGCAATAAAAGCAAAATGGACCGACAACTGTTTATTATCCGGCACGGGAAGTCGAGCTGGGATGCTATTGTGGATGACCTGGACCGGCCGCTGACTGAAAGGGGTGTCAGGAACTCTTACGAAATGGCAACCCGCCTTCAAGAGAAAGGACTTGTTCCTGAAGCAGTTTATAGCAGTCCGGCCAATCGTGCCCTTCATACGGCGATTATCATGTCGCGGGTTTGGAAAGTACCGGAGGATCGCATTCATATCTGCAGGGGACTGTATTTGCCGGAGCCGGATGATATTGCTGCGGTAGTATTTGGGGTTCCCGATGAGTTGAATGCTGTCGCGGTATATGGTCACAATCCCGGGTTCACGGAGTTTGCCAACCGGTTTATGAAACGAGCGGTCGACAATGTTCCGACAGCAGGGGTAGTGGTGGTATCATTGAAGCTCGAATCGTGGAGTGACCTGTATAGTGGTCGGGTTAAAAATGTGATTTTTGATTTTCCGAAGAATATGTGACTGTTTTTCCCATTGCAACCTGTTGAACAATAGGATGGTCATATCTGTAGAAGCCCCTGACAATGATTGAAGTGACCTGTGCGGTAATAATGAAGGATGACCGGGTGTTGATCGCGCAACGTAGCGCAACGATGTCGCATCCGCTGCAGTGGGAGTTTCCCGGGGGAAAGATCAAACCCGGGGAGTCGCCTTTGAAATGCGTGGTGCGCGAGATCAGGGAGGAGTTGAACGCTGAAATTGATGTCGACCAGTTGCTTCCATCTGTGATTCATTCATATGAAAATGTTGAGATCAAGCTGATCCCATTCATCTGTACCCTTGAGTCGGAGGAGATCAGGTTGCAGCAGCATATGGATTATCAGTGGGTCAG
>CAYSMO010000089.1:0-9593 GCA_964432125.1 uncultured Bacteroidaceae bacterium | reverse complement strand
ATTTAAAAAGACAACGAGATATTGACAGGTATTATCGAAAAGTAGATAAATGGGACGGTATTTTAAGTAGTAAAGTAGAATTAATAGATAATTCATAATATGGACTGGAAAAGATTACAAAATGGATCCGATATCAGGGGAGTGGCACTAGAAGGAGTTAAAGAGGAATTGGTCAACCTTACACCTAAAGCGGTAACGCAGCTGGGAAAATCTTTTATCGCCTGGCTCAACAGGAAGGGCCATGAAGTAATTACAGTAGCCGTTGGAATGGATTCGCGCATTAGCGGTGCTTCTTTGAAGAAGGCTTTTGCTGAAGGCATTGTTTCCATGGGAGGTAACGTGGTTGATTGCGGGCTGGCCTCCACACCAGCCATGTTCATGACAACAAAGAGTGAGAGAGTTAAGGTTACAGCCGGTGTGATGCTGACAGCCAGTCATCTTCCTTTCAACAGGAACGGCTTGAAGTTTTTTACGGCTGAAGGCGGATTGGATAAAAAGGATATCTCTGAGATTCTTGCCCTTGCTGAAAGGGAGACTTTTCAAGAATCCTCCAAGATCGGGGGGATAGCAAAATCTGATTTTATCTCTGAATATGCAGCATCCCTGGTGACATACATACGCACCGGGGCAAACAATCCCGATGATTATGACAGGCCATTGAAAGGCGCAAAGATTATTGTGGATGCCGGTAACGGGGCAGGCGGATTCTTTGCTTCAAAAGTGCTGGAGCCGCTTGGAGCTGACACTGATGGGAGCCAGTTCCTCAAACCCGATGGCAGGTTTCCGAACCATGTTCCGAATCCGGAAGATGAGGAAGCGATGGATTCTATCTGTGAAGCAGTAGTTAAGCATAAGGCCGATCTGGGGATTATCTTCGATACGGATGTTGACCGGGCTGCAGTGGTTGACCGTCATGGGAATCCGGTGAACAGGAATGACCTGATTGCATTGATATCGGCGGTAGTTCTGAATGAACATCCAGGAAGTATTATAGTTACTGATTCAATTACTTCAGACGGGCTGACAAAATTCATTGAAGAGGAGTTGAAGGGTGTTCACCACCGGTTCAAACGGGGGTACAAGAATGTAATCGATGAGGCCATTCGACTGAACGATGAAGGAAAGGAGAGCCATCTGGCCATCGAAACCTCTGGTCATGCAGCCCTGAAAGAGAACTATTTTCTGGATGATGGCGCTTACCTGGTGGCCAGGCTGCTGGTGGAGATGGCACGCCTCAAAGCTGGTGGAGGGCAGCTTACGGATTTAATCGCCAACCTGGAATCACCGGCAGAGAGCAGGGAGTTCAGGTTTTCCATTCGTACGGAAAACTTTGGGGATTATGGCAAGCATGTGATTCAAAAACTTACTGAAATGTCGGCTTCGCAGGACAGATGGGAGGTTGTAAGTCCGAATTACGAGGGAATCCGGGTGAAATGCGACAATGATGATGAAAAGGGATGGTTCCTGCTTCGGTTGTCTTTGCATGATCCGGTCATGCCTCTGAATATCGAATCGGATATTGAAGGCGGGGTAAAAAGGATCGCTGTCAGGTTGAAGGAGCTACTCAAGTCATTCAGGGAGCTCGATGTTTCGGGGTTAGATGGTTGATTTGGACGCATCCATAACGTTTTGGTAGTCCCTTGGAGTCATGGTAAAAAAAGCTTTTGAACTGTTCCCCAACGTAGTTTGAAAAGCCGTAACTTGCTGTAAAATAAATTTTTGCATTATACAGCTATATTATATCGAATCTTATATGATCTGAAAAGACTAACCAAAAGTTTATGAATCAGAAGCTAGCGTGCCGTTTGATTACACCTTCACCCTTACCGAAGCCTGGTAGAGGTTGCCCGGTAACGTTGTAATCCAATTGCGGAGTTCCATCTGGAGCAGTACACCGGATAGCTTGTGGAGGGGGATTCCGGTGCGGATGCTGAGGATCTCCTGTCCGAGGCCGGGATCGTCATTGATTGCGCGGATGATCAGGCGCTCTTCTTCTGTTAGAGGTGTTGTAATGGTGCTTTGTAACTCTGTCTGCTGACCAACCTCCGGCTCCCAGTCAAGCAGCTTTTCAATATCGGTGCCACTTTCTACAAGCGCTGCAAGATTGTTCTGAATAATTCGGTTACAGCCCGATGAATAGGTGTCGCCCACCCGGCCGGGAACAGCAAACACTTCACGGCTATATGAGGCTGCCAGATCAGCAGTGATCAGGGCTCCTCCTTTTGGTCCGGATTCAACCACCAGTGTTGCTTCCGACAATCCGGCGATGATCCTGTTGCGGCGAAGGAAATTATTCCTTTCGGGCTTAACCGTTGTTGGGAAGTCAGACATCAACACCCCCTGTTTCATGATCCGACCGGCAACATCGGCATGTGATGAGGGATAGAGGGTATGGAGTCCGTGTGCGAGAACGGCCCAGGTATCGAGTCCATATTTCAGCGCAAAACGATGGGCCATCACGTCAATTCCATAAGCCAGTCCGCTGATAATCACCAGGTCGGAATGCCGGACTGCCAATTGCGAAATAATTGCTTCACACATTTCACGACCATAACCAGAGGCGTTGCGTGTTCCCACTACACTGAGGTATTTTGCCCCGTTAAACTCCGGCTTTCCCCTGTAAAAAAGGAGAATGGGTGCATCGGCACAGTTCTTTAGTCGCCATGGATAGGCCTCGTCCTGGTAATAAACTGTGGAGATACCACGTTTTTCCATCTGTTTTATCTCAGCCTCTGCTTCGGTGAGGTAGCTTTTTACCGATAGTTGTGAGGCGAGGTATTCGCCCACACCAGGGATGTTTCGAAGATGGGATGATTTTTCCATGAACACCCCTTCGGGGGAGCCGATGTATTCGATCAGCTTACGCGCTGTGATCGCCCCGATTTTCGGGATCAGGGTAAGGGCCAATTGGTATTGTAATGTTTCTGAGTTCATAGATTATTTTATTCAACCGGTGCTACAGACATTGCACCCCTAATGGGGTTTAACATGCCGCTCCTAACGGAGCTGGTCCTGCATCGATCCTGCATCCTGCTACAGACATTTTGCTCCTCTGGAGCAATGACAGCTCCGGTAGGAGCGGCATGTCTGTAGCCGATGGCCCACATGAAATCCAACCCCGTTAGGGGTGACATGTCTGTAGCACGAATCCCCCCAACACTCTCTTTAATGTGTTGAGAGGAAAAAAAATCGTACGAAAACATGAAGATTTTTTATTTTTTCCCGCTGTACCGCTGCAACATGTTTTTTAGCTTTTCGCAGTCGGCTTTGTCAAGAGCAGCAAGGGTAATCGGTGGGTATTTGGCTACCTTGTTGCGGTAGTTCTGGTAGAGGATCAGTTTTTCCTCCAAACCGAAAAAATATTTTTCGATTTCAAATTTCACAAACTGCTGTTTTGGGATCTGTACAGAATTCTTTCTGCTATTGAAGATCCCGACAGGATAGTACCTGAATACCAATACATCTTTGGAATCGTCGAAGTAGAAGTAATAGGGATTGCGGAGGATGCCAATCGCACTAATTATCATGAATACTGCCGAAATGGCAATGATCACATGGTATTTGGTTATCGGCGATTCCGGATGGTCAAATACCTTCAGGAACATCACTGTGATAATGGAGGCTGTAAATACGATGGTAAAAGCCATCTTTCGCAGCCAGATCCTGTAAATATTCTTTTGGTTGTCAATTTTCATCTTTCCTGAACTTATTTGGCAAAGATAGAAATTTTTACTGGCATACATTTACTTATTGGACCTACCAAACAATGGTTCACCTCAACTATTTTTCTTTGCCATAGAAAAGGTCTAATAATATTACTGCCCGGGTAAAGTCTGAATGAAAAGGGATGGGTAATTCTGCCATTCAACGACTCTTTAATCAGATAAATAGCTTGCAAGAAAACGCCAAGAGCTGCGTTATGCTCGACCTCAAAACAGTCATTTACGATTAGTAAACTCCTGTTTTTCAGTCATCGCATGCCTTGCTCTTGACGCTTTCTTATCAAGCACGGCTAAAAAACATGAGTTTTCTTTCTGCTAAATAGTTCGCTGGGGAGGAATGCTTATCAATTCAATAACGAATTCAAACCGGGCCAGAATGATTTCAAACCGGGCTATCTCTTCTTCCGGCGTTTTTTCTCTTTTGTCAGCAGCATCAGTTCACGGCTGGTCTGTCCTTTTACCGAGGTGTTCTCCTCAGCGCGACGCATTAAATAAGGCAGCACGAATTTCACCGGACCGTAGGGCACGTATTTCGCCACATTGTATCCCTCAGCCGCCAGGTTGAAGCTAATATGGTCACTCATCCCGTACAGCTGCGAGAACCAGCAGCGCTCATCATCCCTCGGAATCTTCAGTTCATCCATCAGCTCAGCCATATACCGGCTGCTCTCCTCGTTGTGCGTGCCATTGAAAGCCGCCATATCATCCAGGTTCTCCAGTGTATATTTCAGTGCCAGGTCATAATCGCGGTCAGTCGCCGGCTTGTCGGGCTGGATCGGATCTTCATACCCCATCTCAGCAGCGCGTTCACGCTCTTTTTCCATGTAGGCACCGCGGACAAACTTCGCTCCCAGGAAAAACTTTCCCTTCTTCGCTTTCGCATGGTCACTTTTCAGTCGATCGAGCCGGTCGTGACGGTACATCTGGTAGGTATTAAATACGATCGGCTTCTGCTTGTTGTACTTCGCCATATTCTCCATCACCACCCGGTCGATGATCTCCTGGTACCACGAATCCTCCGCATCGATCATAATGGGAATCCCATGGCCAGCAGCCCTTTCACAAAGCCGGCCCACCCGTTCCCTGAACTTCTCACCCTCACGCAGACTCTCCGCATCAGGCTCCTCCGAACCGCTCAACACCTCCAGTGCGTCACTCTTCGCAAACGCTGTCGGTTTGAACACCGTAAACGGAATGCTGTCATTCGTCGCTGCATAGTCAACCACCCGCAACGTCTCCTCCAATGCCTTTTCAATCACAGCGTCATCTTCCGACCCCTCCACCGAGTAGTCGAGGATCGAATAGACCCCACCGCCCCTGATCTTGTCAATCACCGGCGCACAATCGGCAATGGTCTCCCCGCCGCAAAACTGTGCATACACCGTCGGCTTCACGATCCAGTTGATCGGAAAACGGATGGCCGAAGCCACCTTGATCAGCGGATTCGCGATCTTCACGATCCACGGGTACGAGATCATCTTATACATGAAATAGGCCCGCCTGATATCCCTGTCGGACTTGATCGAAAAAGCAGTTTCTGTGTTTTGAAAATCGAGCATTTTTATTCGGGTGTTAAATCGGATCGCAAGTTAATACGATAATATAAGAAGCTAAATAGGTTTTAAAACATTTCCTCCCCGGTTTTTATTAACTTTACCGGGTGAGCGCCAGTGCGGCGGCCGCTTCATTTTATTTCAGGAGGTGTATAATGGTGGCGTGTTGAAATGTGAGGTGGAAGCATGAAATTGCCGACCCTTATACAGGAGCACTTGTTATTTTCGGGAGCAAAGAAATATCGGTTTTATTACCGATAAATATACTTTATCGGTAAATTAACAGATAAATAGTTATCGTAGATTTTGACAGATGATATATAAAATATCCAGACCAGCAGCATCATTGAACAGATCGGTGAAGCTTCCTGCATCCAAAAGCATCTCCAACCGGCTGCTCATTATACATGCACTATCGGGAAATGGAGGACTTCCCACCGGACTATCCGATTCTGACGATACGGATGTGATGGTACGGGCCCTTCAAGGTAACTCGGGTAATGATACAGGAACAATCGGGGAGCCTAACATCACTTCGGGTGAAGAAAATAAAATGGTCGGGGGATCTTCCAACGCTTCAGGCGAAAAGCATGAAGAGACTGGGGCAGCCTCTTCTGGTCTGCCGGTTTATGATATCGGTCATGCCGGCACCTCCATGCGGTTCCTTACGGCCTATTTCAGCACACAAAAGGGAGCGGTGAAGCTTACCGGCTCCCCGCGGATGAAGCAGCGTCCGATCGGTCCGCTCGTCGATGCCCTCAGAACCCTCGGTGCCGATATCACCTACACGGAAAAGGAGGGCTTTCCCCCGTTAAAGATTTCCGGAAAAGAGCTGGGGGGGGGTGAGATATCAATTAACGGTGCGATCAGCAGTCAGTTTATAAGTGCACTCCTGATGATCGCTCCCACCATGAAACGCGGACTTCGCCTTGAGTTGCAGGGTGAGGTCGTTTCGGAATCGTATATAAAAATGACCCTGGCGCTGATGAAAGAGTGCGGCGTTGAAAGCCTCTGGAGCGGCAACCACATTGCGATCCCCCGTGGAAAATACAGGCATGGGAGGTACCGGGTGGAGGCCGACTGGAGCGCGGCGTCTTATTGGTATGCGATGGGGTTTTTGGAAAGAAAGGGCAAGGTGGAGCTTAAAGGTTTGACGGAGGGGAGTTTGCAGGGGGATAGTGCGTTGGTGGAGATTTTCGGGAGGCTTGGGATGAAGACGGTGTTTGAGGGGGAGAAAGTTATTTTGGAGAGAGGGGGAGAAACAGAGAAGGAAGGGCAGCCGGGAGGGTCCGGTCGACAGGAAAAATCGCAGGAGGGATCGGAGCTGCAGGAGGAACCTGGACTTGGGTCAGGACAGCAGGAAGAAGTGCCTGGCGGTGCCGGTCAGCTGAAAGAGTCAGAGATGGAAAAGTCACCGGGTGGGTCTGGCCTGGCGAAAGGAGTGGAACCCTCATCAATGTTCGAATATGACTTTACAAATTGTCCGGATATTGTGCAGTCGATGGCGGTGGTGCTCTGTCTAAAGGAGATTCCATTCAGGTTTACCGGTACGCAGACGCTGAAGATTAAGGAGACGGACCGGATCGTGGCGCTGCAGACAGAGATGCGAAAGCTGGGGTACTTGCTGGAGGCTGACGGGGCGGGGGCCTGGCTGTCGTGGAACCGGAAAATGTGTACCCCCGATTCGGACCCTGTGATTGCCACTTACCACGACCACCGCATGGCGATGGCATTTGCGCCGGTGGCACTGGTAAGGGGAGAGATCCTTATAGAAGACCCGGGGGTGGTGACCAAATCATACCCCGAATTCTGGAAGGACCTGGAACGGGCCGGGTTTATTATTTCATAGCTAAGGGATTCAGCCTAATGTAAAGAGCCATTCTCTCATAACCGGGTTGGAAAAATTGTATTTTCCTTCTGTATGATAGATCAATGCTTTTTTTTGTAGCGCATGAAGGGTTTCATTCAGGGATGAGCTTACAGGCAGGCTATACTTTTCCCTCGCTTCTTCAGAAAACAAACCCTCATCTGTAATAACGGAAAGTGCCTGCAGCACAATCCGCTGGTTATTGGTTAACTGATCATATATGTCCTGAAAAATATCAACCTGGGAATACATGATTTTCTTCAACCAGGTAGCTGTGAAGTTTTCAGAATCCTGGTCATGACCTGCTTTTATCAGGTCGAAGACAACTGATGCAAAAAACTGGGTATAATGCGGTTGACAATCGGATTTTTGCAATATTGTTTTAACTGTACTGTCGTGAATTGAAAGGTGATGCTTTTCAAACTTTTCCTTTATGAAGACTGATAAATCAATGGATGGTATAGGATCGAGGTTCATTTTCACCGCGAACTCGTAGAAGGGCGATCGGGCTGAACTGAAAATATCCTCCATCATCGATTGTTTGCTTCCGAGAAAAATATATGAAATGTGCTGATGCCGTTGAAAGGCAGACCTCATCCAGTTCAGTAAAAATGGATCGATACGCTTTATCTCCTGAAATTCATCGAACGCGATGCAGACCCGTTTCCCTTTTTGAGTATGCAATATATTTGGGATTTCCAGGATGGTCTCTATATCAATCTGCTTCTCAATTTTATTTACCTGCAGCGTGAAGCCGGGATTTCCGAATTCGTCGAATGAAATACCGGGAGAAAGGTTTTTAAAAGTATCCGCAAGTTTTCCGGTTAGCTTTTTGATGTCGTCTTTCCAGTTGAAGAGCGCTTTTGCAAGGATTTCAGCGTACTTTCTGCCAAAGTCATCAAGCGATTTGATGTTGTAGAGATCCATAAATATGCAGTTGGCAGAATCTGTTTCCCGGAATACTTTTTCAACCAGGGAAGTCTTGCCGAACCTGCGCGGAGAGAACAACCAGGTGGAGTATCCGTTTTTTATCTGATTTTTTAAGAAGGCGATTTCACTTTTTCGATTGCAGAATGCATCGTCATCAATCACAACTCCAAACTGGAAGGGATTGCCTTTTGGTATAGGTTTGTTTCTCATGGAGAAGTTGTTTTTCGTAATTCTACGTGTCGTAAAATTACGTGTCGTAAAATTACGAAACGAATTTGAATTTTCCCAATTGTCGTAGAATAATAATCCTGACATAGAAATGCCTTTTGAGAAAGGTCCTCAGCGTTTCCCCACTAATTACTACCGTTTTCCCCGGAAAAAATCTTTTAACAGCCGTCCGCACTCATCCTCCAGCACGCCGAATTTAATCTCTGTCTTAGGATGCAGCACCGGCTGCTCCACAACGTGGTACCCCGCTTTATCGTCCGACGCTCCGAAAACAAGCCTTCCGAGTTGCGCCCATTTCAGTGCCGAGGCGCACATCAGGCAGGGTTCAAGGGTGACGAACAGGGAACAGTCGTTCAGGTACTTGCCTCCCAAAAAATTTGCTGCGCTGGTGAGCGCGATCATCTCTGCATGGGCGGTCACATCCCCCAGCTGCTCGGTCATGTTGTAACCCCGGGCAATAATGCGTTCACCCGATACCACCACGGCGCCGACCGGCACCTCATCGGCCTCGAAGGCCTTTTGAGCCTCCTTAAGTGCCTCGTTCATAAAATATTCGTCAGAGAAGATCGGATATGTCATAGTACCTCAATAATTCTTTATATTTTCGCAGGATAATTTGGCGCAATTTACTGAATAAAACCGATAAGCAATGTACAGAACACACACATGTGGAGAGTTGAATATCAAACATGTTTATGAAAAAATAATTTTAAGCGGCTGGGTGCAGAAATCACGCGACCTGGGGGGGATGACCTTTGTTGATCTGCGCGACCGGTACGGGATCACGCAGCTGGTGTTTAATATGGAGACCGATGCGGAGCTCTGCCGGAGCGCGAGGAAGCTGGGCAGGGAGTACGTGATCAGGGTCGAGGGGGAGGTAGCCGAGCGGAGCAACAAGAACCCGAAGATGGCAACCGGGGAGATCGAGATCCTGGTGAACAGTTTCAGTATTTTGAACAGCTCCGAGTTGCCGCCGTTTACCATTGAGACAGAGAGTGACGGGGGGGATGAGCTGCGGATGAAATACCGCTACCTCGATCTGCGCCGGGAGACGGTGCGGAAAAACCTGGAGCTGCGGCATCGTATGTCGATCGAGATACGGAACTACCTCAGTGGGGAGAAATTTATCGAGGTGGAGACCCCGGTGCTGATCAAGTCAACCCCCGAGGGAGCGCGCGATTTTGTGGTGCCGTCGCGGATGAACGCCGGACAGTTCTACGCCCTGCCACAGTCACCACAGACCTTCAAGCAGCTGCTGATGGTGGCCGGTTTCGACCGGTACTTCCAGATCGT
>CAYSMO010000088.1:0-9659 GCA_964432125.1 uncultured Bacteroidaceae bacterium | reverse complement strand
ATTCAAATAGTGTGGGATAATCCTCATCAAATCGCTTCAGTACCTCTGTGAGAATCGCTTCCCTCATAAACTTAGCCCTGTTCGATATCTTGTATTTCTGACAATAGAGGTCAATCGCCTCCTTTTCTCTCTGATTGAACCGTATTGAAGCATAGTTTCTCCTAATAAGTTTTTCGTCCCGGTTCACTTTTTTTTTCGACATCGCATGATATTTATTTTTTTAAAAATACAGATTGTTTCCATTTTACTGACGATCCACATGATGAAAGAATGAACAAGATTCTAACAATATATTTGCATTAATATAAGGAAGTAAAAAAAGCTATATAGAAGAGTAAAAGAGATTCAAAATAAAGTAGATAAAATAATAAAATAGCGTAAAAAAAAGTGTAAAATGGAATATTGATATTTAATAAGCTTAGGCGTACATGATTATTCTTAGCGACCCAATTGGTCTGATCGCCCAGGCTGAGGTTGACAAAAAGGCGCAAATGTGAGTGATATGGAGTATATCAAAAGCCGAAAGCGGAGATCAATCAGGGTCAACAGTGCCGGATTCAGGGAGAGTTTCAACAGGCAACCAACCAGGAATAGACAAGCCATTCTTTGATTAGTCAAGGCTTTATCTTTGCCGGTCAAATATATTTTTAAAATCTAAACAATTGTAATAAGTTCGCCCCATATTTTTTTGAAAATTATTTTATTGTCAGAAGATGAAAATTGCGGTGAATTCCCGCTTATTAATGTCAGGAAAACTTGATGGTATAGGGTGGTTTACATTCGAGACCTTGCGCAGGATTGTTGTTGCTCATCCTGAGCACACTTTTTATTTTATTTTTGACAAACCATACAGTGCGGAGGTAATCTTCTCAAATAATGTTGTACCGTTGGTCCTTCGGCCGTCTACCCGTCACCCCATCTTGTGGTATTTTTGGTTTGAATGGCGTATTCCTACGCTGCTAAGAAGACTTGGAGCCGACATGTTTCTTTCAACGGATGGTTTTATCAGTCTGCGTTCCCGCGTCCCCTCCTGTGCAGTGATACACGACATCAACTTCGAACACCGGCCGAGGGATCTTCCCTACTTTACCAGAAAGTACTACCGCTATTTTTTCCCCCGATTTGCGCGTGAAGCAACGCGCCTTGCCACTGTCTCAGAATATTCAAGACGGGACATTATTAATAATTACGACATTCATGAAGATAAGATAGACCTGGTGTACAATGGAGCCAGTAAAAACTTTGCTCCTGCAACACCGACCGAGATTGATGCGATTCGTGAAAAACAGACAAATGGAGCGCCCTATTTTGTGTTTGTGGGAAGCATACATCCAAGGAAAAATATCAAGAACCTGCTGAGGGCCTTTGAGCTGTTTCGCGCAGATTTTAAAGCACCTTTTAAATTGGTTATTGTAGGTAAGAAGTCATTTCTGACCAAATCGACAGAGGAGCAACTGGAAAAGTTAGAATACAAATCCGATGTGATCTTTACCGGTCGGCTATCCTCAGACGATCTGAAAGATATCATGGCAGCAGCCTGGGCCCTTACTTTTGTCCCGTTCTTTGAAGGATTTGGCATTCCCCTGGTTGAGGCAATGTACAGTGAAATTCCCATTTTAACCTCCAATATTACCAGCTTACCTGAAATTGCAGGAGATGCTGCCATCTATGCAGAACCGGAAAGTCCCGGAAGTATCAGGGATGGCATGGTCAGAATTGTAAAGGAGAAAGGGTTGCGGGAAGAACTCATACAAAGGGGAAGGGAGCGGCGAAAACTTTACAGTTGGGACAATACAGCGGACGAACTCTGGAAAACCATGCAACGGGTATTGAGCGGACATGCTTAAGGGATATTATACAAAGGGTGTTGTAGAGGCCGGATGTGATGAAGCCGGCAGAGGGTGCCTTGCCGGTCCGGTTTTTGCTGCGGCGGTGATTCTGCCTTCAGCACCCCGCATAAGCGGATTAAATGATTCAAAGAAACTGAGTGCGATCAGAAGAGAAGAACTGCGTAGAAAAATTGAGAACCACGCCCTGGCATTTGCAGTTAGCAGTGTTGGTCCCGAAGAGATTGATAGTATAAACATTCTAAACGCATCATTTTTGGCCATGCACAGGGCTCTCGATTTGCTTACAACATGCCCCGGGCAGATACTTGTGGACGGAAACCGGTTCAGACCTTACAGGAATATTGGCCACCAGTGTATTATTAAAGGTGACGGAAAATTTCTCTCCGTTGCTGCAGCCTCTATTCTGGCAAAAACTTACAGGGACGATTATATGCGGGAAATTGATAAACAATTTCCGGAATACGGATGGCAAAGAAACAAGGGTTATCCTACACTTCAGCACCGGCAGGCGATTAAAAACCATGGGATTTCCGTTCATCACCGCAGGTCATTCAGAGTGAACAATGAACAGCTTTCCATTCAGTTCTGAAGCATGCAGGAAATTGGTATTTTTATTTTGTTTGGCATTTTGATTGAGAAATATCAAACTTTTTTTTGATATTTGTATCTCAGGAGTAGTTTATAATGCTTATGGCCATTAATTCAACGGTTCTTATTAACCAACTTATCAACCAAATAGCCAAAAACTGAACTTTTATTTAACAAGTTGCTGGATGTAATTGGACCATTTTACCATTGAAATTATTTATTCTGCGAGGCAACAGGTCACTTGTAGTTAAAACGATAGTTATATTATTTTATATCAATTAGTTAAATAAAGTATTTATGAAAAGAGTAACGACAATTTTTTTAGTATTCCTGCTGGCATTCCAGTTGAAGGTACGTGCCGACGAGGGGATGTGGCTCCTGAGCCTTCTTGAGCAGGTGAACATGGAGGAGATGAAGGAGATGGGGCTTGAGTTGACCGCCGAACAGATCTATAGCGTGAATAGTGCCAGCCTGAAGGATGCGATTGGGGCCCTTGATTACGGGAGTTGCACTGCGGAGCTGATATCCGGCGAAGGATTGCTACTCACAAATCACCACTGTGGATATGGCGAAATTCAGTACCACAGCAGTGTTGAATCCGACTATCTGAAAAATGGTTTTTGGGCCATGAGCAAAGAGGAGGAGCTTCCCAACGAAGGAAAATCCATCTCTTTCCTGGTAAGGATGGAGGAGGTTACAGACAGGGTTATGGCAGAGATTCTTGATGATATGGACCCTGCAGAACGCGCAGGTGCTATGCGAACAATTACCGGGAAAATTCGCAGCGAAGCCATCGAGGGAACCCATTATGAGGCACAGGTAAAACCGATGTTTGAAGGAAACCGGTATTTTTTGTTTGTTCTCGAAACATTCTTCGATGTACGTCTTGTGGGTGCGCCACCTGAATCAATTGGGAAATTTGGTGCCGATACCGACAACTGGATGTGGCCGCGCCATACGGGCGATTTTGCCCTGTTCCGGGTTTATACTGGTCCTGATGGAAAACCGGCAGAATATAGTCCGGAGAATATTCCGCTGAATCCAAGACATTATCTGCCCGTTTCCCTGAAAGGTTATGAAATGGACGATTTCGCAATGGTGCTGGGTTTTCCGGGAAGCACATCCAGGTATATGACGTCGTGGGAGGTGCAGCGTCTGCTCGACATTGACCATCCGAACAGGATAAAAATCCGCGGAATTAAGCAGGAGATCATGATGGAAGATATGAAGGCAGACCCCCAGGTCCGCATCCAGTACGCTTCCAAGTATTCACGATCCAGCAACTACTGGAAATATTCGATCGGACAGTCAAGAGGACTGAAAAATCTTGGAGTTGTTGACAAGAAGCGGGCAGAGGAGATGGTGTTTTTGGAATGGGTAGAACAAAACAGTGACCGCGAACAGAAATATGGAAGTGCCCTTGATATGATCAGGGAAGGGGTTGCTGAAAGCCTGGATTATGCATCTGCCTGGCAATACCTGCTTGAATGCATCTATCTGGGAATGGAATCGGTGAATGCAGGATTTGGACTAAGGGATCTGCATGCGGTGCTCAGTGATGATGAGGCAGGTCAGGAAGCAGTTGATGAGGTAGCTCAGAGCTTGAAGGAAAAATCTGGGGATTTTTATAAGGATTACCATGCTGACACGGACAAGAAGGTAATGACAGCGATGATCAACATTCTTCTTGATGATGTACCTATTGAATATCTGCCCATTTTTGTACAGGAGGTCCAGACAAAATACAAGGGCAATGCTGAAAAATTTGTTGACAGGTATTTTGCCAAATCGATGGTCGTTGATCAGGAGAAATTTCATGCATTCCTCGAAAAACCAAGTCTGAAAAAATTGGAGAAGGACCCTTCATTTGTTGCTGCAAAATCGTTTTTCGATAAATTTGGAGAGATGAGGGGTGCAATGATGAGTTATAATACTAAGATCGATGAGGGAAAGCGGTTGTATTTGAAAGGAATGATCGAGATGTATCCCGGCAAGAACTTTTATCCCAATGCGAATTCAACCATGCGACTTACCTATGGCATCGTTGGTGATTATGAGCCCAGGGATGCGGTTACCTACCTGCACCATACCACTCTTTCAGGAGTAATGGAGAAAGAGGATCCGAATAATTATGAATTTGTTGTCTCACCCAGACTCAAGGAGTTATACCAGATGAAGGACTATGGTCCCTATGGTGAAAATGGTGAGATGTATGTCTGTTTTACCACAAATAATGATATCACAGGGGGGAATTCAGGCAGTCCGGTTATCAATGGAAAGGGAGAGCTTATTGGACTGGCTTTCGATGGTAACTGGGAAGCGATGAGTGGAGATGTCGTTTTTGAGCCCGAATTGCAGAAGTGTATTAATGTGGACATAAGGTATGTTCTTTTTGTGATAGACAAGTATGCCGGGGCGACACACCTGATAGATGAGATGACATTGGTCAATTAAGACGATTGATATTTGAATTTACACGCACATGATCTATTGATTTTGTGCGTGTTTTTTTATTGTTTCGGATGACAGAAGATTTGGTTACAATGTATACGGATGGAGCAGCCCGGGGAAATCCCGGTCCGGGAGGCTATGGTGTTGTGCTACTGTATAAAGGACACAGAAAGGAGTTGTCGGCGGGTTACAGGCTAACAACCAACAACAGGATGGAGCTGTTGGCTGTGATTGCCGGACTCGAGGCACTGAAAAGGAAGAACCTTAAAATAGTGGTCTATTCAGATTCAAAATATGTGGTTGATGCGATCAACAAGGGATGGATATGGAAATGGGAGGCCAGACGATTCAAAAATAAAAAAAACCCCGATCTTTGGAAACGTTATATTCAGCTGCATCGAATGTTCAATATTGAATTTGTCTGGGTGAAGGGACATGCGAATATTCCAGAGAATGAGAGGTGCGATCAGCTCGCAGTAAATGCCAGCTTACAACAAAATCTACCTGCCGATGTAGGATATGAACAGGAAAATGAGTCATTTTAAAAAGTTTTATTAACTTGTTAAACCAAAAAAAACAAGTTGGCACAGTGACAAACAGCATACTGAATCATACCGGATTGCTTACTTTCGGCTCGATTGACAAACTTCTGGCCAGATTTAAATATGTTTCCCAGGAGTATGATATCCGGTTTTCCGTGTATAAAAAGGTGCTTACTGTAATGATCGAATCACTGGAAAATGTCTGTAAGTATACCGATGCTTATGAGCAACTGGTAAAGGAACAGCAAAAGTATCTTCCCACGTTCAACATCATACTGAACGCCGAAACAATCAGGCTGGTAACTTCGAATCCAATTCGAAATGAGGATATCGAGACGCTTAAGAAGCGCATTGATATAGTGAATAACAAAAGCAGGGAGGAGCTCAAAAGCCTATACATTGAAACGATTACCAATGGAAAGTTTTCCGCAAAAGGCGGAGCCGGATTGGGTTTTATCGAGATGGCAAAAACTTCTGGAAACAACCTGGAGTATTCTTTTGAATCTATAGATGAGAAATATTCACTCTATACTTTCATCGTTGTTTTTGCTCTATGATTATATGGAGGTGGAAATCCGAGTTCTGTTGCTTTACAATTTATGTTGAGGTTTGTTTTCAATACCTGGTTTATGTGGAGAAACTTTTTTAATGTAGCCCTAAGGAATATCAGTAAGAACCGAATCTTCTCCTTTATCAATATCTCGGGACTGGCCATTGGACTTGCCAGTGCCATACTTATTTTTTTATTTATCGTTAAGGAGCTTAGCTTTGATCGCTTTCACGAGAATTCCCATCGTATTTACAGGGCATATATAGATGGAAATATCGGGGAGCAAAAGTTTCGTGGAGCGTGGACAAGCTATGTTATGGCTCCTGCCGTTACAAAAGAGATTGAGAACGTCAAGGATTTTGTAAGACTGGAGGTGTTCCCCCAGCAGTTTGTCTGGAATAAGGATGTAAAGCATATTGAGGATAATGTGGTATTTGCAGACTCTTCTTTCTTCAGGATATTTTCCTTCAAACTAATTCACGGGGATCCGGAAACGGTTTTGAGCAGTCCCAATTCAGTTGTAATAACCCAATCCAAAGCCCTTCAGTATTTTGGCACAGAGAATCCACTTGGACAAACACTGGAATTTAATAGCAAGGATAATTTTTATGAGGTGACAGGTGTGATGGAGGAATTTCCTGATAATTCACATTTCTTTTGTGATTTTCTCCTTTCAATGTCAAATATTCCCGAAAGCAGAAGCGAGAACTGGTTTTCGAATTCGATTTACAGTTATTTATTGCTGTCTGAAGGTGTTGATTACAGAAAAGTTGAGCAGGAGATGAACCAGGTAATGCTCAAAAATATACGTCCCCAGATCAAGGAGATGCTTGAAATTTCCACCGAGGAGTGGGCGGAGGGAGGCAATGCATTTGGCGTATTTCTGCAGCCACTTACAAACATCCATCTCAATCCTGGTATAGAATATGGTGAAGAAAATTGTATACGACCGGTTAATGACAGAACATACATCTATATTTTTGCGTTGATCGCATTGTTTATACTCATTATAGCGGGTATAAATTTCATGAATCTTTCGACCGCCCGTTCTGCTGTCAGAGCCCGCGAAATAGCCATGAGAAAGGTGGTTGGGTCCCAACGGACTGTTCTGATCAGGCAGTTTCTCACCGAATCGGTATTGCTTAGCCTGCTGGCCCTGGTAATTGCCTTGTTTCTGGTTGAGATCTCGCTGCCCTACTTCAATAGCTTCATGGGAATGAACCTAAGCTTTGGAATGCTCGGCAGAGGATGGATCATGGTGGGTGTACTATTCCTTTCTCTTCTCGTAGGACTGCTGAGTGGAGTCTACCCAGCGTTCTATCTGTCACGTATCGATCCTCTTATTGGCTTGCGAGGCGGATCTCTCAATCGGAAAAGATCGTCCATGTTCAGAAGCTTCATGGTTACCCTGCAATTCACCATCTCGGTAGCCATTATTGTAGGTACACTGGTAGTATCAAAACAGGTGACTTACCTATTGCAGAAGGATCCTGGTTTTCGCGCCGAAAACATAATCGTGATCGACCGGGTTTATCCGTTGCGAAATAAAATGGATCAATTTTTTGAAGAGGTTAAAAAGATTCCGGGTGTTGCCGGGGTTGCCAATTCAAGTACATACCTTGGCTTTAGCAACCTCTCTACCTCTTTCCAAATTAAGGGAGCCAAGCGCTCAACCGGGTTTATGTTCGATGTTAATTTCGTGGACCCGGCTTTTTTTGAGACATACGAACTCACTCTGCGAAACAATACCGGAAGGTTTTTTGATGGATCTGACATGAATGATACCATGACTGTTATTATCAATGAAACGGCTGTAAAGGAATACGATCTTGAAGATCCGCTGAATACGGTTATTCAAAGTCCGACCGGTGAGGGTACCATGACGGAGTACAAAGTGATTGGAGTGGTCAATGATTTCCATCACAGCTCATTGCGAAAGACCATTGCTCCCTATCTTTTTGCCTACAAGACAGAGACACGTTCACAATCGGGTTATATCAGTATCCGGTTTGATAAGAGAAGTATTCACAGCCGCAATACCATTAGTATGATCAATCAGTTGTGGAGTGAGATGACAGGGGATGAACCTTTTCAGTACTTTTATCTTGACGAGGAGTTGAACAAGTATTACAGGGAAGAACGACGCACAGGAAAAATCTCCCTCCTTTTTTCTATACTCGCAATTATCATTGCCTCTCTGGGTCTGTTGGGTCTGACGATCTTCAATACCCAGCGACGCCTTCGGGAAATAGCTATCAGGAAAGCTATGGGTGCAAGCCTTTATCACCTTTTGATGATAATTTCGAGGGAGATTTTGGTTATCCTGGGCATCTCCATTGTTCTGGCGTGGATTATTTCATATTTCTTTATGCGAAACTGGCTCCAGGTTTTCCCCTATAATGTAGGCTTTACCCCCGGGATATACCTGGTAGCCGCTTCGGTTGCTATTCTGGTGACCATGATCACGGTGAATATTATTACCCTGCGGGCAGCACGCAGTAATCCGGTGGATTCACTGTACCATGAATAGGGAGTGTCTGTCCATAAAGTCCGAAAGCTGCATTGCTGCAAAAATCTTAATTCCTCGAATACGCTAGTATACTGCGTCTTAAGATTTTTGCGCGCTTTGCTCTCGAACTTTATGATCCAGCCACTACGACTCTATTGACTGGCTCTAAGTAGGGACAGGAGTCCGTAACCGATTATTCCGGGCATGTAATTTTGGTATGGCAGAACAATACCATCTTATCGGTTCTTCTGTTGCGGGTCGTTCAGATAGTTCTGTAATTTCTCAAGGTCTTCCGGCGTGTCTACTCCGTAGTTGCTATACTCCGTGAGCTTCACACGGATTGTGAATCCGTTTTCCATCCAGCGCAATTGCTCCAGCGACTCGTATTGTTCCAGCGGTGAAGGGGGAAGGGTACAGATTTGCTTCAGCACATCAACCCTGTAGCCATACATGCCAACATGCTTCAGATAGGGATAGAGAGCATCACAGCTCTTGTTTCTGATGTATGGGATGATTGAACGGGAGAAGTATAGTGCATTTTGATTTGTGTCGGCAACTACTTTGACCGTGTCCGGACCGGCAGGATCCTCATCTTTGCCAAATGGCTGAACGAGTGTCGCTATTCCTGTTTTGCTCTCTTCAAAGCATGAGAGAAGTTCCGCGATTTGCTCCTTTCTGATCAGTGGCTCGTCGCCCTGAATATTCACCACAATATCCGGTTTCAACCCCATCTCGCTCTCCACATGTTCCAACACCTCCAGGCATCGGTCGGTGCCAGTCGGGTGCTCAGGGGAGGTCATTACCACATTTCCACCAAATGCCCGGACAGTCATGTATATGCGCTCATCGTCCGTGGCCACAGTGAGATGGTCAAATATCCCGCCACAGGCTTTGTAGACCCACTGGATCATTGGCTGTTTGTTCAGCAGTGCAAGCGGTTTTCCCGGGAACCGGGTGGATGCATACCTTGCCGGGATAATGCCAATTACTTTGTTGTTTTTATCCATGGGGCTTTTTGTTTCACCGTACATATTCAATCTGATGATGGGGAATTCACAACAAATGTAAGGTTTTTGTGGTATCATTGGATAATGAATTGCAATCGGTCCTGTTAATACCTTTTTATTTAAAACTATTATTGTACATGCAGAGCTTATGATATAAGATTT
>CAYSMO010000087.1:0-9670 GCA_964432125.1 uncultured Bacteroidaceae bacterium | reverse complement strand
CCATTCGGATATTCAAAATATGTCCTTCTGGTAAATAGCTCCGGTGATTTCTCGACCAATACCAGTGTGATTGAATTGTCATGGAATGCTGCCCTGGGGACGTATTCGGCAAACAACATTGATCTTTCTAACGACAAATTCTTTACTATAGGCGTCCTGAATCCTGCCATTCGATTCGAAGAAACTGCCTCAAGTGGTTTTGAGGATGAATCGCCTGCTCAGATTGTAGTCTCTTTGAATTATCTGAATTCCACAAATGTAACTGCTTCAGTTTTCACTTCCGGCGTAACAGCAACTGAAAATGATGATTATCTGCCTCCGGCCGGATCGATTACCATTCAGACAGATCAGCAATCAGACACAATCAATCTATCGATCATCAATGATACTGATGCGGAAAGTGACGAAACTGTTCAACTCATATTAAGACATCCGGATGCAGAACATAGTATTGGTCAGGACAGCATCCATACCTTCACTATACTTGATGACGATAACCTGAGAAAGGTGCAATTCGCTGCTGAAAGCTCCTCGGGGTTAGAAGCTGTCATTTCGGTCCCGGTAAGGGTTGTGCTCAATCAGCGCGACGATTTCAATGAGACACGGGTGGCGTATGAAGTAACCACCGGAACTGCTACAGGAGTTGGAGTTGATTATATGCTTACAGGCGATACGGTTACATTCCTGCCAGGGGATACCATTGCAGATATTATTATTTCGGTAAACAATGATCTGTTGAATGAGTCTGATGAGACGATAACAATTACCCTTTCAGATCCTGAAAACGCCAACCTGGGAGATACGATTGAACATACTTATACGATACTGGATAATGACCCTGTGCCAACAGTGCAATTCAGAGATGCCAGCAGCCAGGGGGCGGAAAGCTTCTCCCCTATCAGCCTGGTATTTGAATTAAGTAATGCCAGCGGAAAGGATATTACCCTGTTTTACAGTGCTTCAGGAGGAACAGCAATAAACGGAGGAATAGATTACACCATGGCTAATCCCTCCAGTTTTACAATTCCTGCTGGGACGACGCTTGATAGCAGCACTTTTTCAATTTTCAACGATATCATTGAAGAGGATGATGAGACGGTGGTCATTTCAATTGACAGTGTCCGTAACGCAACATTGGGTGCGGAGCTATTGCACACCTACACGATTTTTGATGATGATGGTCTGGGATGGGTCGGTCCTGGAGGTGTATCAGATGATGGCGGTTACCAGGTATGGTTGAAATCTGATGAAATAGTTGGGTATACCGATGGAGATCTTCTTGATAACTGGGAAGATGCATCATCAACAAATAATAATGATGCAACAGCCACCGGAGGATTGAGACCGGTTTACCGCGACAATCCGGCAGATAATATAAACGAACGTCCGGTGGTAGATTTTAGCGGCGGAGATTATTATCTGGAACTGGCTAACAGCACCGATTTTAATACAGGCGGTCCCTATACGAGAAGAACGCTGGTGATCGCTTTTGAAACCGGGGCAGACGTAACTACACGCCAGGTACTGTATGAACAGGGCGGTGGTACAAGGGGACTCAATTTCTACATTGAAGGTGGATTGGTCAGAATGGGTGCCTGGAACCTGGCCAATGACGATGCAGGAGCAACCACACCGTGGGGCTATTTTGAAGTTACCTCTCCGGTAGGACCGGGTGAGACGCATTATGCAGTACTGGAATATAATGCGGACAGCAGTTGGATCAAGGGATATGTTGATGGAAATCTGGCAGGATCTGAAACCGGGATCGGAGCATTGTTTAATCACAGTGGGGAGATTGGGCTTGGAGGCATGAACAATGGCTCCTATTTCTTTGATGGCGGTCAGGGAGGAGATGGCAACTACTTCAGTGGAAAGATCACGGAATTCCTCAGTTTTAACAAAACAATCAATGAAGCGCAAAAAGTTATTTTAGAAAACTACCTGGGAGCTAAATACAACATCGCGACAGGAAATGACAGGTTCCCATATGAAGCTTCCCACAGTTATGAAGTATTTGGAATAGGCAGAGAAAACAGTGCCAATTCACATATTATCAGTCAGGGCTCCGGAATAGTAAAGCTGGATAATCCAGAGGATCTCAATAATGGGGAATACTTCTTTTCTGGCCACGACAATGGAGATATTACACTATGGACAGATACCGAAATTTTATTTGATTCAGTTCAAAGAATTGCCCGTGAATGGAAGATGGGTGGTACAGGAGATATTGGACGGCTTAGGCTGTCACTGGATACAACCAGATTGCCTCTTCTGCCTCCCTTCTATGACCACTATCTGGTGATGATAGACACTGACGGGGATGGTGATTTTAATACCGGCACTATTGAGATGATTGAACTGGACGAACGGTTCGGTGAATTTGCAAGGATCTCAGGACTGGATCTGAATGAAGGCGATGTAGTAACTTTTGCTGTAGGGCGTAACACGACCGTTCAGTCAGGAAACTGGAATGATCCTGACACCTGGTTATTTGGAGTTCCACGAGATAATTCAAATGCACTTATCCTCGATTCTCATACGGTAACCCTTACAGAAGATGCAACGGTTGGGTTTCTTGCAATAGCTACATCAGGAACATTGAATATTGGCTCACATACACTATATGTTACCGGAGATGGGATAGACAACCTGGGGAACTTCAATGCCGGAAGCGGAAGTGTCAATTATTCAGCGAATGGGAGTCAGTGTATTGCTCCCTTGTCTTATTACAACGTAATCGTTTCTGGTACAGGAACGAAAACGCTTTGCGGCGATATTATCGTTCAGAATGATCTTGAAATAGTTGGGTTCCCGGCAAACCTTTTCCTTGATGCAGATGCTGCTAATGATTATTCAATAACAATTGCAGGCGATTGGAGGACCGGAGGGACGTTTATTCCCCGGGGAGGTACCGTTACATTCAATGGAGGTGCCCTGCAGCAAGTGTATCGCGATGATGGGGCGATCGAAAATTTCCATAACCTGGCGATTGATCCGGGATCATCCCTTAACGTCAACCATGATATTGTTATAGCCGGTGAGCTTTCAATGAATGGTGGCAACCTGAGAAATACCGGACATCTGCTAACCCTGGGAATTAATGGCGGTCAGCCGGGTACGCTCACGCGATCTTCCGGCACAATTACAGGCCGGGTAAGGCGTTGGCTAAATGCACCTTCTGATAATGGAACAGACATTCTGTTTCCAGTGGGTACCTCTGGCAATTACCGGCCATTCACAATTAATTTTGACAACATTTCCGGCAGTGGAACGCTGACTGCTGGATTTGTTGCCAATGATCCGGGCTCCAACGGTTTGCCGATCATCGATGGGGGTGTATCAGTTAATCAGGCCTTCCCTGAAGGTTACTGGCCCGTATCGCGGGAAAATGGCTTCGCTTTTACTGGAAATTATGATGTCGGACTGTTTGCCAGGGAATTTTCAACCTTCCAGATCGATACATCCAACAGGGTGCTTGTCAGGCTGGGTTCAACATCCAACTGGCAAATAATCGGGAACCATGTGAATGCTGTCGATTCACTTATACAGCGGGAAAATATTTCCGGCAACATCTTCCAGTTTGGAGTCAGCTCTGCAGCGATTTGCGAGGTATCGATAACGGATTGTCCGACCGATCTAACGGTGAACACCGATCCGGGTTTTTGCAGTGCTACTGTTAGCTGGGCCACGCCGACAGCCCTTGCAACATGCGGCTCTGTAACTTTGAACAGCTCCCATTCGCCCGGTGACCTGTTTCCATTGGGAGTGACCACCGTTCAGTATATCGCAACTGATAGCTACTCCAATGCTGATACCTGCGAATTTACGGTGACAGTATTGGACAACGAATCACCGGTCATTTCCGGATGTCCAACTAATATTACGGTGACAGCCGATGATGAGTATTGCGGGAACAGTGTAACCTGGACGGCCCCGATGACATCAGATAACTGTGGAGTAACACTAACATCAACGCAAACCCCCGGAAGCTTCTTTACAGTCGGAACAACAACGGTGACCTACACAGCAGAAGATGCAGCAGGGAACATAGCTACGTGCAGTTTTAATGTTACAGTGGATCCTGCCACGTCACCGGTAATCACAGGTAATACGGAAGTTTGCACACCTGCAGGGGCAACATATTCAACGCCACTGTTGACAGGTAAGACCTATCAATGGACGGTTACCGGGGGAACGATCGATGGAACCGACACGGATCAGGAGGTAGAAGTGATCTGGTCGGGGACAATCCCGGGGAGTGTTGAAGTAGAGGTAAGGTCAGGTTCCGGTTGTGCGATCAGCAACAATATAAATGTGATTCAGCATGCCACACCGGCGGTTGGAGATATAGAATCAAGTAATTCATTAACAAGAAGATAAATTAAATTTAAATAAATCAATTAAAAACCAAAAAGTGATGAGAACAATTAAAAATTCAATTTCGATGAGAGCAATTTTGAGTGCAGTAATTGCAGTAGCGTTTGCAGTAGTTGTAAACGGACAGTCATTTATTACCCCGGATCCGGATTCTCCGGGAACCCAGACTTTAGAAGAGGTAAGACTGGACAGTTCTGTTGAGTATAGCCTAGTGGGAACCCATGTTGCCGGCGAAGAATATCGTTGGGAAGTAACTGGAGGTACCATTACTGCTGTAGGAAGCACTGTTACCGGTGGTGTTACAGAAGTCGATTTTACAGCCAACGCCCATACCATTACTGTTCTGTGGGACCAGGCACCAGGAGCCATTGCGTCAGTGAGTGGCCAGGTTCAGGTGCAGAAGGTATCAGGCGATAATTGTCCGAGCCAGATACAGACCCTTGACATTAATGTATGGAACAATGCAACTGCTGCGATTACCACAGGGACGGAAGAGATCTGTTCCGGGGCATCCCCATCTGTCGCTACAATCCCGGTTGCGCTAACGGGTGCTCCTGATGGCAGTGTGGACGGATTTGCTGTTGATTATTCGTTTACAATCCCAGCAGGCCTTTCAGCATTGGATGGAGTCGGAGATCCGGTTGCAGCATCGGGTACGGTGACTACCGATGGAAGCAGTGTGAATATCACACTTCCTGCAATGCTCATTAATACAACTTCCGGAGCTTCCATAAGCGATCTGGATTTTGTGGTGAATTTGACCAGGATGAATGATGATTTTTCAGGCAACGGAACAGTAAGCGGAACCTATACCGTTACAGTACATCCAGTTCCTGAAACAGGTGAAATTCAAAGCAATTTCAGCCTGACACGCAGGTAGGGCTTATTAAAGCCGGTCTGCTGCTGAATAAAGTAGCAGGTGATAACGGTTACCGGCATGTGAATGCCGACAGGAAAAAAGGTACTTAAGTATGCATATATGAGATATTTGGATACATGTACAGTATAATATTGAAGATAGAACCAGCAGCGATGCAGGTGAATAAGAGCAGAAACAATGGTTTATTATTCACATGACAAGTAGGTGAATATGAGAGCATTAAAAACAGAGAGATCAGGACAATGAGCGCTATGGGTATAACGTGAAATTCAAATGACGAAATATGAATATATACGAATATTCTAAGCGGAGGCACAGGAGAAAAAAAGATCCTGGATGCAGATGCACTGGTATTGTCATAACCGGGGTGCAGGAGGTTTTTGGTAATCCTTCGGCACCATAGATGCACATTGCCCGATAACGTTGATCTACATTGAATATATCGAAATTGAATTTTTAATTGAATAGGGTTTTATGAATAGCAATAGTAAAGAACATAATATCAAGGAACAGTGAGGACCAGGAATAACAACTATAAAGAATAAGAATAGGAACTGTAAAGAATAGTAACAGTAAGGAATAAGAGTAGAACAGAAAAAGAAAAGAAGCAACTGAGCAATAGAATAGAATGAACCTGAAAAAACACATAATAAGTGTCGGCCTGATCTTGGCTGCATGGCTCACGCCGGTCCTCTCGCAGGACTATGTGGCGGTAGTCTGTGCAGGCGATACCGGCGTGGCCTATTTTGTGGATGGATGGGAAGGTTCAACCTATAACTGGACCGTTGAAGGTGGTGCGTTGGTCAGAGAATATGGCGATTCGGTCATTGTAAACTGGGGTGAAGAGCCCGGGGAGTACCGGATCACGGTGCAGGAGGTCTCAGAACATGGCTGTATCGGGGAGCTTAAATCGGCGATGGTGCTTGTGTCCGCCCCGGATGTTGAACTTGGGGATGACACATACATCTGTGAAGGAGAGGTCTTTACATTGGAACCGGAGGGTGATTATAGCTCCTATGAATGGCACGATGGAAGCACATCGCCTGTATTCAATGCCTCGCAAGAGGGTCTGATCACCCTGAAAGTGACGGACCAATATGGGTGTGCTTCTGAAGATGATATGTTCCTGGAGGTGAAACGGCTTCCCTATGTGGATCTCGGAGAGGATATCTCCCTGTGTGGTGAGGAGTCGGCCGTACTGGATGCCGGAGGCGATGGGATCAGGTACAACTGGTCGACCGGTGAAATTAGTCAGCAGATCACCGTCTTCCAGGGTGAGCAGGAGATATGGGTAAACATGGAGGATGCGTATGGTTGTCAATCGTCCGATACGATGGTCATTGAGAAATGCGATCCATCGGAGTTCTTTAAAGACATGCCCAACGCGATTACACCATCGAATCTGGATGGGATTAACGATACCTGGAGAATAGAGAAGCTGCAGGCCTATCCGGATGCCGTAGTTGATATATATGACAGGTGGGGAAGGCTTGTGTGGAGATCGGAGCCTGGTTACCCGACACCATGGGACGGAAGAAATCTGAATGGAAGGGAAGTTCCAATGGGTTCGTACCAATTCATAATTCTTCTTAACTTTGGCGATGATGAGCGGGTGAATGGAGCAGTAACGGTAATTAGATAGAACAGATAACAGGAATACAGAGGGATGTTAATAAGAAGGTTGGTCATAGGCCTGCTGTTTGGTTTGGGATTAATGTCACAGAGCCATGCACAGCAGGTTCCTTTATATAGTCAGTATATGCTGAATGGCTTTCTGCTCAATCCTGCCATTGCCGGATCTGAGGGATATACTGCTGTGAATCTGACCGCCCGTGAGCAGTGGATCGGACTACAGGATGCACCTAGCACGTATGCCCTGAGTTACCAGACGAGGGTACTTCGAAAAAGTTATATATCCAAATCCTCATCGATCAGAAAGCGTCAGCGATACAGCTCACGCAGCGGTAAGGTTGGTTTTGGCGGACATATCTACAGCGATCGCAACGGCGCTGTTGAAAAGACCGGGTTGAAGGCATCGTACGCCTACCATATCTTCTTTGGGAACTCCCAGCTCTCCATGGGCGCTTCCTTAACTGCTTTTCAGCTTCGATTGAATGACGACAGGATTGTTCTGGACGATGAGAATGATGTTATCTGGCTCAATGCCAGGGGAACGGCGTTTATTCCCGATGCCGATGTGGGTGTTTATTATGACACGCCCGACTTTTACGTTGGATTTTCAGTGGATCAGCTGTTGGAATCGGTGATTAAGCTGGGTGATACAGGGTATGACCAGTATCGGCAGGAGCGGAACTATTACATTATCGCGGGATATGATTACCCGATCAATGAACGATGGGTGCTAACCCCGTCAACCCTACTAAAACTGGCCGATAGCGGTGCCTTTCAAGGCGATTTCAGCACAAAACTCTATTACGATCAGACTTATTGGGGAGGACTTACCTACCGGACGGGGCAGGCGGTGATCCTGATGGCAGGACTCAAGATAGACCGGTTAATCTTCGGATATGCATTCGATATTTCTGTTGGAAGCATCATGAAGAACAGTTATGGTACCCACGAGTTTGTCTTTGCCGCACAGTTTGGCGACAATGCCCGAAGGTACCGCTGGCTGAACAGGTATTAGGGATCACGAAAACAGATCGGTTATCCTCTGCATTTACCGATTTTTCTCCACCACTTACCGATTTTACTTTCTCCAAACGAACAGGATATGCTATTTTTACCCCAATAAAACCTGATACAACTATGAAAAACAACAATAAAAAGTTTAAAAGGAATACCACAGTCCATCTTCTTTTGGGAATTATCCTGGTATTGCTTGGTATTGCAGTTTTGGCGGATATTGTAGATGTCGTACCTTGGAGAATGAGCGAGATTATATTCAGCTGGCAGATGATCCTCATCGTTCTTGGTGTTGTTTTTATCTCTGGCCAGGAGAGCAAATCCACCGGCTACATCCTGCTGGCCATCGGGGCCTTTTTTATCATTCCGAAATTTTTTGATGTACCCTACTTCTGGCGCAGCCTTTTCTGGCCCTCACTGCTTATTCTGGCGGGAATCCTTATCATATTCAGTCGGGGAAAACGACCGCACCATAACCGGAATGTATCAGGATCGGATGAAAATTTGCTAGATGATGTTGCGATTTTCGGGGGGTCTGACCAGATCCTTCATTCGCAGAATTTCCAAGGGGGTAAGATCACCAATATCTTTGGCGGTGCAAAATATGACATGCGCAAGGTGGTAATGGCTGAAGGCAAAAATTATCTCGAGGTAACAATGATTTTCGGCGGATCGAAGTTTATCCTTCCGGAAGGGTGGGATATCAAACTGGAAGTTACATCGGTGTTCGGAGGCTTTTCCGATAAGAGAGAGCGCTCAATCGTTGTGCCCGATTCCAGCAGACAATTGATCATCCGGGGCGTTGTCATTTTCGGAGGAGGAGAGCTAACCAATATATAGTGTTATGAGCCATCCGTTTACGAGTCAGCGGAAAGCACTGATTATCTATATACTGATTTGGTTCTTTATCGGACTGGGTAATGTCCTGTTTTTACATTTTAGCAGGGGGTTTGCCCCGATAATCTCCGTTACAGAGTCGTTGCTCAGTGTACTGCTTTTCGGTCTGTTTGGATTGATAGCCTGGTACCCAACTACATATATACCCGTAAAAAGAGAGGCCCCTATATATTCAATATCGGCGCATATTGTGGCAGGGGTATTGGTGATCGCCGCCTGGCTAATGATTACCATTGGGCTTCTAGGTGTGCTGTTCGGGTCCGACAGTGATTATGCGAATTACCTCTCCGCATCGATATTCTGGCGCTGTTTTGTGGGGGCGATGGTATACCTTGTCCTGGTTCTGATTTACTACCTGGTATCGTATGCCCGCTCATTGCGAGAGCGCGCCCAGTCGGAGGAGAAGCTTCGTACACTTGTCAAGGAGTCGGAGCTGAACATGCTCAAGTCCCAGATCAATCCCCATTTCCTCTTTAATTCACTCAACTCCATCTCCTCACTGATCCTAAGTAATCCGGAGGAGGCCAGGGAGATGATCATCAGGCTGTCAGATTTCCTCCGATATTCACTCAAACACCGGGAAAGCCAGTTCGTCTCGCTGGATGAGGAACTGGTGAGAATGAAGGATTACCTCGCCATTGAGAAGGTAAGGTTCGGGGATAAACTGCATTACAGCATGGATGCTCCGGAAAACTGCAGGCAGGCAAAGGTCCCTACCATGATTTTACAACCCCTGGTTGAAAACGCGATCAGGCATGGGGTATATGAAAGCCTGGAGCCGGTATTGGTTGACTTCAAATGCAAACTATCTGATGGATTCCTGCAATTGGAGTTGAGCAACGATTATGATGATGAACAACCATCAAGGCG
>CAYSMO010000086.1:0-9702 GCA_964432125.1 uncultured Bacteroidaceae bacterium | reverse complement strand
AGAATATCCTGCGGGAGTATGCTGACAGGAAGCGGATTGCGATTATTCAGAATGAATTTGCTGCTTCGGGAACCGATGGGAAGGAGCTGGAGCTGACAGGTTCCGGTTTTAAGTTGGTGGAGGTGAACAACGGTTCGGTATTCTGTGTCTGCATGCTTGGAAATTTTGCAGCATCGGTGGAAAAGGTGATCGACGAGTATACCCCTGAGTTGATTTTTTTGGAGGCGTCGGGGATGTCGGATCCGATCAATATTCTTGAGTTATTGCAGGACCCTGCGATTCGTGACAGGGTAACGCTGGCCGGGATTTTCTCCATTGTGGATGTGCAGAATTTTGAGCGTGCTGTGAAAATGCTCACCCGCACGCGGCACCAGGTAATGATCGCCGATGTGGTATTGCTCAATAAAACCGATCTGGCGCCGGAAGAGGCCGATCCGGTTCTTCATGCCGTTGAGACGCTGAACCCGTTCGCGGAGGTGGTGGAGACACGTTACTGCGGGCTGGATCTGGATCGTTATGTATTGGGAGCGTTGCCGGACCACCGTGCTGCCATGCAATATGGCATGAAAGTGTCGGGGGGAAGGCCTGATATCAAGGCGTGCGTGTTAAGGATCAATAAACCCATCTCTCCCGAAGGGATCAGGCTGTTTGTTGAAGGGCTGCAGGAGATTTGTCCCCGAATCAAAGGGTATGTAAATGTTTCTGATGGGAATGTATATATGGTCCAGTCGGTATTCAACACATTTGAGACGCGGATCGTTGAGGGGTATGCTGGTCCATCGGAGATCATCGCCTTTGGCCGGGATCTGACGCCGAAGATGCTACGGGATAGATTTTTAAATCATGCAGGATAGGCCAAGAAAGTCTTTCAATTAAACTAACTCCTGAGAAATTCTGATGCACTGAGTGCTGCGATGGTTCCATCGGCCACGGCGGTGGTTACCTGCCGGTACTTTTTCGCGATACAGTCGCCCGCTGCAAGTACCCCGGGAATGCTGGTTTTCATGTCGGTATCGACAATGATTTCGTTTCTTTTATTGAGCGGTACCAGGTCCGTGAGCGATTCGGTATTGGGAAGGTATCCGACGAAGATAAAGACACCGTCGATTTTCATCTCAGACATCTTTCCTGTGGGGAGGTGTTCTATGGTTACTTTTTCAAGGTTTTTATCGCCTATGAATTCCCGCAGCTCTGATTCCATGATAAAACTAATTTTCGGGCTGCCTTCAGCCTCTTTAACAGCATGTTCAAAGGCCTGGAAGTGGTCGAATTGGTGGACGATGGTGACTTTTGTTGCAAAGTTGGTCAGTGCTATGGCCTCCTCCAAAGCGGAATTTCCCCCGCCCACAACGATCACCTCCTTACCGGTGAAAAAGTCACCGTCGCAGGTAGCGCAATAGGAGATTCCCGTACCTTTGAATTTGTCCTCTCCCGGAATATTGAGTGACCGCGGTCTGCCTCCCGGGGTGAGGATCACCGCCGGTGCAGCGAATTCCCGACCATCCTCCAGTGTAATTGTTTTCTCTTTTCCTTCCAGTTGGTAATCGACGATTTTAATATTTGATTTGATTTTGCAACCGAAGTTTTTGGCCTGGGTTTTCATCGTATTGGCCAGCATATATCCTTTGGTGGTTTCCACGCCCGGGTAGTTGGCCACTTCCTCGGTAAGCACCATCTGTCCGCCGATAACGCCTTCATTCAGTATTACCGTATTGAGCCTTGAGCGTGATGCATAGATACCGGCAGTTAGTCCGGCTGCTCCGGCACCGATGATGATAAGATCAAATTTTTCCATGGTTACTTTTGTTGGGTTCTTTTTATCTGTTTGTATAAGGCCAGGATGGGGTTGCACATCCGGAAATTAAGGTGAAGTATTGATTTTATGGAGTTTGAAGTCTTTTTTTATGTGCAGGATAAATTGAACATGGAGCAGGATGAACGCTCCACGTTCAATGATTTATCTTTAACCTGACTAGTTCAATTTAGTCGAAGTGACCGGACAGACTAATAAGTCTGTCCAAAGAGTCTGAGTGGCTGGATCATAAAGTTCGAGAGCAAGACTTGTCCCGCACCTAAGCGGGAGCGCGCAAAAATCTTAAGACGCAGTATACTAATGTATTCGAGGAATTAAGATTTTTGCAGCAATGCAGCTATCGGACTTTATGGACAGCCACTATTTAGTGAGATGTTCATCCAGGATCGCTGTAATCTGCTGCCTGTTCTGGATGCTGGATGTAGCATGTGCCACCTTGCCATTTTTGTAATACATGGTGAAAGGCAGTCCCATGAATCCCCTGCACTCGGGAGCGTTTCTGATGATGCCTGCTTCGGGGGAGTCGAAGGCCATGCTATAGAACTTCACATGTTCGTATTCATCTTCCAGCTCTTCCATGGTATCGTAAACGGGGATACACATCGGGCCCATGCGGCCGCAGCATACCATAACATTTTCATTTTCATTGATAATCTTTTCCAGCTCTGATGCTGATGTAATCTCTTTAACGGGTGTTTGTAATAAATTCATTGTATTTGATTTAATTTATTAAAATTCTATTTATCTGTTTTCTCGGGTTCAAGTTTTGTCGGGGATATGCATTTTGCCGAAGTTTCTGTTATGGCTTTTAGTTTTATTTTATTGCGAGTGAAAATTGTAAGGTTTCTGATTAAATCCCGGGGCATTATATTAACCCTTGCTCTTCTCTTTACTCTGACCATTATTCTGAACTCCACCTGGGCCATTGACCTGATCATTGCCTTTGCCTACGCTATTGTCCGCGCCATTTTTTTCACCTTTCAGCAACCTGGTATATTCCCTGAAATATAGATTTTCACTAAAGTTTGTAAATCCGAAGTCACCCAGAATTGCTTTCCAGTCATGCTCCAGGTAATCGAAAGCATACTTGCATTCCACGCTTTTTAGGATAAAACGGTGGTGCCAGGGGATCTCATTCAGGTTGAATTCCGAATAATCGAGGATCATTAGCTTGCCCCCCGGTTTTAAGTGGTGGTAGGCATTTTTCAGCAGTGCTTTTCTTACCTTGTGAGGGAAGCCGTGAATTACAAAGCTTACAAGCACTTTGTCGTACTGCTTTTCCAAATCGAATGGAACATCGATACGCTCCTTTTTAAAATCGATCCGCTTATCGGTACCATGTTTCGCCACAAACTGTTTTTCCATCACAGAAGAGAGGTCGATCCCGGTGATTCTTCCTTCATCGCCGAGGTATTCAGCCATCAATGCTGCATTTTTTCCTGTTCCGCAACCCAGGTCGAGGATATGGTCGCCGGGTTCAATCTGCATATCATTAACCGCCTTCTTGATAAAACGGTTGTACTTCCCGAATGAGATCGAGTTCATGATTCGGTCGTAATGTTTGGCAATCGCCGGACTTAGTTCGATTTTCGAATCGTTATATATTTTTTTTGCCATCTTCTTGTCATTTTATGTTACAAAACTATTACAATGGACCTACACTGAATGTGATGAATGTTACACATGGCTTAATCCCATCGGTGAAACACAGCATACCTGGAAGTTCTCCACTGAAAAAGTGAATAAGATAGAACTGTTTTGATAGAAAAATTATATTTTCGAATAAATTATATGCAATCGATTATATGTATTGAAACCTGAAATGAGTATGTATGATTAAATCAATCCCATTTTTTATCCTGGCATTTGAATTGACCCTCGTCGTTAAAAGTTTTGGGTAAAGGAGAATTGGCCATAAGATTGAGCATTTCAGTGAGGGAGGTTTAGTATTAGTAGGCAGTAATTTGCAGTATGTTTGGAAGAACGACCCGGTTTTTTTAGATGATAATGCCAACATGAAGGCACAGGCAAATTGTGTCAAGTTTCTTCGACTTTGCCGGTAAGGAATTCCTGGATCGCAGGGAAATGGCAGAAATAAAAGCAGGACTGGAAGTAAAAGCTCCCCAGGGAATTAAATTGGTGGGCGATTTGAGAAAAAAGGTTGAAAAAATAATCTTTAAACTTCCGAAACTTGATGAAGCGGATCGTTGTGAACTACTGCTTCAAATATTGAACCTAATTGCGAAATCAAATTCAGGATTCTTATATAAAGGTTGGGTAAGTTCGGTTTTATAATACCCGGAACCAATTCCGTTTACCTGAATATTGTATTTTGCCCAGTCGGTTGCCATGCCTTTGGTTAACACTTTTTTTTCGCCTTTTGCGGCGGCATAAGGTGCAATGGTTGGCTGGCTCAATTCGCTCTGCGTAGAGCCAAGATTGATGATTTTCCCCGATCTTCATTCAATCATACCTGTGAAAACAGCTTTGGCAACTTTATAAGCCCCGGTCAGATTTATTCCAATCACTTTTCCCCATTCATCATCATCAGAAACTTCAAGGTGAGCTCGTAAATTTATTCAGGCATTATTTACCAAAACATCTATGCTTCCTACTTTTTTTTCAACTTATTAATTGGTTTTATTGATTTAACAGACATAAAATTAGTTCATTAACTCCACAGTTACACTTTTTCCCGCATAAACACCCTGGGGGAGATCAACCAGCACTCTTGTGTTGTTTTTGTTTTTATCAGGGGCTGCAGTAAAATTAACCCCTTCGATATTATAAATGCCCGATACAGTAAGCGATATCCTGCTCAATTTTCGGGAGGGATCTGATACCGTTAACTCTTTGATTCTTTTTCCTTTCATTTTAAGCATCGCCATGCCCTGGCTGTCCATTTTGAATTTACAATCCTTTGAGATTTCCACCTCTCCTGCTTTGTAAAATATAAGTTGACAGATGCCGGACTTGTTGTTTTTTACTGCCTGTATATCAGGAGTATTTGAGATGATATCAATATTACGGTTATAACTGGCAGTTTCTTTTAATTCCTGTTCACTGACATCGGGCACCACGATATATTGGTAAGATGTATCCTTTGGACTGTTTCCATGATTGAATCCAAGCAAGAATACCTCTTTGGTTACGATCTCATCTGAAATATTTTTTTGATCGGTTATATCAGACCAGCGCCCCTGTTCCGCTTGATTTGAGATGTTGATAGTTGCTGGTTTCGTTAAAATATATCCAACTTGATCATGATGAACCCATTTAACATTGTCCATGTTGCGGTTGCCCTTAGGGATTTTTTTGATTTTATCGTTCTGCATTACTGAGACATCGCTTCTTAATAAAACCTGATTAATCGTTGTATAAACGGGTAAGTTCGGTCTGGAATTAATACCTGAGCCGAGGCAAACATATTCATCATCAAAAAAGAACCAGGATTTTTTGGCATCAAGGTTATCGTGAGGACTCTTGAAGTCAAACGCAGTAGCTCCATACAGACCATCGGAAACCGCTCCTACAAAATCAGTCAGACCCTCTTTTTGAATTTCATCCGGAGCAGGTAGTTCTGGTTTTTGCATGATGGTAGTGCCTGATATTTTTTGCCAGTCATAAACAGCCCAAATGTTGTGATATTCATCGCCTTTGAGCATCAGGTAATTGGTACCGTCAGCCCTGTGGTGGGTTGTTTTTCCAGGTCCGTTATATGGTTTTTCCATATTTTTGTTCCGTGTTGAGAACATTCTTACCGTTGTATAGAAATTTGGCCGCTGAAAGACAAAATGTTCACTTTGCCAGAAAAATTTGCTAAATGATTTTGTGGGACTGGCTTCTTCTCTTCTAAGCTTCAGAATTTCCTCCAGCTCATCATTTCTGTAGTCTGTAATGAATAAAAGTCTTTCTATTTCCAATGTACCTTTTGGATTAAAACCTGACTGCCTGCGTGATATACTCCTGTTTTTCACACTAACATCTTCATAAATTCCATAAACCAACTGCTTACAGATTCCGTCCAGGTAATAATCAACCAGATGATTTATTTTCTCTTTTGAGAACTCATACTTCGTGTTTGCCACATAATAGGACCACTCACCAAAGGCATTTGCATATTTGCCATACCCGTATGAAATTGTATTGTTTACCCTGTCATGCCTGTGATGAAAGCTATAATCATGCTGCATTCCCCGCTCTCCCGTGGAAAATTTTATTTCTCCTTCTATTATTTTAATTGCCTCATCAAATTTTTCTCTATCACCAATAAAGAGTGCATTCTTGGCGACAAAACCCACAATCATTATTCTGTCTCCTGAAGGTCTCGCACCGTAGAATACACCCTCAACAGGTTCAAGGCGTGCCCTGCCAATCAGAGGCTGTGTTTTTTCAACAAGATCTGCCGGTAATTCTTCACCCACCAACAACATTAAGTTGACCAGGTTCGAAGGTGTAGAAACCTGGTTATTATGCCAGTTTTCGCCAATAAAATCATTTTCGACCCAGAACTCTAATCCTTTGATTATATTCTCTTTAAGTGTTTTATCCTGGTAGTATGGTGAGTCTTTTTTTTTGTAAGCTGTTGCCAAATATACCAGATTATCTGTATGCCTACCTTGAGGAAATCCTGCCTCTCTGCTAAGATCAGCATAATTGATTCCCTGAAAACTACCATCTTCATTCATTTTCTGAAGAATACTTGCAATCTTGCTGCTATCTGTTGCAGAATTCATTAATTCGGCTATTACGCGGTCCCTGATTATGTTAAAGTCGTCCGATAAAAGTTTTATCATCGCAACGGAATATCTTTTTCCAAGCAATCGTTGACTTTCTGAATTGAAGTGAGTACTGTAAGTGGTCGCTATGTTTTCTGTAGTATCTACCAGCCCATTTTTCTTTTCAGGACAGAACGCAGCCATATCCCTGGCAAATATGTAACCTGGTCCCAATTGCTGCATTGATAAACTTTTTCGAATAGAAGAATATTCATTTAAAGGATTGGCCGCTTTTTCCCATGGCTGATTATCAATTCCCTTGTACAAAAATACCCGGTCAATGCTGTCTTTATCCTGCTCCTCAATTACAGCTCTTCCAGCCATGTTCGATTGTCCAATTAGGAGATATATATCCAGATTTTCAGGAAAGTCTTCTTCTGGATTCTGCTTTACCGGGACAGGCGATGATTCGCATGGAGAAAAGCTTATGACAAGTAAAATTGATAATGCTATGATGAATCTTTTCATTTAATGTTGTTTTTATTATTTAACATGCTTGAATCGCTATTTTGCAATGCAGATTCATAAAATAATTTACAATGCTGCTCAATCTTCTGCGAAATAACCCCTCCAATATAATTGATTTAAAAGAATTACATTCTTTTTTTTTTATTATTTTTGTGTGCGGCCGTTCATATTTCCTGTTATTTAAATATTCCTAGCGTGTAAACATAAACACAATGATAAAAAGAATCGTAATGCAACTGTTGATCCTTGCAGGATTATCTCTGACGATTTTTGCCTGCTCAGAAAAGCAGCCTGACAAGCAGAAACTCAATGTACTGTTCATCGCTGTTGATGACTTGCGCACCGAGCTGAACTGCTATGGAGAGCAACACATGCATACCCCCAACATTGACCGATTGGCGGCGCAGGGCACACTGTTCGAAAGGGCATACTGTCAGCAGGCCGTCTGTGCCTCCTCACGCAACAGCCTGATGACAGGTCTCAGACCAGATGCTTTAGGTATCTACGATTTGCAAACCTTCTTTCGTAAAAAAGTACCTTATGTAATCACCGTATCACAACACTTTATCAGCAATGGGTACCATGCCGAAGCTATGGGAAAGATATACCATACGGGACACGGAAATTCCGACGATAGTCTCTCATGGTCGGTTCCCAAATGGAATATGCGTGAAAAGATTAGTCAGCTTGGTAAGATCACCCGCGGAGATACCGTGGGACTTGAACGGGATTACCCTGCGATTAGCGGGCTCAAACTTCCCTGGTACAGTTCACCCCAACCCGAGGAGCACATGACCGATGCCATGGTGGCTGCTCACGCTGTGGAGCGCATTGCAGCTCTGAAGGACTCCGCCTTCTTTCTGGCAGTTGGATTTGTTAAGCCACACCTTCCTTTTGTTGCGCCAAAGAAGTACTGGGACTTATATGATCCGAACCACATACAAATTCCGGAGCGAAAAGTTCCGGATGGGATGCCTGAACAGGCACTACACAATTTTGGTGAGTTGCGCAAATACTATGGCATCCCCGCCGAAGGACCATTGGATGATGCAACCAGCCGAAACCTGATACATGGCTATTACGCTTCCGTTAGCATGATTGACGCCCAGGTGGGCAAGTTGCTCGATGCACTGGAAGAAAACGGACTTAAGGACAACACCATCATAGTACTATGGGGCGACCATGGATGGAAACTGGGAGATTACGGAGGCTGGTGCAAACACACCAATATGGAGATGGATGCCAATGCTCCACTCATCTTTTCAGCACCAGGCATGAGCCATGGCCAAACCACCAAATCGCTGGCTGAATTTGTCGATATATATCCCACGCTCTGTGACCTTGCCGGACTTGATAAACCATCGCACCTGGAGGGACAAAGTCTGCTCCCCATCATTCAGAATCCTCTCGCAGAGGTAAATAAAGTAGCCATCAGCCAATATCCTCGGGGACAATCACTGGGATATGACCAGAAATCAGAACTGATGGGATACAGCATCCGCTCCGATAAATACCGGTTTACCCGCTGGCAGAAATATGAAAATCCTGATGAAGTGGTTGCTATGGAGCTTTATGACCATTCAGAATCGAAAACAGCTGAAGTGAACCTGGCAACCCTGAAGCAGTATGAAGAAACGGTCGCGGAGTTAAATGTGCTGATGGATGAAGAATTATCGAAATACAAGCTTTTAAAAGCAACGAGATAGGTAATGAATTCCGTTGCCCTGAACAGGAATTATTTGATCTGACAAATGACGATAATGATCTGGATATGATCAAAATAGACAACTTACAGAAAACTATCACAGGTTAGGAATTCCGGTGGTCCCGACTGGTGTTCCGACCAGGCTGGATCGATATCAATCTGTCCATTTATAAAGGAATTTATTTGTCCGACAGTTTTATCAACAATGGATAGTCATGCGCCTGTTCCATTTTTTCGGAGAGTTGGTATACGTTTCCATTTATATCGCAAAAATAGAGTCTTGATTTCGATTTTTCCCTACCATGGTCATCGGCCCAGAATGCATAAAAATCAGGGTGCACATTTACCGGACGGCTCATATAGGAGTGGTTGTATATGCTGTTGCTGGTGATCTGTTTTGTCATTTTCCAGCTCTTTCCTTTGTTTCCTGATTCCCAGATCGCCACTTCGCCCCCGGTATTATAGGGCTGCAGACCTTCTTCAGTTGAGGCAACGATTTTCCATCGATTCCGGCATCGTAATTGTTATCCGAGGTGGTCACCGGATGGTAACCATACGCAGTTCGGGATTGATCTTTTTCAGAAGGTGACCGATGCCTGGAAAAAGTATGCCAATAAATTGGATTATACGATCCGGTTCAGGGAGTACCTTGATTACTACCTGAAGGGGGCACCCGCAGCTACGTGGATCGAAGAGGGCGTGCCCTACACCGGGAACTAACAGATCCTGCTAAAAGGCTGCAGGAACGCTTCTTTGCGAGAATTTTGAATTGTTTTAAAGAGTTTTGAGGGAGAACCGGGAATTTTTTCTACATTTGCAGCGCGAAAAAGGAATCGGGTTCGGTTTTAAAGCAAATGTTTATCGGGGTATAGCGCAGCCCGGCTAGCGCACCTGCTTTGGGAGCAGGGGGTCGCAGGTTCGAATCCTGCTACCCCGAC
>CAYSMO010000085.1:0-9711 GCA_964432125.1 uncultured Bacteroidaceae bacterium | reverse complement strand
TTCGGCAATGGTTCTCCATTTTTTTAACAATGTTGTTACCGACTGCGTTATATTTTAGTATATTGATATTATTCTAAAAAAACCATCGGATGAGAAATCAAATCAACAAATACAGCAAAACAATCACGCAGGATGAAAGTCTGCCTGCTGCACAGGCGATGCTTTATGCGATCGGGATGAGTGAAAGTGATCAGCAAAAGGCACAGGTGGGTATTGTGAGTACCGGGTTCCAGGGAAATCCGTGCAACATGCACCTGAACGACCTGGCTGCACTGGTGAAAAAGGAGGTCGATGTGCAGGAGGATCTGTATGGCCTTATTTTTCATACCATTGGTGTGAGCGATGGAATTACCAATGGTACCGAAGGAATGAAATATTCCCTTTCTTCGCGTGAACTTATTGCCGACTCAATCGAAACGGTTGTCAGCGCCCAGTTCTATGATGCCGTTATACCGATTGTAGGATGCGATAAAAACATGCCGGGAGCCATGATTGCACTGGGCAGGCTCAACCGACCCGCCATACTTATGTACGGGGGAACGGTGAAAAAGGGGCAGTGGAAAAACGAGGACCTGAACATTGTCTCAGCATTTGAAGCGTATGGCGAACGGATCAGGGGAAAGATTTCGGATGAGGATTATAAGGGAATCATTCAGCATTGTATACCCGGCGCCGGTGCCTGCGGGGGGATGTACACCGCCAATACCATGGCGGCCGCCATCGAGTGCATGGGGATGAGCTTGCCCTATTCATCATCGAATCCTGCGCTGAGTGCGCAAAAGAACAGTGAGCCAGAAAATATTGCTGAAGCGATCCACCAAATACTCACAAAGGATATCAAACCGCGCGATATCATGACCAGGGCAGCCTTCGAAAACGCTATTACGCTGATCATGGCCCTGGGCGGTTCCACAAACGCGGTCATCCATCTCATTGCCATGGCGAAATCTGTCGATGTGACCCTTACTATTGATGATTTTCAGAACATCAGCAACCGCACCCCGCTGTTGGCCGATCTGAAACCGAGTGGTAAATTTCTCATGGAGGATCTGCACAATATTGGAGGCATCCCCGGGGTAATGAAATATTTGCTAAATGAGGGGTTTCTCGATGGGAACTGCATGACCGTAACCGGTCGGACCATCGGGGAGAATCTTGAAATGGTGCCGGATCTGACCAGCAATCAGAAGATTATAAACAAAAAAGAGCAGCCGTTGAAGGAAAACGGACACATTCAGATACTGTACGGCAACCTGGCGGAGCAGGGGGCAGTTGCGAAAATCACGGGTAAAGAGGGACTGCTATTCAAGGGACCGGCCCGGGTGTTCAACAATGAGGTTGATGCCATTGAGGGAATTCGCACAACAGTGAAACCCGGAGAGGTAATTGTGATTCGTTACAGTGGTCCCAAAGGAGCGCCCGGAATGCCCGAAATGCTTAAGCCCACAGGGGCCGTAATGGGTGCAGGTTTGGGGAAAGAGGTTGCACTGATCACGGATGGCCGGTTTTCCGGGGGATCGCATGGTTTTGTTGTGGGACATATTTCACCTGAAGCATACGATGGTGGACTGATTGGTTTGGTACAAGATGGCGATACAATTACCATTGATATCGCCAGCAACAGGATAGAGGTTGAAATTACAGATCAGGAGATAGAGATTCGCAGGAAAGCGTGGAAAAAACCTGAGAATACCCTGCCTCCCGGGATATTGAAGAAGTACAGGAATACGGTATCATCGGCATCGGAGGGTTGTGTTACCATATAGAATTTATCGTTACCACCGCGCCATTTTCCGGATTCGAGATGTCGATGTTTTCCAGGATCTGGAAAGGATTGTCATCTGGTACTGATGTCTCTGGCAGTTCTCTAACTTTCATTTCCCCGATTCTTTATATTCAGAGTTTTATGCTCACGGAGATATCAACCACCATGCTGCGCGGGGGGGCTCCATGATACACACAAACCAGGGACCATTACGATCCCTCCGGGATGTTCGAGGTATGGGACAATATGGATCAAATGTTTACCGCAAAGAGAGCAGACAATACCATTCTGCTGAAAGTATCGTACCGGATCGGACTCAGGTAGGGCATGTTAAATGCCTCATTGAGCGGCTGGAAATACAGATAGAACAGCGTAAAGGAATCAGCCAGGAACGGTCAATGATTCTTTTTCGATTAATTATCCCCTGGTTACTTACTATCCGGATTTTTTTGTAGTTTTGTATATAATGTAGTTCTTCATATATAGAAGAATAGATGTGAAAAATCAGAAACCAGTTTTGTAATTAAATCCGTCATCAATCTTCTGGCTGCATTGTATAAACGGCAAAAATTTATCGCCGTGGGCATTTTTATATGTGAGAACCTATTGACCCCAACAAATGAAACACAACTGGTTCGGATTTCTATTATTGTTGCTTGTCCATGCATGCAACAACCAGCAAGAACAGCAGGGATGCTATCATGTTCTAAAAAATGATTTCACTGAAGCTATCAGTGTGAATGGAATCATAAAAGCTGAAAACACTACCTTTATAAAAGCTCCACGATTGTTTGGCCCCACCATCACATGGGTAGAGGAAGATGGTAAATATGTTGAAAGCGGGGATACGGTTTGTCTTTTGGAACATCAGGAATCAGAGTTACGGTTTGCATCCTATGCTGAAAAACTGGAAGCGCTGGAAGCCCGGTTTGAAAAACTGAAGGTCGACCACGCAATACAATTGGCCATGCTTCAGGCTGATATTGAAAACAATGAAGTGCAGTTATCCATAACCAGCCTTGATTCCGTTCAGAAGAAATTTGCTCCCCCGCTACAGCAGAAGTTGATTGCGCTGCAACAAGAAAAAGCCAATATAAGGAAAGCCAAACTTGAAAAAAAATTTCTTGCTCAGAAAACCATCGGTGAATCAGAGATAAGGGGCCTTAAATCCCAAATCAGGCGCCAGGAAGGTATGATGAAGAGGATGCAGGATCAGCTCGATCAGTTGGTTATAACTACTCCTGAATCAGGGATTTTTATGCGATCGGATAATCCCACCCTGAATTTCAGATCTTCAACTGGCTCTGGGACCCTCGGTGGAAAAATCGAAGAGGGGGCCTCCACATATAACAATATGAGTATCGCTGAAATTCCCAATATGGATAAAATGCAGATCATTGCAGAATTGTCAGAGACCAATTATAAAAAGACACAACCCGGACAGCCTGTACACATTCGTGTTGAGGCGAAAGACAATTTGACCACAACGGGAACAGTAATGCGTAAAATGCTGACCGGCAAGCAGCAGGGCAGGCAATCGAAGGTAAAGTTCTATGAAGCCCTTATTGAAGTTGACAGTTGTCATACACGAATGACTCCCGGGATGAACGCTACATGTGATATTATTATCTCCGATTATAAAGATACAATCGCTGTACCCGCTGTTGCCCTGTTCGAAGAGAAGGGAGAGAAATTTGTATATCTCCTCTTAAAGAATAAATACAGAAAGTGCCGGATAGAGTCGGAAATTACTTCCGGGGCCTATTCTATCATATCTTCCGGACTTTCGGAAGATTCATATATAGCCTTATCCAAACCCCCTGTGAAAAAGATCTTGAAGGAAAAATTGCGCAAAGAATTTCCTGGTGGGGACACCAAAGATACTATCCCTCAGAATCAGCCTTCAGCAGACACAGTGAACTTTAGCCAATTTAATAAAACCCGCAACAATGAATAGGAGCAAACTCACTAACATACCAGTAAATCTGATTGGAATACTGTTTATTATATTCTTCTCCTGCAACAGAAATAATAAGCAGGAGGTTCCTACAATCCAGGTCCAACAGGGGATATTCTTAGAGGAATTATTGGAGGAGGGAACATTGCAGGCGGTCCATTCCATCAATGTAAATGCCCCCAGAATTTCGTATCGCTTTGGGGCACTAAAAATCGCTAACATCGTTGAAGATGGTTCAGAAGTTCAAAAAGGTGACACCCTGCTCATATTTGATCCCTCCGATGTGAGAAAATCGATTATTGAGATTCAACAGCGTCTTGATATCCAGGAAGCTGAACTGGATAAGATGCTGGCAACCCAACAATCAGAAATTGAAGATCTGGAAGCTGATTTTGAAATATCCCGAATCGACCTTGAGATATCCGGGATCAATTTTGAGCAATCTGTCCATGAAGCGGAAATTACAAAAAAAGAAATCCAGTTAAAACTTGAAAATGCCCGACTGGCCCTGGAAAGGGCCGGGGAGCAGATTGAGAATAAGAAAGAGATACACAAGGTAGACCTGTTTCAGAAAAATATAAATATTGGTCAGCTCAATGAACAGCTGCGGGAAGCAAAAGAGACTATCGATGATTTAATCCTGGTGAGCCCGGCAAATGGCATCGCAATCATTGAATCAAACTGGATGACACAGCAAAAATGGCAGGCAGGGGATCAACCCTATTCAGGCTCAAAAATCATTGTGCTCCCCGATCTTGATGAGATGAAGGTCGACGTCTCAATTAATGAGGTTGATGCACTGAAAATTTCCATGGGGCTGCCGGTAACCATTGCACCCGATGCATTCTCAGACAATGTCTATTTTGGTGAGATCATCAGGATGGCGAACCTGGCTCAGAAAAGGGACAGGAACACGAATATCAAAGTGTTTCCTTTAGAGATTTCCATTTCCGATAGTGATGAGCATCTTATGCCCGGACTCACGGTAAGCTGCAGAATAAAAATCAGTGAACAACCCGATGCACTTTTGATTCCTCTCGATGCAGTATTCAGGGATGAGGTGAATGAGTATGTATATATTAAGACGGGTACAGGATTTAAGCGACGAAATATTAAAATAGCAAGGTACAATTCCGATTTTGCCTCTATTGAAGAGGGACTGAAAGAGAATGAAGAAATTGCCCTGTCTGATCCCTTCCTGAACAAGCATAAGGAAAAAGATGAGAATGCACCGTCTGATAATTCAAACATCTAACATGTCGATCATGATGATTACTCACCCATCCCGATTCTTCCAACCCATGACGATGGCCTGCATATTGCTGATGGTCAGTTTTTCATGTAAGCACTCTTCCGACAACAAATACACTGTTATAAAAGGGGAGTTCATACAATCTGTAACTGAGTCTGGTGAATTGGAAGCCATTGATGCTTCTAATATTTTCATGCCACGGATTGACTACCGCTATGGATACTCCTTTAAAATTATTGGAATTGTTGACCACGGCACCATGGTTCAGAAGGGAGATTCCGTAGTGGCCCTTGATCCGTCATCCATCCATAAGTATATCATTCAACAGGAAGAGGCCCTTGACAAGGCAAAAGCGAAAGCTGAAAAGCAAAGTGTTCAGGCCAGAATCAAACGCCGTGACCTCGAAATCCAATTAAGAAATGAAGAAGCTTCCTATGACCTGAAAAGACTAGAACTCGAGAGGATGCAGTTTGAATCTGACTCAAAGAAAAATGTGAAGGAGCTGGAGTGTAATAAAGCACTGCTGAGGTTAGAAAAGATAAAAAGGAATCTGGCACTTTATCCGCTGCTGGAGAAAAATGATCGCCTGATCAATGAACTTGAGATTCAACAAAGGCTTGCAGATGTTCAAAATGCCACAGAAGTTTTGGAAAACCTGGTTTTATATAGCCCGGGGAATGGATATTTTATTATTAATGATAACAGAAGGGGAGGTAAGAGTTATGTATTGGGAGATGAAGTCTACATGGGATCGATGATTGCCAGTATTCCCGATGTCTCCCGGATGAAAGCAAAATCCTTTATCCACGAAAAGGATATTAGCCGGGTAAAAGAGGGAATGAAAGTGATTATCAGGCTGGATGCTCTGCCGGATATGACCTTTGAAGCTTCGGTGAAAGAGATCAGCAAGATCTGTACAGTAAAAGATAAGCAAAGGATTTTCGATACAGTAATAAGTATCAAGGATGAAGACAACAGGTTGAAGCCCGGGATGTCGGTTAGCTGCGAATATATCTGTCATACCTCCGATGAAGAATTGTTTGTCTCCACTGAGTGTCTGCTGAGTGAAAATGGGAAGGTTTATGTGTTCGCAAAAGAGGGGAATGAGTTTAAAAAGACAGAGGTTGAAACGGGCCCTTCAAATGCCCGTTATACCGTTATTTACACAAAACTAAAACCTGGTAGGGAATTGCTCAACCTCGAACAGCAACCAAACATTTAACACCTCTCCTATGCAACTGAAAGAAAATTTGAATATTGCTTTTTTAAGTCTGATCGATCAAAAATTCCGATCTGTGCTTACCATGTTGGGGATTATTTTCGGAACCGCTTCGGTTATCATTATGGTATCCATTGGTGAAGGAGCAAAAAGAACGGCCATTGCCAAGTACCAGGATCTTGGGATCCGAAATATTATCATCAGGGATAAGGCATTGGCCGACAAAGAGCTTGAAGAAGTAAGAATGAAATTCTCTCCGGGTTTGTCAGTGCATGATGCAGAAGTTGTTGCAGAAATCGTCCCGGATGTGGTTGATGTGGCGTGCCAGGCCGAAGCTGATGTGGAGGCCCGGTATGGCGACAAAACGGCCAAAGGAACCATTATAGGAGTTACTCCGTCCATTTCCGGAATTCTGAACTACTCTGTAAGGAGTGGTGCTTTCATACAAAACAACCATTGCGATGAAATGATGAAGGTTTGCGCCATCGGAGCATCCCTGGCAAGGGCTTTGTTTGGGTATGAGAACCCAGTTGGAAAAAATATAAAACTGGGAGACCAGTGGTTCGAAGTGATGGGGGTGATGAATTCCAAGGCACTTTTTACAGAGACAATAGGTGAACTGGCAGCACGCGACCTGAACAATGATATTTACATTCCACTTACCACTTTTAAAAGTCGGATACCACCAGAAAATAGTTTGGCCAGTGAGATCAACCAGTTCACTGTAAAGCTAAACTCTTCGGAGCAACTAATTGAATCCACTGCAGTGATCAGGAGTATTCTGAACCGCCATCACTATAACAATGATGATTTCAGCATAATCGTTCCCTTTGAATTGTTAAAGCAGGAAGAAAAGGAACGCAGACGCTACAATTTTCTCCTGGCTTCCATTGCTGCCATATCGCTAATCGTGGGTGGCATCGGCATTATGAATATTATGCTTGCTTCTGTAGTAGAGCGAACCCGTGAAATTGGAATACGCCGGGCACTCGGGGGAAGGCGAAGCGATATCCTCAGTCAGTTTATCACTGAGGCAGTGATCATGAGCCTGGCCGGAGGATTAACAGGTGTGATCCTTGGTATTCTTTTGTCTCTCATGCTCTCTCTGTCGCCGGAAATAAGCACCTCCATAAAGTTTTATTCCCTTTTTATTGCATTTGCCTTTTCATTAATTGTGGGCATTACGTTCGGTTATTTGCCGGCAAAAAAGGCAGCAAATCTGGAGCCGATCGAATCCATCAGGCACGAATAGCTCCCTGTAATTCTAAAAAGAGATAACCATGGTTCTTGCTTATCATATACGGATTGAAAAATTTGGCAATTTTTGGCCGGTCTTCAAAAATATATTACCAGATAAAAAACCCCTTAAAAATTCGAAATGAGATTTAGGAAAACATGTACGTTGGTCATCCTCTTCGCATGCATATGCTTCATGGAGGCACAGGCACAGGACATTTACCACCTGGATTTAAATACCAGTATCGGGATTGCCAAAAAGCAGAGCAACCGAATGCAAATCCTTCAGCAAAGTCTGCGAAGGGCCGAATACCAGCTGAGCGCCGTGAAAAGCAGTTATAAAACCCATGTCAGCCTGGATATGGTAATGCCCCGTTACACCGAAACGGTCAGGCAATGGGAAGACAGTCTTGGTGTTTCATTTTACTCAGTGAAGCAGAACAATATGAATGCATTTCTCACAGTGAGTCAGCCACTACCCACCGACGGCAGACTGTTCCTGAGTTCAGGCGTTCAGAATTTGGTTGATTATAATTATAACGACCGGTTAACGCAGATCACATCGAGTGTAGGCTTTCGGCAACCTATTGAAGCATTTTACGGGAATAACAACCTGAAGCTTGCCCGTAAGCAGGCTGAGCTAAACTATGAATCCTCCCTGAAGCAGCTTGAACGAGCAGAGCTTGATCTGATTTACGAAATCAGCAGCCTCTATTACAACCTCCTCTCCTATGCGCAGAGACTGGAAATTGCAAAAATGAGTTACGATCGTCAACAGGAGGCCTACGAAATCGCCAACAATAAATACCAGGCCGGACTGATCAGGGAGGTGGAGGCACTGCAGATGGAGGTTGATCTGAGTGCAGCCTCCAACAACCTGGATCTTGCCCGGGTCAATCACAGCGCACAAAAGCGTCTGTTCAAGGAGGTGATGGGTCTCAACCTTTGGGATAGCATTACCGTTGAAAGCAATCTTGATTATACTGAAGTGATCATTGATACTAAGAAAGCTGTGGAACTGGCACTCGAAAACCGCAATGAGCTTAAGGAGCATGAAATCCGGATTGAATTATCCGAAATGGAGATCAAGCGACGGAAAGCAGCCGGACGCATTCAGGGGAATATCCTGGTCAACTGCGACCTGATCGGGACGAATAAAAGCTTGCTGATAAACCCACTGCAAAGTTCATTTCAAAACAGTTTCTATAACCTGCAGGATCGACCTGGCAATTTCAATGCTGCGTTAACCATTAGCATTCCACTGATTGATTGGGGTGAGAACAAGGCCAGGGTAAATGCCGCGAAGGCAAGTCTTCAACAGAATATGCTGCAATTGAAAGGGGAAAAAATTAGTATTGAGCGAGAAATTCTATCCCTGATCGAAAGGCTCACCAGCAGCCTTCGAAGACTTCAGCTTCTTGAACAAAATGTGGTGGTTGCAGAAAAAAGCTTCGGGATTAGCAGGCAACGCTACGCCAACGGTGAAATTGACAGTCAGGCCATCGCCCTTGAACGGGAACGCCTGAACAACGCATATATTACACGCCTGGAATCATTCATTACATACAAACTCCTCTTATCTGACCTTATGAGAAAGACCTCATATAATTTTGAAGATGATGAACCTTTAGGAGGATTTTCTATGTATTGAGATTTTATACCAGAACAAGATATTTACTCAGTCAGTTTAGCTTCACTAAAGCAGGGTAGTGATGCATTGGACCAGAGTAATATATTACACCAGTTTCGCGTCAAGTTTTATTTCGGCAGCGGAAACCAATCTGGAAACCGGGCAATTTTTCTTTGCGGCAGCGGCAAGTTCATTGAATTTTTCCTGTGACAGGTCGTCGCATTTTACTTCACAATCCAGTTCGATGGTTGAGATCACTGGTCCGGTATCGTCCTTGTCGAGATGAACGGTTGCTGTTGTGGATACACTTTCCGGGGTGAGGTTCTCCTCGCTGATCAGGCCTGCTAAAAACATGGAAAAACAGCCTGAAAGCGCTGCTCCGATAAGTTCTTCAGGGTTGGTGCCTTTACCTTCCTCAAACCTGGAGGCGAAAGTATAGGGGCCACTGTAATTGGCGAAGTTCATTGTTCCTGCACCGTTCTTCAGTGTGCCTTCCCATTTTGATTTTGCTGTTCTTTTTGACATGGTAAATGTATTTTGATGATTTATAATATAACGATTTGTAGGGCGAAGTGTTCAAACCGAAGCCGTCAATTAAGCCCCTCACTGCGTTCGCGGCTGTGGGTTCCACGAAGTTGATAGGTTTTACGGG
>CAYSMO010000084.1:0-9855 GCA_964432125.1 uncultured Bacteroidaceae bacterium | reverse complement strand
GACGGTCCATTTTTCGGGGAGGACGGTCCATTTTTCGGGGAGGACGGTCCATTTTTCGGGGAGGACGGTCCATTTTTCGGGGAGGACGGTCCATTTTCGGGGGAAGATGAAGGAAAGAAGGTCAATAAGGAGAATCGGGTTTTACCGGTGGAATTTCTATCTTTGGGCAAATTTGAAAATAACGAGCCTGTTTTCCACTATATTCTCGGGTTTACTCAATGTAGAATATCCTCAATGACTATATTGAAGTCGGGCAGAATGCAAGTATTGATATTTTCAGAAAGGCATGTATTGTAAAAAAATAAAGAATGGACAGGGCAAGGATTCAGGCAGTATACGAAGAGAGGAAGTCAGATTTTGAAAGCCTGTTGGAAAGGCAGAAGAGGTGGCTGACTTTCATAAGTATACTGCGGTTGTTGCTGGTTGTTGGTTCGGTATATTTTATCGTGTTGAGCATTAATAGCGGATACGACATCCTGTTATTGCCTGCAGGAATCATGATCGTTCTTTTCTTTGTGTTTGTCAGCTACCATAAAAACCAGAACGACAAACGAAAACTGCTCGCTGAAATGATCGGTATCAACCAGGAGGAGATTGATGCGTTGCATGACAATTTCTCAGGTTTTACTAACGGACAACAGTTCACCGATTCCGACCATCCCTGGTCATACGACCTGGACCTGTTCGGGGAGCGATCGCTCTTCCAGTATGTTAACCGGACAGCCACCCATACAGGTCCGGCGAAACTGGCAGACTATCTTAGCACCCCGGTCACGGACGAGAGTCAGGTCCATCTCCGTCAGAAAGTTACCCGGGAGCTCACAGAAAAACTAAATCTTCGTCAGCATTTTTCCGCCAACGCCCGCCTGATGGAAAAAGAGGAGCAGGATTTTGATGAGGTGATCAGGTGGTCGGGGGAACCGGCGTTTATAGAGAAATACCGGTGGACAAAAGTAATGGCTGTTGTGATGACGGTGGTCACTTCCGGGATTATTATCGCAGGCATCCTCAATCCGGCATTTTTCAGGTTGCTCATTCCTGTTATATTAATCAACTTATCGCTCCTCTCCTCCTTTGTTGCCCGGACAAACCGATACCAGGAGCAGGTCTCGAAGAAGCACAACTTTCTGAGAACGTATGCGGTACTGCTTGAAATTCTTGCCAAAGAGGAGTTTAATCATCCGGAATTGACCGGCATTAAAGAGCAGTGCAGAGACGCCGCAAAATCCATTCGGAAGCTGTCTGAACTGCTAAACCTCTTCGATCAGCGACTGAATCTTTTAGTTGGTTTTGTGTTGAATGCGCTCGTGCTATTCGATTTCCATATGCTGCACCGGCTGGCCAGGTGGAACAGGGAGCACAAGGCTGACTTTGAAAATTGGCTGGAGATTACTGGCAGGTGCGATGCGCAATTCAGCCTTGCAGGATTTGCATACAACCATCCCGATTACAGCTATCCTGTGATTGAAAAAGAGTTGACAGGTCTTCATGCCGAATCATTGGGCCACCCTATGATACCCGCTGCAAAAAGGGTGGACAATTCCATAGCGATCAAAAATGAGAGGGTGGTGCTGATTACCGGCGCGAACATGGCCGGGAAGAGTACTTTTTTGCGTGCCATTGGGATGAACATGGTTTTGGCCTATGCAGGCTGTCCTGTTTGTGCTTCAACATTTGTAACCGGACCTTACCGGCTCTATTCCAGCATGCGCACCAGCGACTCCCTGAAGGATGATGAATCCTATTTCTTTGCGGAAATCAAAAGGCTGAAAAAGATCGTGGATCGCATGAAAGAGGGCGAAAATCTGCTTATACTGCTGGATGAGGTGCTCAAAGGCACCAATACCACAGATAAACAGAAAGGGTCGAAGGGGCTGATAGAGAAATCGATCGCCCACGATATCTTGTGTTTTATCGCCACACACGATCTTTCCCTGGGAGAGATGCAGGAGCAACACAAGGGAAAGATTGTGAATTACTGCTTCGAGAGCTACATCAAAGATCTTGAGCTAACATTTGATTATACAATGCGTCCCGGACTGGCCAAAAACATGAATGCCAGCTTTCTAATGAAGCAAATGGGTATTATGGATTGATTATTCCAGTTTCCTTAAAGTTCTTCGAAGCTCTCTTAAAGTATATGGCCGGGCAATAATCCTGCGTTCACGATCGAGCAGTATCATAGTCGGCGTAGCATACACATTATAATCGGTCGCACTCTTCCCTTCCCATCCCATAGGTTCATGGGTGTTGATCCACGGCATATCAACAACCTGCATAAAAAGATTCCAATCGGACTTCGACGTATCAATTGATACCGCAAAAACCTCGAAATTTTCCGGCCTCTCATTGAGGTACCATTCACGCAATTCCGGCATCATCTGTGTACAATGTTCACAATAGGTGGCCCAGAAAAGCACAAGGGTGTAATCAGCATCCACCTCCGACAGCCGCACCATCTTCTGGTCGGCACTGCGGATCAGGATATCCTCTGCGATCTGACCCTCCTCCATCTTGCGGTACCCTTCCACGCGTTGCTGAGCAAGTTCAACAGCATCTGTGGTACAGGTTTCATCCACGTAGGTATCGACAATATAGGTCTCCACCCGCTCCATGCCAAATGACTGAAAACCTTCGAGCAGGTATTCAACAGCAAAAGTCCGCAGGTCTGGATCGCCCGACACATTGGCCATGATCATATCCATCGCCTCGATAAATGCATCCTCCTGCTCGCTGAAAGAATAATCCTGACTGCGGTAAAGCATCAGGTATTCGATGATTTTTCGGGTATAGACAGGGGCATGCAACAGTTCCGGATCATCAATAGGTGTGTTTTCAAAATAGTGTGTTTTCATGTACTCCAGACGCTGCTCTCCCTGAAGATCAGGAGGAACAATGGTTGATCTGTAAGCATCTATGAGTTTGACCGCGAAAAGACCAGGATTACGCTGGATGAGCTCAACAATAAAAGCATCTCTCTGCTCCTGCAGTTTCAACACCTTGTCGGCAGCTGAGGAATAAAAATCATCTTTTTCCGGGTAGCGGTCGATTAGCGGATAGAGCAACGACATCTTTCTCTCATACTTCTCCTCATACACCCTGTATTCACCCAGCACCCTGTTCTCTACTGAATTACCGAAACTTACACTACCGGCAATATCCTTTTTGTCTGCATAGATCATAAATGATTCATCTCCCCAGAGAAATTCTATAAACCTGGCATCCTCATTCCCACCGGACCGATCGGGCCGAATAAAGTCGATCCGATACATCCCATCAGGCTGTTGGTCGCCCCTGTAAAAATAGAATGATCCATTGACCGACCTGGCACTATCCACCAAGCGAAATTCATCCTTGTCATACAACGACAAATAGACCTTTCCATCTGGTAAATCCCTTATCATTGCTTCAACCTGGTGTCCCTGACCCTGTAATTGTATCTGCAGCAACAACATCAAAACAACCCCGGCTACAAAAATCCTTCTCATTCTAGTCAATAATTACGTCCGTATCAACAAAGACATCCATCATTTGAGGTGTTTTTTTGCCAATGCATCCGTTAACTCCTTTTTGTAATCATAATCATCCGGCACTTTCAGCACCCCCTTCATCGCTTTAAGTTTTGATATCATAATATACGTGTATTTTTCTCTATAAATATACGTATATTATACAAACAACACAAAAACAAAATTTAAAGGAAGGCTCTTCCCAAGTTTAAAGAAACAGCCTTCCTCTATGCCTATATGCTTCTGTTTATTTAGCCCGGGAGCCATAACAGGACCCACATCATGAAGGAGTGATATTAAAGGGGCAAGAACAAAAGCCGGCTAATATTTACTGCAACAATATCTTCTGCATCTCCACGACAGCTCCCTTCCCGTCTGTCATCTTCAGGTAGTAGATCCCGGCTCCCGGCCAGTTCGACAGATCGATCATAACCTCCCCTTGCTCAATGGCAGTCTCAAAAACCGTTGCGCCGAGCTGACTCATGATCTTCATCCGGTAGTTATCTGTTATACCAAGTATTCCTGTATGAATAAACAAATGGTCTTTGGCCGGATTTGGATAAACAACAAGCCTGTCATGTTCAGCATTACCCACCCCTGTGGTCGCATCAACCGTAATACCTTTTGCCTCACTATTCACCCTCAATCTGAAAGTCCACGAACCGTCCTGCATCACAGGAATTTTCATTACCGGAGTGCCGTCTGAAGGCGAAACATTACTGCAGAAGCCTATGCTGTAGGTCGTCTCACTGATATTAACAGCCGATAAAAAGGAGGGGTCCTCCATATCTTCATCTCTTTCCGGGAATACAGGAGCCCCCAGCGCGCCGTGCACATCCTCCGCATAAAGATTAAATCCCAACAGTTCACCATCGGAATAAAACAGCAATTCATTGTCCACAAACTCAACGGAGACATCGGCTGCCCCCACCGTTTTTTTCGCCCCCCCGTAAAACTCAGTGATAATCCCGGCCGAATATTGCAGGATCAAAGCCGCATCATATGCTGTAATCCCACCTCCACCATCCACATTGGCAGTGCTGTCGCGCCAGTTCTCCCAGGGCAGCGGATCTGCATCCGGCAGCGGATCCAGTCCCACGGAATGCTGCAGTGCCAGTGCTGCATCATACGCCAGAATCAACCCGTCATCGTCCACATCACCGGCCGTAAACCGAACAATAAGAAAAGTACTGCCACTTACCGGCACGGCCACCACCTTGTTCCCCCAAAGGTCAGTGCCATTGCCCAGTCCGACAGTCACCTCCCCATCTGCTTTCGGTACAGGAAAATGGTAGTTGTACAGCGTATCATTCACGCGAGTCATCTCAGCCATATGCGCCAGAGCGCCTGTCATATATAGCTGAACGGCGTTCTCCGGATCCATCGCTTTATTAAAAGCAGCAGTAATTACCAGCGTATCGGCAAACCTGCTCGACGTATCACTATAGGTTACCGCCGCCGAAGGGGGAACAGCATCCACAACGATCACCGTCCCATTGGTCAGATTCTCTACCTGACTGCTATTCATCCATACATTGGTGAGGGTCACCCCCGTCGTATCGGTCGCAAGCGAATTAAACTGCAACCGCACGATCTCACCCATGCCTGTCAGGGGCGTCGAATTCATATAGCTCATCGACAGCTGTCCGGCAATTCCGGTATTCACCTCAATGGTTCCACCCGCCGCGATGGTTCCTAATATATCGTACCCTGCATAGGACAATACCGCGTCATCAAAAACAAGGTCAAACTGCCAGGAGATCACCTGATCCGCTGCAGTAATCTCGCTCACCATCACAGAAACCTCAACGGGCTGTCCAACACTTACAGTGTCGTTCTGCAGGCTGATCGCGAATTCCCCTGGTGGAGGAGGCTCTTCACCGCCGCCTTCACCATGGTGCACGCCGGGATCGCAGTCGGCTATATCCGCCGGGGCGATCTCCCATTCGCTGGCGGTCCAGCCGGTATTGGGTGCGGATACACCCTCGACCCTTACAGCACGGGAGTCCTCATACTCCCAGGGTTCCCCGGTCCCATCCGTATCTATGGCACCGTAAATATCATATAGCGTTCCCGCAGTATAATCACCGTCCTGATACAAATAATAGGCATCATCGCCGTTCCCGATGAGGATGCCGGTTAACAAATCGGGTGCAAAGCCGTAAACAGCCTCAAAAGAGGAGCCGCCGATAACAAAAACCTGGCCCGGTGCTACCGAGCCTTCAAGCAATAAATTGCCCCAGCCGTTACCGCCATTGCTTTGCCGGGAAAGATAGAAAGTGGTGGTGCTGAAATCGACCGTTTCGGCACCCGCATTGTACAGTTCAATAAACCGGCCGGAATAGTTATCCGCCGGATCGGTCACCTCGGAAATAAAAAGTCCGCTTTGTGCCTGAGCAGAAACAGCGCTAAGCAGCATCGCGCCCATAAGCAAATAAGTAAAAATTTTCTTCATCACAATTAAAGTTTTAAGGGTTAAGTATTCGGTACTTAATGTGATGAGGTGGCTGGATCTCGAATACAAAATTCTCTGGATGAACACTTATCCGTCTGCCAGACCAGAGTTTCAGTCATTTTTATCTATTTTTACAAACGGGTTTGAGGTTTGCCAAAGACTTTATGCAGTCTGCCGCCCATAGGGTTGAGGGGTTGGAAGTCACAATGCAGCCATCAGGATTTATGGACAGACACAATAAAGGACTGGTGACTTCTGGTAAAGTGTAAACTTGAAAGAAAAAATAAATGATAAAATCAATGCTTATTGTTGGACTCGGGGGATTCATCGGATCAGTATTCCGATTTCTTATATCGAGGTACATTCAACTAACATACGACACGGTTTTTCCATGGGCCACCCTGACAGTCAACATCATCGGGTGTTTGCTGATAGGAGTGGTTTTTGGAATTTCGGAAAGAAGCAACTTGCTCACTCCCGAATGGCGGATATTTTTAACTGTCGGACTGCTTGGGGGTTTCACCACCTTTTCCACCTTCTCCAACGATGCCTTTATGCTTCTGCAAACCAAGGAGATCCTCCGTTTTGCCATGTATACAGGCTTCAGCTTTTTCTTTGGAATCGTGGCCGTTTTCGCAGGCCGGGGCATCATTAAAATTATTTAATGCTAGTTTTCATCCAACCCTCGAATCAATGCGGTATGGCTGTCTGGTCGGCAAAGAAAAGATAAATGTATTGCTGGATAAGGCAGGAGAGAAGAAAAATGATCCGTTCTAAACTAACCGGGAGGGGAAATAATAATGGATAGCCGAGATTGTTTAAAAAAAATCCAATTTTTTTTTATTCGCTGAACACAATAATAAGATAATTTCTTACTTTCGGACCTTCAAATTCAATCTGAAAATTTATGGATCACGAACATCTATTGCCTGAAGGCATCCCAATTTGGCTGTCGATACCATTTATCCTGATGCTATTGTTTATCGCTATCGGGCCCCTGCTTTTTGAACATTGGTGGGAAGAGAATAAAAATAAACTACTTGTTTCGCTTGCTTTAGGCATCCCAACTGCGATCTTATTAATAGCCAGAGGTATGGAACACGATCTGATTCACCAGATCGTGTTTGATTACATTCCTTTTATCGTGTTATTGGGCGGACTGTTTGTAATCACTGGCGGAATCCATCTGCAGGGCGACATAGTAGCCAAGCCAATAGTCAACACCTTGTTTCTTGCTATTGGCGGACTTCTTGCATCGTTTATGGGAACTACCGGAGCAGCAATGTTATTGATCAGACCGGTTATCAGAACCAACTCCGAACGCAAGTACAGGGTTCATACCATACTTTTCTTTATTGCAATAGTAGCAAATTGCGGAGGTATGTTAACCCCGCTGGGCGATCCTCCCCTGTTTCTATTGTATCTGAGAGGAGCTCCATTTTCTTGGTTTTTTGGTCTTTCTCCGATTTGGTTATTTGTTTTGGCGACTCTGCTATTACTCTACTTCCTCTTCGACACATATTATTATAAAAAAGAACCGGAGGTCTTTATTGCAAAAGACAAAGCAGAGGTCATCCCGATCAGGCTCAAGGGCACATACAATTTCATATTTCTCGCGGGGGTAGTCTTCGCTGTTGCTTTTCTGAACGAAAATTATATTCCGGGCATTAAGGCCCATCCTTACCTGGGTTTTATCAGAGAGGCAGCCATAGTGATTTTATTGCTTTTATCGTTGGTTTTTACCCCCTCAAAAATGAGGTACACAGAAAACAAGTTCACCTGGGGACCGATTATTGAAGTTGCATACCTGTTCCTGGGTATTTTCATTACGATGGTGCCGGCCTTACTCTATTTAAAGAACAATGCCCAATCCTTTGGGTTAACTGAAGCCTGGCAATACTATTATGCAACCGGCGGACTAAGTGCTTTTCTTGACAATGCGCCAACAGCTGTTTCATTTCACAACCTTGCCCTGGGTATGGTTGACGCCTTTCCTGGCGCCAATCTGGTAGCAGGTATTCCGGAGGTATTGCTTACAGCGATAAGCCTTGGGGCAGTATTCTTTGGTGCCATGACCTATATTGGTAATGGACCCAATTTTATGATAAAAGCTATAGCAGAAGATAACAAGATTCCCATGCCAAGTTTCTTTGGATACATGTTCAAGTTCTCCCTTGTAGTATTACTTCCGGTATATATTCTTGCCCAGCTGATATTTTTATAGGTGCTGCTGATAATGATCCTGGCTGAAAGCAGCCGATAAATTGGACATCTTGAAAGCGATTTATATAGTTGTAAATCCAGGAAGATTTTTATGCAGTAGATTATAACTGTCTTTTTTGAAATGGCATCTTACCTTTAAAAACAGTTTTTTGGCAACAGTTTATGATTGGGCGCCTTTTGTAAGCTGAACAAAAGAATTACATCGGGGGATCTGATAATTATATAACATTAGGAATTTGGTTATAGCTCATTAAGGATGGTTAAAGTGAGAGAGAAGGAATTGGCAAATGTAACAATCCTTCTACCTTTTCTTACCCGTAACAAAAGCGAGCGATACATAGAAAATGCCGGTCGATCCAAATTCAGAATAGTCTACTGCCTCTCCAAAATCTATGCCGGTATAGGCGGAATTCAGAAAGTCGTCCATGTAGTATTTAACCTTGATCCTCATTCCCTTGGGGAGCTGAACGCCTGCAAAAACGGATGGAAGAAATGCGTTCACCCGATCACTCGCCCACTCACGGTGCTTAAATTTTTCACCGTCGATAAATAACTTCTGCTTATAGTGGAATGTCCACTCATACTCACCACCGGCAAAGAAAAAGACTTGCTTATTCATGTTTCCGAATTTCAATGCAAGAGGCACCCCCAACGTATAACTACGGCGCTTGATCTTCGTCTCCTTGTTCCAGTCAACATGGGTATCATCAATATTTAGAAAACCTACATTCTGATACAAATCATCGGTAATAAAACCAATATTCCTCAGGCCGAGTCCGGTAAACACCCCAACATATTTTCCAAAATCTACGTTCAGCATCTGTTCGGCATGAAAAAATGAGGTAAAACGCATGTTTGCATTAACATCTGTGTTGTTATAGCTAACATCGGCACCGGAAAAGATCATCTCTGCACCGGAAGAGCGGTAAACATTCACCTGGCTATAAGCAGCAGAAGATATGGTCGCAAGCAGAACTGAAGTGAAGATTGCAAATAGATTTAATTGTTTCATGGTTTCTGTTTTAACTTAAAACATGATAAATCCTCAAAAGTTCAGCAAGCATCATGATTTTTCTAACCAATATTTTAATTACATTAGCATAAAAAATAACGCTTCAGTCTGGTTTTTTTATTTTATCTACTCCTATCACGACAAAATCAAAAGTCTATTAGAAATGCGAAAATTAAAGCAAATAATCGAAAAAAGAGTAGATAATTTATATTTGCTGTGGCGTCTTCTTAGTTTTGCCGGCACATCTGATATAAAACCAATAAAATAACTATTGATTTGTGATAAGTGTGTTATTAAAATGATATGATGTAAAATGGAAAATATCATTCATTTAATCCGGAAGGATCTTAAAAATAGTGCCAACGAAAAAACCAGAGCTACCAGTGAACGCTTTTTCAAGGAGGAGATTATTACATACGGAGTAAAATCAGCGATGGTACGCAAATTAAGTAAAGCATACTTTAAACATATACAGACAAAATCCAAATCCGAAATCTTTACGCTCTGCGAGACGCTTTGGGAGTCGGGTTATAGCGAAGAATCATTTATCGCTTGCCACTGGTCGCATAACCTTCATAAGCAATACTTACCGGATGATTTTCTGGTTTTCGAAAGATGGATCAATCATTACGTCAGCAACTGGGCCACATGCGACA
>CAYSMO010000083.1:0-9888 GCA_964432125.1 uncultured Bacteroidaceae bacterium | reverse complement strand
GATTCTATTATGGCGATGGTTACGAGGGACTGCCTGCTTTTGCTCCATTCGACCGAATACTTGTTACGGCCGGAGCAAATGATGTTCCCGAAAAGCTCCTCGAACAACTGGCAGTTGGAGGAAAGATGGTCATACCAGTGGGCGACCGGCTAGGACAGAAAATGTTGCTGCTGGAAAAGAAAAGTGAAAAAGAGGTGGTTACAACTGAACATGGACACTTTGCATTTGTTCCATTACTTCAGGGAAAAACAAATTAATACCATGATACATCTTGAAAAGCTCGTTTTTAACTCTTTTGGTGTTAACACCTATTTATTGTATGATGAGACCGGGGAATGCATCATAGCTGATCCTGCAAATTACGATAAAACAGAGGACCTGAGGCTACTCTCCTTTTTAGAACAGAACAACCTGACCCCGGTGATCCATCTGAATACCCATTGTCATATTGATCATGTTCTGGGGAACCATTTTTTGAAAAAAAAATTCAACATCCCTTTCCAGGCGCATCTCGAAGAAATGGAGCTCCTTGGCAAAGCTCCGGTGATGGGAGAGCTATTTGGATTCAATGTGAAACCACTTCCCGAACCTGACAAATACTTGAATCACAATGATACAATTACCTTTGGGAATTCTGAGCTAAAGGCGATTCATGTACCTGGCCATTCTCAGGGAAGCCTTGCCTTTTATTCAAAAAAAGATAGCTTCGCACTTACCGGAGATGCCCTTTTTTCCGGGAGTATAGGACGTACCGACCTTCCCGGGGGTGACTTCGACACACTGATAGCAAGCATCAGGGAAAACCTCTTTTCATTACCACCCGAAACAACCATATGGCCGGGACATGGTGAATCTTCGACCATTGGTTATGAGATTGAATACAATCCCTTTTTTAATGATTATACAACATGATTTTTTTGCCCGAATCTGTGAATTCGAATAATTATATTTGGGCTTCAATTCAATGTGTTAAAATAAAACCCGTATGAGAGCAGACAAGTTCAGTGACCGGCATATCGGCCCCCGGAAAAGTGATGTTGATGAGATGCTTCAGGGCATTGGTGTCGGATCATTAAATAAACTGATTGAAAGCACAATCCCATCCTCTATTCTTTCCCCTGAAACATTCAGTTTTGAAGAGGGAATCAGTGAGTCAGACTACCTCAGCATGATCACCGGGATCAGCAAGAAAAACAGGGTTTTCAAATCATATATTGGTCAGGGGTACTATAACTCAATTCTACCCTCCGTGATAAGGCGGAATATTTTTGAAAACCCGAACTGGTATACTTCCTATACCCCATATCAGGCGGAGATCTCCCAGGGAAGACTGGAAGCATTACTCAACTTCCAGACAGTGATTACTGAACTTACCGGAATGGAGCTCGCAAATGCCTCACTGCTCGACGAAGCTTCTGCAGCTTCAGAGGCCATGATCATGATGTATAACTCCAGATCTCGTTCTGATGAAAAGGAGGGGAAGAATGTCTTTTTTGCAGATGTAAACATTTTTCCACAGACCATGGATCTCTTGCTACTAAAAGCCAGGCCTCTGGGAATTGAAATTGTAACTGGTGATTTCCGGAAAATGGATTTTTCAGACAAAGCCTCTGAAAAAACCTTTGGCACACTTATCCAGTATCCTGCTGCAGATGGCAAGCTCTTTGATTATAGTCCTTTTGTAGCCAGAGCAAAAGAGCATGGACTTTTTGTAGGGGTGGTTGCCGATATTATCAGTCTGTCTCTTTTGACGCCCCCGGGAGAATGGGGTGCCGATGTAGTGGTTGGATCAACCCAAAGGCTGGGTATCCCAATGTTCTATGGCGGTCCGCATGCAGCATTTTTTGCAACAAAAGATAGCTTTAAACGTCAACTGCCAGGACGGATCATCGGTGTTTCAATCGATGTACATGAGAATCCGGCACTAAGAATGGCGCTACAAACACGTGAACAACATATCAAACGTGAACGCGCAACCTCAAATATTTGCACGGCACAAGCACTGCTGGCAAGCATGGCTGGCATGTATGTCGTTTATCATGGCCCTGAAGGTCTCCTGGAGATAGCTGAAGACATTCATACCGGGGCAGCCTGGCTTGATGAGCAACTGAATAAGCTGGGGTACAAACAGGAAAACGAATTTTTCTTCGATACCCTGAAGATTAACCTCCCTGAGAATATCTCATCAACAGATATAAGAAAAATAGCGGAAGGGGCTGAGATCAATTTCTTCTATCCCGATGATAAAACGGTGATCCTTTCTACGGATGAATCCGTAAAAGAGAAGGAGCTGAACGATATTTTAAATGTCTTTGCCATTGCTGTGAAAAAAGCTTTTCGCCGGACAGAAAAGCTGAAAAGAAAATCGATCATTCCGGAACAGCTGTTCAGAAAGGATGCGATCCTTCAACAGAAGGTATTTCATACATACCGGTCAGAAACGGAAATCATGCGCTATATCCGCATGCTTGAAAGAAGAGATATATCCCTCACACAGTCGATGATCTCCCTCGGCTCATGCACCATGAAGCTCAATGCAGCCACACAACTCTTCCCTGTCAGCTTCAGCGAATTCGCTAACCTGCATCCCTTTATACCTATGAACCAGGCAGAAGGGTATTACCAGATGATGAATGAGTTGAGTCATGACCTGGAGCGTATTACCGGTTTTGAGGCAGTCTCCCTACAGCCCAATTCAGGTGCCACTGGAGAATATACAGGAATGATGCTGATCAGGGCCTACCACGAAAGCAGGGGTGAAGGAAACAGGAACATTGTTCTTATTCCGGCCTCCGCTCACGGGACAAATCCAGCAAGTGCGGTAATGGCCGGGATGACGGTGAAAGTGGTTCCGTGTGATGAGATGGGTAATATTGATACTGAAGCCCTCCGCGAAATGGCAGTGAACAATGCAGACCAACTCGCTGCCATCATGATCACCTATCCCTCTACCCATGGCGTATTCGAAGAAAACATTACAGAGATCATAGAGATTGTACATGAAAATGGCGGACAGGTATATATGGATGGCGCCAACATGAACGCACAGGTGGGACTTACCAATCCGGCACTGATTGGGGCGGATGTCTGTCACCTGAATCTACATAAAACCTTTGCCATACCCCACGGTGGTGGAGGCCCCGGTGTTGGCCCGGTCGGTGTAGCCAAACATCTTGTTGAATTCCTCCCGGCACACCCTGTGGTTGAAACTGGAGGTGTAAATGGTATTCATGCTGTTTCGGCGGCGCCCTTTGGCAGTGCAGGAATACTGCCGATATCTCACGCCTATATCAAGATGCTCGGAAAGGAAGGCCTTACTGAATCATCAAAGGTTGCAATCCTGAATGCCAACTATATCGCTTCTAAATTGAAAGACCATTATAAGATTCTGTATAAGGGTAAGAAAGGTTTCGTGGCCCACGAGATGATCATCGACTGTAGGGGATTCAGGAATGATACAGAAATAACTGAAACAGATATCGCAAAACGACTCATGGACTATGGCTTTCACGCACCAACCCTCTCTTTTCCGGTACATGGAACACTCATGGTAGAACCAACTGAAAGTGAATCGAAAGCGGAGCTTGACCGTTTTATTGATGCAATGACAGACATAGCAAGAGATATTCAGTCCATTGCAAAAGGAGAAATGGATAAGTCAGACAATGTGCTTAAAAACGCACCCCATACACAAACAGAAATTGTCTCAGATTCCTGGAACCATAGCTACTCCAGGAGAAAAGCGGCTTTTCCGCTGACATGGGTAGGAGAGAATAAATTCTGGCCCTATGTGGGAAGAACCAATGATGCTTATGGCGACAGGAACCTGGTTTGTACATGTGCCCCAATTTCGGATTACATGGAAAAAGAATAGGGTAATGAACTTGCATTCATTACCCAATCCCGAACGTTAACAAAACATGGTATAACACCAATTATTGGATCTCCGTAAAGTCAGACTCTATTAACAGGAAATCATCCCGATACTAATTCTCATCAGGTTTTTTTGACCTGAGAAATAAGAAATTGTCACACTCAATCTCCGTGCTGTAACGCTTGTTTCCCTCCTCATCATCCCAACTGTTGTTCACAATTTTTCCTTCAATGTAAAGAGAGTCACCCTTCTTTACATACTCCTTAATAACAGAAGCCTTTTTGTTCCACACCTTCACCCGGTGCCATTGGGTGCTGGTGACCTCTTCACCGTTTTTGTCCTTATAAGTCTCAGAGGTAGCAAAAGGGAAACTGGCAAGAAATATCTCACCATTTTTTTCATTGATCTTTGGCGCATCGCCTACATTACCCACCAGGGTAGCTTTGTTGATTCCGTACTTCATGATTTTTTTGTTTTTTAGGATTATGTACCTGTTAATATGTTGAGAAGAGAAAATATCGGCTGTCATTCAAAAAAAAAATGTAATTTTAAATCGATTCTATAACCTGGAAATTCTAATAATAATAAAATCTCGTTTCGGACTGGGTTTTTGAAAACAAACTATTGTCTGCCAAACGGGACCAGATAGTTTGCAAGTAGGCAGGTAGACTCATATATAAAAGTAATTCAATGGCAAAACTATCATATCATTACCCCCTGTCCATTAGGCTATGGCATGCACTGAACGCAATCTGCATCCTGGTACTTATCGCAACAGGGATAAGCATGTATTATATAGATCCCGACAACAAACTCATTGAGCTCTCCAAGACAATAAAAATCCATAACATCGCAGGTGTGATACTAAGCTTCAGTTACCTCATATTTTTTGTAGCCAATATTACAACCGGAAACCGCAAATACTATAAAATGCCACCCCTGGGACTCGGAAAAAGGTTGATTCGGCAAGGCAGATATTATGTAATAGGCAAATTTAAAGGAGAGAAGAAGCCCTATCCAATCACCAAAGAGAGAAAGTTTAATCCACTCCAGCAACTGTTTTATCTAATTATCATGTATGTTGGTGTGCCTCTCGTGATTATATCAGGCCTGGGGTTGCTCTTCCCTGAATCTGTTTTAAAAGCACTATTCGGGGTAAGTGGCATACTTGTTACCGCAGTGGTACACGTCGCCATGGGTTTTTTTATCTCCCTGTTCCTCGTAATACATATCTATGTAAGCACCATCGGACATACCAAATCAGCAAATCTTTTGAGCATTATTAACGGGTATGGCTGGATTGAGGAGACGGAAGGTCCTGAAAGGTCGGGATGAAATGCCTAAGTTATGTGAAAGGCCGGTAGGAGATGCCTGGTTATGAAAAAATTGTAACTGAAGAAAATAGCAGGGGCATCGTGTCCTGCACACGTACATTCGAAAAATAAATGATCTCTTTACGGCCTTGCAGAACAATTTGTGCTAATTCGGTCGAAAAACCGAATTTATTTATAGTTTTGTGTTACAGAATTTGTATGACAAGTTGGGAAACAATTGGGTGACTGATTTGTCTGAAATATGAATGATACGATTATTTCATGGATGTAAACGGAAAAAATTTCAAAAGATTCCTTGAAAGGCAACAGCTGTTTGAGTCACAATACGACACAGATTCCAAAAAAAAGCAGCACTCAAAAGGAAAATTAACTGCCCGGGAAAGAATAGCAATTTTATTTGATACAGACACCTTCGAAGAGGTCGATGCATTCGTCACCCCTGCAAAAGGAGAAGGCGAATTCGGCAAAGTCACCTCCTCCTATGGCGATGGCGTGATCATTGGTCACGGGCAGGTGCATGGCAGGCTCGTATTTGCCTATGCTCAGGACTTCAATACCATGGGGGGATCGCTCGGAAGCATTCATGCGGCAAAAATCATGAAACTGCAGGACATGGCCCTGAAAATGGGCGCACCCGTTATCGGTCTCATCGACTCTGGTGGGGCCCGCATCCAGGAAGGGGTGGCCAGTCTGGCCGGATATGCAGGAATTTTCTACCGCAATGTGCAGGCCTCGGGGGTTATCCCACAAATCTCTGTCATCCTGGGACCGGCCGCAGGAGGTGCTGTCTATTCACCTTCGATCACCGATTTTGTATTCATGACCAACAAGACCAGTTACATGTTTGTAACCGGACCAAATGTGGTTAAAGAGGTGCTGAACGAAGATGTCTCTTTCGACGACCTTGGGGGAGCGGAGGTGCATGCCCGGAAAAGTGGCGTGGCACAGATGATCTTTGAAGATGAAGAGAATACATTGATGGGGGTAAGACGACTGATCTCCTACCTCCCTTCCAACAACCTCGAAAACTGTCCGGAAGGTGAACTCAGTGAAGATGAAACAGAAGATATCGAGGAGAAACTTCGCGATATTGTGCCCGACGATGCCAACAAACCCTACGACGTAAAAGAGGTTATCAACCTGCTTATCGACAAACGCTCCTTCTACGAGATCGCAGAGCAATTTGCCCAGAACCTCGTGGTCGGATTCGGAAGACTGAATGGCAAGGTGATCGGCATTATCGCCAACCAACCCAAAGTGCTTGCAGGCACACTAGATATAGATAGCTCCAACAAAGGGGCCAGGTTTATCCGTTTTTGTGATTCCTTCAATATCCCCCTGCTCACCCTGGAGGATGTGCCTGGATTTCTACCCGGAATTGACCAGGAGCACAGCGGTATCATTCGCCATGGAGCCAAACTGCTGTACGCCTATGCCGATGCAACAGTACCCAGAATCACCATCATCATGCGCAAATCATATGGCGGCGCTTACTGCGTTATGAACAGCAAGAACCTGGGAGGTGATTTTAATTTTGCCTGGCCCACAGCAGAGATAGCTGTCATGGGACCTGAAGGTGCAGTGGCGATCCTCTACAGGAAGGAGCTGGCCAAATCGGATGATCCGGCGAAGCTAAAAAAAGAGCTCGCCTTGAAATACCGGGACGAGATCGCCAATCCGTATGTTGCAGATGAGAAAGGATTCATCGACGAGGTGATCGATCCGGCCATCACCCGGAAAAAGCTGAAGTCAGCCTTCCAGGCCCTGGAGAATAAATATGTCACCAATCCAACACGTAAACACGGTAATATACCCCTGTAAACGTTATTTATGAAAATCAAAAGCCTACTTATAGCCAACCGCGGAGAAATTGCCATCCGCATCATGCGTACTGCCAAAAAGATGGGGATCACAACCTACGCGATCAAAACTTCCAAGGAACCCAATGCATGGTACCTGGAGGAGGCCGATCACCTCATCGATTTCTCCGAGTGCCTGAGTGATGTTCCCGAATTCCTCGATATCGAACGGATCATCCACGCCATAAAGGAGAACAATATTGATGCGGTCCATCCTGGCTACGGCTTCCTGGCAGAAAACCCGCTCTTTGCGAAAAGATGTGAAGAGGAGCAGATCAATTTCATCGGTCCCTCGTCAAAGGTGATTCACAACATGGGAAACAAAACGGTTGCCAGGGAACTCGCCAGGAAAAGTAACGTTCCCCTGCTCCGGGGTAGCAAAGGCACATTGCTGAACGCCGGTTATGCCAGGAAGATGGCCAATATTATCGGTTATCCCGTTATCCTGAAGGCAGCAGCTGGCGGTGGCGGCCGGGGAATGCGTGTTGCTAAGAACGAGGCAGAGGTGGAGCGTATGTACCACATGGCCTCCAATGAAGCGGCCAAGGCATTCAACAACCCGGATATGTTCATTGAGAAATATGCTTTTCAGCCGCGGCACATCGAATTTCAGATTCTGGCCGATAAGCATGGAAACATGGTTCACCTGGGTGAACGCGATTGCTCCATCCAGCGAAAACACCAAAAACTGCTGGAAGAATCGCCCTCCCCTGCCCTGGACGACAAGCTCAGGAAAGAGATGGGTGAAGCGGCCATAAACATTGCACGTGCAGCCGGATACTACTCTGCCGGAACCGTTGAATTCCTGCTGGATGCAGACCGAAAATTCTATTTCATGGAGATGAATACCCGGATCCAGGTGGAACACCCGGTCACCGAATTGGTCACTGGAATCGACCTGATCGAACAGATGATACGCATTGCCCAGGGAGAAAAACTCAGTTTTACCCAGGAACAAATTGAAATGAAGGGACATGCCATTGAGTTCAGAATCAACGCAGAAGATGTTCAATCCGGCTTCTCACCCAGCCTCGGAACCATTGAAAAGATTTCCTGGCCGGAAGGAGAACATATCCGGATCGAAACCGGAGTAAGGGACGGATCGGTCATCACTCCCTATTTCGACTCCATGATCGCCAAATTGATCGTCTACGGGGAGACCAGGGAAAAGGCACTCCAATACTCCACCATCGCGATCAGGAATTCATGGATTAAAGGAACAAAGACCACCCTCTCATTTTGTCGTGCCGTCCTTCAGAACGGAAATTTCCGGAAAGGAATTTTTAATACCTCATTCCTCTCTGAAGAACTAAAGTTCCATTATCATTCCGAGCCGGATGAAGAGATGCTCGCTGCTTTTTTTGCAGTGTATGAATATGCCCGCGACCTGGAAGAGGCCGAAGGCAAAAAGCTAAACATCGAGAAAGGGAAGAGCATCACACCCTGGTTACTGAATAAAAGGTTACGCTAATATATTTGTTATGGCAGAGAAACAGACAGGAGCTAAAACAACAAAAAGAGGCAAACTCATCGCCCTCAGCACTGCAAACAAGGAGTACGCGTTTACCAATCCCATGGAAAAAAAGATCAAATACATGGGGAAAACCGTAAAACTGAAACTGTACGAAGATCCAAACGGTTTCTCATATGTGCTTTGGAAAAACAAAAAATATCCGCTGGAAATCATAGAGAAAAAACAGAATAAAATCACGGTGATGCTCAATGGGGTCTGGCACACCTTCACTGTCGAAACACCCTTCTCACTGAAAAGAAAAAAATTTCTGGAATCCCAGGTTGGAAGCTCCGCCTCCATCAACCTGGAGGCCCCTATGCCCGGAAAGATTGTTGAAATACTAGTGGAAGAGGGAGCCGAGATCAAAGCCGGTGAACCGGTGCTGATCCTCGAGGCCATGAAAATGCAAAACGAAATATCAAGTCACGTAGAAGGGGTCATTAAAAAAATCGTCGTTCGTAAAAACGACTCGGTCATGAAAGACGACCTGATGATCGAGATCGAAAGGCTATAATATTATGAAAAAAATTGCAGTGGTACTTTCGGGATGCGGTGTTTTCGATGGCGCCGAGATACATGAAACAACAATGAGTCTCTACGCGATTGCGGTCAATGGCGGTAGCTACGAGATCTTTGCTCCCGATATGGACCAGCACCATGTGATCAACCACATCACTGGCGAGGAGATGGATGAGACCAGGAATGTGCTTGTCGAGTCGGCACGGATTGCCCGGGGCAACATCAAACCGCTATCGGAATTTAATCAGGACGATTTCGACGGACTGCTTTTCCCAGGCGGATTCGGGGCTGCAAAAAACCTTTCTGACTGGGCATTGAAGGGTCCGGACAGTACCGTAATAAAAGAGGTTAGTGATGCAATTCATAGTATGGTGGAGGCGAAAAAACCTGTCGGCGCACTTTGTATTTCCCCGGTACTGATCGTGAAAATACTGGAAGATGCCAAACTCACTATAGGTTCTGATGCGGATACTGCATCTGCCATTGAAAGCTTAGGTGCCAGCCACGTTGAAACAACCCATGGCGAGGTGGTCATTGACGACCGGTACAAAGTAGTAACAAGTCCTTGCTACATGTTGGATGCGAACATCTTACAAATTGCCGAAGGAGCGGATAATGTTGTGAAAGCCATGTTGAAGCTGATGTGACAGTCCTGGCACATGGACTGACACCGGCAGATTGCACATTCGAATGTCCCTGCATCAATGCTTCAAAGATGAGAAAATATCGTACACAATTCTTCCATCTTCAACCGAATAAAAAAAGGCCCAAAATTTGCATTGTTTTCTG
>CAYSMO010000082.1:0-9898 GCA_964432125.1 uncultured Bacteroidaceae bacterium | reverse complement strand
AGTTGCAAATATCGTTTTGTTGATCCCCGATAACAAAACTTCTGCATCAATTTCCAGCTCCCGCTTCTGGTCATCCTTGATCTCCGGAACCTGGGGAAATTCGGATGCATTCTGCCCCATAACAGTAAATTTTCCACTTTCCGACTGGATCACAACCATCATGGAGGTGGTGTTAATCTCAAATGTCAGGGGAATCTCTGAAAACTCTTTCAAGGTATCAGTAAGTATCTTCGCCGGTATGGCGATCTCTCCCGACCCATCTGCATTTTCCAATTTTATGGAGGTAATTAGCGTTGATTCAAGATCGGAGGCAGTGATTTCAAGGATGCCTGCATCAAGAGAGAACAGGAAATTATCAAGGATCGGAAGGGTGTTTTTGTTACTTATTACCCGGCTGACCGCCTGTAGGTGGCTCAGCAGTTCCATACTGGATACGACAAATTTCATAGAATATCTGGTTTTTATGAGCTATTAAATAGTAATGCGTTTTATCAAATATTTGGACTACCAATTATACAAAAAAAAGTTGAAACAGACTGTACCCTCCGCCATAAAACAACCAACTAATAATAACTCTCTAATCCGCGCATCAGCAGATCGAGGTAATAGTAGTTCACAGAGCGGTATGGCAGGGCATTGTTAACGATCACCAGCGATTCAAACAAATTCGGCTCTTCACTGCCTGTTTTGATCCATTGATAGACCTCAAATTTCCACTCCCGGCCATCAAAAGAGGTAACTTCAACGGTTGCATATGGCTTATCAGTAATGGTTCCTGGCTCAATATCCTCGTCTGTTATCACTTCATCATAACGGATCGCGTTGAAATAGGAAAACAGCATCCGTAGTTTGCGCTCACTAACATGATCCGTCACATCACACATTCCGGACAGATCAACCACCTCCAAATTGTGCAATGAATCCTGTGCTGCATGAAAAGATGTTCCGCTACGCGGTTTAACCGTGACTGACCTCACTTCGGAAGGGAGCAGGCTCACCAGCAGGTGCTTCCTATAATGATCCCTGTTTCCAGAAAAGACCCTCTCCAGGGGAAGATCCTCAAAACCAGGCATCTCCACACTATATCCCATTTCGGCCCCCGGTTGAAATACCACATCTCCCTGACCGGTTTTTCTAAAATAAAAGTTCGCCTGCATCTTACTCTTTCCCTGAAAAAGAAATTCTGTAAGCTCACCCCCATCAATTATTGCAGAAACCGGAATTAATCCGGTCATCCGAAGTCGGGCTGCAGCGAACAACAGGTTTTCCACTGCCACACTGTTCAACTCCTCCCCTCCAAGGTACCAGGCTGTGTCTTTTTGCACAAACCCAAGGGTGTCATATCCACTTATCACTAAAATATTACTTACGTTCGCATCTTTGGGGAGCAATAGATCATTCAACTCCCTGCCTGTTGTCGTCCATGGATCTGTCAGCAGCAAGTACCCCCCGGAGACAGCCAGCAATACAATGATAATCAGAATGGGGGTACGCTTTCTCATCTTCCGGCAAATTTCCTTTTCCTGTAAAGATTAAACAGTATCCCGAACAAAATGATAATCAACACGGGAACGAAGCTGTTGATGATCTTCCACTTCAGAACCGCCTTCTTATCTTTGGTCACTGACCTGTCGAGCAGCCGCAGCTTAAACTCCCTCGATCGCAGCTCCATCAAACCTGTCTCATCGGTCATGTAATTCACGGCATTCAAAATAAATTCCAAATTACCAAAAGTCTGGGAGGTATATTTATCATAACCAAGCTTTTCAGCCATATATCTCCCGCCCTCTACCCTAACTTCATTGCGGATCATATCCCCATCGGTCACCACCAGCATTGATGTTGGTTTACTTTCACTGATAATCTCAGCATCGGGGGGATAGACCCCCTTAGGTACCGAGTAATTGCTGTAGAATGAGGGGAAAACCCCTTCCGACAGAACGGCCACCGGGAGATTGCTCTCGGTAAACATTCTCGGGTCGGGATCTCTCGATACCTCATCCATCGTGATCCGGAGCGGAACCCTTCTGCTCTGGGAACGTTCAGAGGTGGAGAGCAATACGGTCCGGTCCACATCTCCACTATTCAAAGGTATGGTGTCGAAGGCTGAGATAAACTGACCATGAATATAGTTTAGTCCGCGGGTAATCGGATGGGTTGAGGGTGCCGAAAGCAGTGGACTGTAAACCCAGGAACGCATCTCGGTATCTTCAGAACCCGGATCAACAGAGATATTTACTGGAACATAGTTGCATTGCAGATCTGTTACAATATTGTAATCGATCCGTATGCCATATTTAAAAAGCAGATCCTCAATGTTCAGCTGATTCACCAGTGAGATGGTCATCCCGCTGGCCAGGCTGTCGGGCAGTGTTACAACAGGATCGATAAACCAAAGCACCTTGCCCCCGCGCATCATATACTGGTCGATCGCGAACTTATCGGCCTCTTCAAAGGGACGCATCGGCTGTGCGATAACAATGGCCTCATAATCGAGCAGCGCTTCAAGGTTTCCGTTGATCACCCCCCGGTCGACCTGGAAGAAATTCTTTAGTTCATTCATAATGCTAAAAGTCTGCAGGGAGTCAAGCTCACCGTGACCCTCAATAAAAGCAATCCTGGGAACATCCTCTTTCGACAAACTGTGCAGGGCCTTGGAGAATTCATACTCCAGCGACTGAATGGAGTTGCTCAAATTCACCTGGTGGGGAAGTGAAGGATTATTCTTCAGCAGGTTCACGGGAAACTCAAACCCACGATAATTCAGTACCGCACCAGGAAAAATTATCTTATCACTTGTTCCTCCCTCAGCATCCTTCATCTTGATATTGGTAACCCTGAGCCCCTTGGTATACAGGTTCATCATCGTCCGGTTGCGCACCGCTTCATCCTTCTCATCATATATATTAATAAAGTCGTATTGGATATTCTCACGCCCGTAAGCCCGGAACTCTTCCAGCAATTCACGGATAGACACCTGGAATTTTACAAAGTCCGGAGGAAGATCTCCCTCCAGGTAAATCCTGAAGTATACCGGTGAATCGAGGTTGCGCAAAACACTTTTCGTCGATTCTGACAGGGTATAACGCTTCTCCGAGGTAAGATCGATCCGGAAGAAATTCTTCGACGACACCAACGCAACAATCAACAGCACCACAATCAGCGCGATATACCTGAAAATATCCTCTCTGAATATGTTCTTTTTATTCTCCATTTCTTACCAGTTATTTCTCTGTAAAACAAGCCTGGCCGATACAATAAACAGCACGATCACACCTATAAAGTAAAGCAGGTCGCGCGAATCCAACACCCCCCTGCTGATGGAATTATAATGGTGATCGATCCCGAAGCTGGAGATCAACAGGCTGGTCTTTCCCTCATCTGCCAGGCCCGACAAAAGATCGAAACCGAGGTACATCAGCAGCGACATCAGCACGGCCAGAATAAATGCAACAACCTGGTTATCTGTGACAGAAGATGCGAATATACCGATCGATGCATAGATCCCACCGAGAAAAAACAGTCCGATATAAGAGCCCCACGTACCACCAATATCAATGTTGCCCGGAGGTGATCCGAGTTTATATACCGACCAGAAAAATACCAGGGTCGGAACCAGCGATAACAGAACCAGGCTCCAGGATGCCAGAAATTTTGCACCTACAATTTGCAGTTCAGTTACAGGCCTGGAGTAGAGCAGCTCGAGTGTTCCCACTCTCTTCTCCTCGGCGATCATTCGCATGGTAATGGCCGGCACAAGAAAAAGAAAAGCCCACGGTGCGATTGCAAAGAGACTTTCAAGTGTGGCATAGCCCGTTTCAAGCACGTTCATCTGACCAGGGAACACCCACATAAAAAGACTGTTCATAGTAAGGAACACAATCATAACAACATAGCCTGTCAGGGAGCTGAAAAACCCCTTAATCTCTTTTCCAAATATTACCCACATCGATTCATATGTATTAATTCTTTATCTAACTACTTGATATATATAAATATAAATATCGTTCAAACTACAGGTAACTTGTTGCCTCGCATAATAAAATATTTTCTATGGTGCTCGGCGAACCGAACGCAGTGAGCTCGCGAATACCGCTAAAAAATATATTTCTATATGAGCAGCCCTCATCATCGAACAGTTCGCTATCGAACAATTTATACATGTCCTTTTGTCTTTGCACCGCTAAAATATCTATTTCCAATGATGAGGGGTTCATGGATTTTTCTCTTAAAATTGTTTTTTGCTCATCCCTTAATCATAGTCCAAATCCGGCAGGCTCGACCTGGGAAGATCCTCATAGTGCATGATCCGTATATTAAAAAAATAAAACCTCAGTATATCCTTATAGTTAAATCCCTGCTTCGCCATGTACATCGCTCCTTCCTGACTCAACCCCACACCATGTCCATATCCCTTTCCCCAAATCACGATCCTGTCGCCCTCTTCCGGAAACATATTGAAAAATGTAGATCGCCATCCCCAATCATCCCGAATGGTGGTTATTAGCAGTGAATCCTCATCGAGTACAAAATATTTTCTTCTGTGGCGCTGCTGAACGTACAAGAGCTCATCCGGGATCTTTTTCACCGAACCCATCCCTTTGTCAAGCAGGTAGGCTTTCCATTTGTCAAAGTATATCGTGTCATACCACTTCGCATTTGGCTGATGAAGTGAATATGGATCAATCACTGCCTGCAGGTAGTCCACATCCTTTAGCCATACATCGGAGGCCCGCTGTGTCTCACCACCACTGTTGGAGTGGTAAACCGATGATATCAATCTATAATTGAAATCGGTCACCACTTCCCCGGTGGTTTCAAAGACCGACCTGGCTATTTCGGGATTAAAAGCTACCCGGCCATGATAGGCCTGACAATGCACACCGTCGCACAAGGAAAAACCCTCCTCCATATGCCGTTCAAAATGATTCAGCAAATAGGTCCGTGTTAACAGGGCATGTGCCTTATAAAGTTCATCATCAGCATTCGGTCCCACTTCTGATTCCAATACACCGGCTATATATTTATCGAAATCAACCTGGTTAATGATATTCAGATAGTCGTCGCCCGAAGTGAGCAGCAGTCCATCGTCATACGACCTTGAACCGAGTGCAGGGATTACCGGACGTATTCTGAATGTACTGGTCAGGTTGATGCTCCTTAGTTCCACCTCCTCAAAACTTCCAATTACGCGGCTCGCGTTGTAGAGTCTGACACGATCTTTTTCAAGTGAAGCAAAAAGAATATCGCCCTCTTTGAACTCACCCATCCGTTCGTCACCAACCATGATGATATAAGCTCCTCCTGTGCAGGAAACAGCAACAGACCGTACCACTTCATCATGATACAGACCGATCCGTATTGCCTGGGCATTCAGCCCCGTGGCAGTTATGATCAATGTCAGCAGGAGCATCACACCCCCCTTTCTGATTTTTTCCCTTCTATACAATTCTCTCATTGATCCCAAAATTTTCTCATCGATCCCAACGATTATCTCACCGATCCCAACGATTATCTCACCGATCCCAACGATATCTCAACTATCCCGGGGAATTTTCAAATTTTCAAATTTGCTCATTTTCAAATTAATATAGTATCTATTTCAACAGCTCTGTCATTTTAACTGCAACCCTCCGGGATGTTCCTGCTTCTCCCAGGAGGTGTCTGATCTGTCCATATCCTTCTCTTATTTTTAAACTGTGTTCCGGCTCATTTATTATTCTGTACAATTCATCACGAATACCCTCTTCTATCCTAACCTGCAGCAACTCCTTTACAAGTTCATCCCCAAAAATGAGGTTGACCAGGCTAAAAAACCTGAAATTAACAAATAATTTCCCAATTCTGTATGTCAATTTACCGGTCTTGTATACTACTACCTGGGGAACATTCAAAAGTGCGGTTTCCAGGGTGGCGGTGCCAGAGGTCACAACGGCCGCTTTTGCATGAGAAAGAAGCTGGTAGGTGTTGCCATAAACAATATTGATCCCGGTGCCTTCAAGCAATGAGTCATAAATATTTTTGTCAACTGATGGAGCCCCGGCAACAACAAAATTGTGGTCAGGAAAACGCTGTGACGCTTTGATCATTTCAGGCAGGCAATTTGTGATCTCCTGCTTGCGACTACCTGCAAGCAGGGCGATAATCGGCTGGTCGGGAAGGTTGTTTGATACAAGAAACTGCTCCCGGCTGACCCTCTCCTGATCAAATTCTTGCATTACATCCATCAGTGGGTTCCCATGGTATTCAACCTCCAATCCGTTCTGCCGGAAGAATGCAACTTCAAAGGGAAAGATCACAAACAGCTGGTCAACATATCTTTTCAGCAGCCTGATCCTTGATTTTCTCCAGGCCCACACTTTCGGTGAGATATAATAGAAAACCCTGATTCCCCTCCCTGCAACAGACCGGGCGATCCGCAGGTTAAACCCGGCATAATCCACGAGGATTAATGCATCGGGAGCATAGTCTATAATTGCCTTTTTCGTGTTCAGAAGGATAGTCCGAAGTGACCTCATATGGGCTATTACGGCAAAGAGACCCATAAAATTCATCTTCCTGTAATGCTGCAAGGGTTTCTGCCGGGCAACTTCACCCATCAGGTCACCCCCTATAAACAGGAACTCCGCTTCCGGGTCCTCCTCCTGCAGTCCAAGCATCAGATTGGATGCATGAAGATCACCGGAGGCTTCGCCTGCAATAAGAAAATACCTCATGATGAACTAAACAAATTTAATGATCAGCATTACAAAAGCGAGGATCAGGGTCGCAAAAATCACCCCCCTGGCTGCCCGGTACATGTTCAACCAGATAAAAATAAAAAACAGCAATAGGTTAGGCAGGGCACTCAGGCTGATCAGGCCGGATAACCTGTTCAACTGTTCAAATTGCCGGAAATACTCCCCAAGGGTAACATCTGACATAAAACCCCATCCGATGATGAAAGAAAGTACAGGCAGCAGGACCCCCAAAACAAGTCCTGTACCCAGTTTGTCGTATTTAATGGCTGCTTTCATTATATGGTTCTAATTTCTCCCACGCCTTCAGCTTACCAATCTGCTCATGGGCAGTGAAATCTGACTGGATAGGAACGATCGAAAGATAATTGTTCTGCAGGGCCCACTCGTCTGTATCCGTTGCCTCGGGCTCCCTGTTAATGAAATGACCTGTGAGCCATGAATATTTCGCTCCCCGGGGGTCTTCCCTGATCTCAAACGACTCTTTCCAGTATCCGTTGGTCTGCCGGCAAATCATAATACCCCTGATCTCCTCCCTTGAGACAGCAGGGATATTAACATTCAGACAGATTCCCTTTGCAAGCCCATTACTCATCGTCTGCTGTATAATCTGCTTTACAAATAGTTCGGCAGCATCGAAGTCAGCATCCGGACGGTAATCGAGTAAAGAAAAACCGATGGAGGGGATCTTATGAATGGCCCCCTCAAGTGCGGCTGCCATCGTTCCTGAGTATACCACACTTGTTGAAGAATTGGTACCATGATTGATCCCCGAAAGCAGGAGGTCGGGCTTCCTGCTAAGAATACTGTTGAGGGCCATCTTTACACCATCGGCCGGTGTGCCTTTAAGAATGTATCTGGTAAGCTCGGGAGTATCTTCCATCATTTTATACATAATGGGATCCTTAATGGTTATGGAATGTGATTTGGCTGACTGTGATTCCGAAGCAGCCATAACCACGACATCCCCAAACGCTTGTGCTATCTCGGTTAATTTGGAAACACCCTTTGCTTTGTATCCATCATCGTTTGTAACCAGGATGAGTGGTCTGTTGTTGCTCTTACCCATGTTCTCTCTGTTTTAGAATTACAAAAGTATTGAAATTGCCGAAGTTAGCGAATAATTTATGATCGAAATCGACAAATATAATGAACAACTATTGATCCAGGATGTCGATATATTGATGAACAACGACATTCAGATAACCCTGTTTAAGGCAGGAAGCATCCCTCCTGCTGACCTAACCTATGTGGTGATCGGAGCACGTGAAAATGACAAATGGATATTCGTGCGGCACAGGGAACGACAGAGCTGGGAACTGCCGGCGGGACATATTGAAAAGAATGAGGAGGCCGGGGAGGCTGCAAGGAGAGAACTTTACGAGGAGACCGGGACAACAGAATCAGAGATGAGCGTGCTCACCGACTACAGGGTATCTATCCGGGGGAAGGTCCTTTTTGGCCGCCTGTTTTTTGCACACATTAAAAAGCGCGGACCACTTCCTGAATCAGAAATTGGAGAAATAATGATTACAGGGGACAGTCCTGCACCTGCAACCTATCCCGAGGCCCACAAAGTGTTTGTAGGTCTGCTCGAAACACATATTCGTCAAACCTAAACCCCTTGTTAACAAAATTACCTTGTTGATTAGGTAAAAATTCATACATTTATCCCAGCCATGTTTCAACCACTTGAACTTTTTGTTTAATTGTTCTATCACATAAAACAGACTCTGTGAGCCGTTTGATTACAACTTTTGATAATAGCCTGGGGATACTTATTCTGACCGTGGAAAATCAGCTTGCCCCACAATTCGTTATAGAGTATTATAACAATCTCGCCAAAAACAAGGAATACCCGAGGGACCTCAGGGTGATCTGTTTTGTTACGGCAACAAGCTACCAGGTAAATCCGCAAGATATTGATGCCATGGTCGGCTCACTTGAGAAGGCTTCCAATAATTATGAGAGACTCACAGAGGCTTTTGTAGCAGAAGATCCCTATTCAACCGTGATTACCACCCTGTTTTCAGAAAAGGCACAGATCGGAAACTACCGTTCCAAAGTATTCAGCACAAAAGAGGCGGCCCTGAAATGGCTGCAGTATTAGCACCGATTCTCTCTTAAATTTTCTATTTTTGTGCGTCGTATGAGAATTCCGAAATCACTCCGGAATTTTTGTATGTGATTAGCATTTTTTTAAACAAGACAAATATGAAAGTTTCTTACAATTGGCTGAAGCAATATCTGGACTTCTCCATTGAACCTGCTGAACTAGCCGGAATACTTACCGATACAGGCCTGGAGGTGGAAGGGATGGAGGAATACGAAACTGTAAAAGGAGGACTTGAAGGTGTTGTCATCGGCAAGGTTCGCTCCTGCTCGAAGCATCCCAATGCAGATAAGCTCACAGTTGCCTTGGTCGATATTGGTAGTGAAGAGCCAGTGCAGATTGTATGTGGAGCCCCGAATGTGTCTGTGGGCCAAACCGTTCCTGTGGCTACAGTAGGCACCACGCTGTATCCTGTCGGCAGCAAGGAGGGGTTTGTTATCAAAAAGGCCAAAATCAGGGGAGAAGCTTCTTCGGGCATGATCTGTGCAGAGGATGAGCTCGGACTCGGACATGGTCATGAAGGAATTATGGTGCTGGACGACAACGCTAAGGCAGGGAGTCAGGCCAGCGATTACTTCAAGCTGGAGAGGGATGTGGCATTAGAGATCGGACTTACACCCAACCGGATTGACGGAGCATCACACATAGGTGTGGCACGCGATATCGCTGCATTCCTGAAGCAGCAGGGTCAACCGGCCAAACTAAAAAAACCGTCAGTCGATACATACTCACAGGACAACAACGAGCTTCCGATCGCTGTTACCGTTGAAAACCCGGAGGCATGCCCGAGGTATTCAGGAGTTACCCTTACCGGGCTAACTGTGAAGGAGAGTCCCGACTGGCTAAAGAACAGGCTCAGGGCGATCGGACAGGAACCGATCAATAACATCGTGGATATCACCAACTATGTACTACATGAAACCGGTCAGCCACTGCACGCCTTCGACGCTGCAAAAATCAGCGGCAGCAAGGTGATCGTTCGTACGCTTCCGGAAAATACAGCGTTCACCACACTCGATGAAAAAGAGCGGAAGGTTACCGGGAACGA